>JBOGJT010000398.1:0-26218 GCA_050745065.1 Terriglobia bacterium
GCCGCCGGTTTTCAATTGTAAAGACCGGCGGCCAGAGGCCGCCGCTACAACACGGGGCGTCGCGGACGTATGTCCGCGTGTATAAGCGCATTTCAAATGGGTACGGTTACCTGCGATATTGCGCGTCGCTGACCTTTTCCATCCAGTCGACCACCTTACCGTCGAGCTTTTCCTGAATGGCGATGTGCGTCATGGCGACGGCCGGCGTGGCCCCGTGCCAGTGCTTCTCGCCGGGTGGAAACCAGACCACATCGCCAGACCGGATCTCTTCAATCGATCCGCCTTCGCGCTGGACCCAGCCGCAGCCCGCCGTGACGATGAGCGTCTGGCCCAACGGGTGCTTGTGCCATGCGGTCCGCGCGCCGGGCTCGAAAGTTACGCTTGCGCCTTGAACACGCGCCGGATCGGACGCCTGAAAGAGTGGATTGATCCGTACCGTACCGGTGAACCATTCTGAGGGTCCCTTGGCGGAAGGTTGCGAGCCCATTCTTTTGATCTCCATATCTGGCATTTCCTCGATTCATATCTTTTTCACGCGGCCACCCAATGAAAAAATGATTCAACTGTCACGCCCGTTCGAGCGATGCATATTTCTCAATTAGTTTCTTTCTTCCGTAGCCGGGGAAGCTGACGGTGAGTTTCAAATCCTGGCCGTCGCCTTCGGAATCCACGATCGTTCCTAATCCGTATTTGGGATGGCGGACGCGCACTCCCAGCTTCCAGCCGCCGGACCGCCCGCCTGGTCCCCCCAGCGCAGGACCTTGCTTTTTGCCGAAAAAATCGTGGATGCCAGCCACCGAATTCACCGCATCGCCCCAGACCGACTTCGTCTTGGGCGCTCCTGCATTGGAAGAAACCGGCTCGATGAGCGGGGACGGGAGTTCGCTCAGAAAGCGGGAGGGGCGTGTCGTCCGCAAGTAATCCTCGCCGTACGCGCGGCGGTGTGAAGCCCAGGTGAGCACCAGACGTTCGCGCGCGCGCGTCATTCCGACATAGCAAAGACGCCGCTCCTCTTCGATCGCGGCGTCTTCCATTTGTGACAGCTTATGTGGGAACAGGCCTTCTTCCAACCCGGCGAGATAGACGGTGTTGAACTCGAGCCCTTTGGCGGTGTGCAGGGTCATCAGCGTCACCCGCGAATGTTCGTTATATTGGTCGGCGCCCGACAGAAGGGCCGCGTGGTCGAGAAACTCCGCGAGCGCTTCCCCTCGTCCCTCGGCTTCCGCGGCGGCGTTCACCAGCTCCTGCAGGTTCTCAATCCGTCCCTGCGCCTCAGGAGTGTTTTCCGTTTCAAGCATGTTCAGATATCCCGTGCGGTCGAGAACGGCCTTGAAAAACTCGCTCAGCGTCAGGGCCGTGTGGTCGGCCGCGAGGCGGCTTACGATGTCGTGAAAGCACCGCATGGCTTTGTGCGCGCGCGGTGGAAGGCTGTTTTCGCGAAGTCCCTCGTCAAGCGCTTCCCACAAGCTGATACTTCGCCGCTGGGCGGAAGACTGCAAGGCGGCAATCGTGGAGGCGCCGGCGCCGCGCGATGGCACGTTGACAATTCGCAGGAAGGCCGCCGAGTCGCGCGCGTTGACCGCCAGCCGCGCGTAGGCCATGGCGTCCTTGACTTCGGCGCGCTCGTAAAACCGGAAACCGCCCACCATCTGGTAAGCAATTCCATTTCTCCGCAGCGCCTCTTCAAACGGCCGGGATTGCGCGTTGGTGCGGTAAAGCACCGCCACCGTGGCTTCGGGATTCGCGGCGAGCGCGCTCGCAAGATCATCGGTTACAAAGTGCGCCTCTTCGTCCGCGTCGTAAGCCGCGTAGAGAGCAACTCGGTCGCCCTCAGTCTGGTCCGACCAGAGTTTTTTCCCGATGCGCGCCCGGTTGTGCGCGACCACCGCCGACGCCGCGTCAAGGATAAGCTGCGTCGAGCGGTAATTCTGCTCAAGCCGGATGATCTGCGCGCGCGGAAAATCCTTTTCAAAGCTCAGGATGTTTTCGATGTCCGCGCCCCTCCACCGATAGATCGACTGGTCTTCGTCACCCACCACGCAGATGTTCTGATGGTCCTCGGTTAGCGCCCGGATGAGCCGGTACTGCACGCGGTTGGTGTCCTGATACTCGTCGACCAGCAGATAGCGGAACCATTCGTTGTAGCGCGCGCGAATGTCCGGCGCGCGGTCAAACAGTTCGGCTGTTTTGAGCAGCAGGTCGTCAAAATCGAGGGCGTTGGATTCGCGCAGCTTCTTTTCATAGCGCTCGTAAACCGAAGCCAGCTTTTCCGTGGTCGCGTCGGCGGCCTGGCGGTAGAGCTCCGCC
Source organism: Terriglobia bacterium (assembly GCA_050745065.1). Taxonomy (GTDB): domain Bacteria; phylum Acidobacteriota; class Terriglobia; order UBA7540; family UBA7540; genus RH2-MAG17b. Next base: position 2,308 of record JBOGJT010000398.1, read on the forward strand.
GGTGAAATGCCGCGGTTCTTGGCGTGACTGATGCGCGACTGCGCCGCTCGCGCCGGAAGCGCTTCCTCGCTGAGGCCCAACTCGCGCGTCGAAGCCTTCATCAGGCGCTGCTGATCGTCTTCATCGTAGATGGAAAAGTCGCGGTGATATCCCAGCCGGTCGATGTCGCGCCGCAGGACGCGCACGCAGAATGAATGAAAGGTGGAAATCGTGGGGCTGCCGTCCACGCCTCCGCCGTCAAGCAGCGCCGCCACTCGCTCCTTCATTTGGGCGGCGGCCTTGTTGGTGAACGTTACGGCGAGGATTCGCGCCGGTTCGACGCCAAGGTTAAGGATCAAGTGGGCGACGCGCGTGGTGATGACGCGCGTCTTGCCGCTGCCGGCCCCGGCGAGCACCAGGAGGGGCCCCTCCGTCAACTCTACGGCTTTGCGTTGCGCCGGGTTCAGCCGGTCGAGGAATGAGGGCATGATCAGGCAATCAATTCTACACGATTGCCTTTTCACCCGGCAAACTTTGCGCGAGCCGCTGAATCAACCGTGCCAGCGGCGAGGTGGGCTGCGAGGCTACGCGCTCTTGATCTCTCGCGCGTCCGCATCCCAAACGGCCACCGATTGCTTGAAGTAGGAATGGTTAGCCATGTGGCAGGCGATGGCGCACGCGTTGCCGAATTCGGGTCCTTCGATCGAGGGTTGACGCGTCTTCACCGACTGGAAGAAGTTCCACAAGTGCTCGCGCGTTGAATCGTAATGCGGCGGAACTTCGTAGCTCTCCGTCGGAATCAGCTTCGCCGCCCCTGGTGCCGTAGAGTGCTCCCGGTACCAACTGCGGTCATAGTTTTGCCCCATAGGGCTAGGCCATCCCGGCGTGCACGGACTGTGGTTCTTGCCATCCTGAGGCGTAATGGAAAATCCGCTGGGATTCTCAACGCCATCAACGGCCAGGATACCGTGGTCGCCCATGAAGTGGAAGCCCTCGCCGGTATCCGTGTTGAGCGTCACGCGCAGCGTGAGGCTGAAGCCGGGATAATCGTAAACCGTGGTCATGACGTCCGGAGCGTCGCGGCCGTCTTTCCACCGGTAAAGGCCGCCCTGCGTAAACGCGCGTTTGGGCGGGTCGGTGATGCCGAGCGAGTAATGGATGCCCGTGAGGTGGTGGACGAAAAGGTCTCCTGGAATACCTTCGCCGTAATCGCTGAAGCAGCGCCATCGCGTCCAGCGCGTTTTGTTGAACGGCACGTGCTTCGCGGCAGGGGCTTGCCACGTCTCCCAGTCCAGGTTGGCCGGGGAAAGGTCTGGCGGAATCGTATAGCCCCAGGCGCCGCAATAATCATTGCGGCCCATTTGCGCTTCCACCAGGCACAGGTCGCCCAGCGCATTTTGCGCAAACAATTCCCTCATCTTCTGGTAGACCACCGAGCTCGGTTCCTGGCTGCCGACCTGCACGATGCGGTTATTGTCCTTCGCCGCCTTGATGATCTCGAACCCTTCTTCGACGGTGTGCGTCATCGGCTTTTCAATATAGACGTCCTTGCCCGCCTTGCAGCAATCAATCACAATCTTCTTATGCCAGTGGTCCGGGACCGGCGCGTAAACGCAATCAATGTCCTTGCGGTCGAGCAGTTCCTGGTAATGTCGTGTGGTCGGGATCGGCTTGCCCACAATCTGCCGGGCGAGAGTCGCCCGGCCGTCCCACAGTTCGGCAGCCGCGACGCACTCAACGCCGGGCAACCGGATGGCGGTGGGCAACACCCCGCCGCCGCGCATGCCGCAGCCAATGATGGCCAGGCGGATCGTGTCGCTGGGAGGCACAGGGCGCTCGCCGGCGGCGATCCGTCCGGGCTCCAACAAGAATGTACCGGCCAGCGCTCCGCTGGCCGTTGTCTGCATAAACGCGCGGCGTGAAAGATTTTTGCGAGGCATAAAATTTCCTCCTCCGTAGGAATGGAAAAGCGAACCGGCTATGGTACCACCATTTCATCGTGACCGGTGCGCCCAGGTTTGACTTTCAGCCCATAGGAAGCGCCGCTGCAGCCAAAGCTGCCACTATAATGTGTAATCCACAGCAATTTGTAATCCTCGATAGGAGACGACATGAAAAGTGAAATGCTTTCAGGCGAAGGCCGGGCGTTTACGCGTCGCGAGTTTCTGGCCGGTGTGACCACTGCCGCGGTGCTGGCTGCCGCCCCAATCGACGCCGCAGCTCCACCGCCGGTGCCCCCTGCGGATCAGGCTGCCACCGCTTCCGCAAGCACTGATCCCGCCCGCCAGGCCACCGTTCGGGTGGATGTGGCTCACGCCACCAACTCATTCAGCCCGCATCGGGCGCTCGGGACGTCGATTGATATCCTCGACTATGGCTCGGTTGAGAAGTTATATCAAACACCTCTTATTGAGCAATGTTTGGCGGCCGGATGGGGTCCGATGACGTATCGCCAGAACACGGAGCTGCAGATCGCCGCGTGGCACTGGAACCCAAACGGAACCTGGAGCGATCCGTCAACCAAGAGCGGCTATTTCACCGGCAGCGCGGAACCTGCGGAGTTTATTCGCCACTCTTACGGTTATCCGCTGCCCCACCGCGGAAATACTCGGAATAATGGAAGCACGGGCAACTACTCCCGCCTGAACGATGGGAACCCGGATTCCTACTGGAAGAGCAATCCGTATCTTACCGAGGGGTATACAGGCGAGCCCGACTCGCTCCATCCACAGTGGGTGGTGGTCGATTTGGGTAACACCCAGGCAGTGGGCGCGATCCGCATTGACTGGGCTGAGCCTTACGCCCGCGCTTACACCATTGACTATTGGACCGGAACGGGAAGCGCCATGGATGACCCTACCGGCGGCGTGTGGACCGCGTTTCCGAATGGCGTGGTGCGCGAGGGCAGCGCCGGCACGGTAACGCTGAAGCTCAGCTTGTCTCCCATTTCGCTGCGGTTTCTTCGAATTCTGATGACGGAGTCTTCAAACACCTTCAGCACGCACGGCCAGGGCGATCCGCGCCACGGAGTGGGCTACGCCATCACCGAGCTTTACGTGGGCACGCTCGCGGGCGACGGCCGCCTGGTGGATTTGGTTCAGCATTCGCCCGACCAGAACCAGACGGCCACGTACTGCTCATCGATCGATCCCTGGCATTCCGAGGCCGATCTGGATGAACACGCGGGCGATCAAACCGGCTTCGATCTCTTCTTCACCAGCGGAGTCACGAACAACTTGCCGGCCATTGTCCCGATTGCGATGCTCTACGGCACGCCTGAAAACGCGGCGGCGGAAATCGCCTATCTTAAGAAGCGCCGTTACCCAGTCGGCTACGTTGAGATGGGCGAGGAGCCGGACGGGCAATACGCGATGCCGGAAGACTACGCGGCGCTCTATTTGCAGTTTGCCACGGCGATCCACAGGCTGGTTCCCGAGGCAAAGCTCGGGGGACCCATCTTCACGGGCGTCAACGAGGACATCAAGATGTGGCCGGACGCGCAGGGCCGAACCTCCTGGCTAGGCCGCTTTGTGGATTACTTGAAATCCCACGGACGGATTGAGGACCTGGCCTTTATGTCCTTCGAGCATTACCCGCTCGATCCATGCGGCACGACGTGGAGCGACATTTACCGTGAGCCCGAGCTGGTCAGCCACATCCTTCAAGTCTGGCGGGATGACGGCGTGCCGGCCAACGTCCCGCTGTTTATTACGGAGAGCAACCTCTCCTGGAACCTCAACCAGTCGTTCGTGGATATCTTCGGCGCACTCTGGCTCGCCGAATACGCAGGAGCCTTTCTCACCGCGGGCGGCAGCGCGCTCTATTATTTTCATTTCTTTCCTCGTCCGCTCGGGCGTGGATGCCACGGCTGGGGCACATTTGGCATGTTCAATGCGGACAAGGATTACCACATCAAGCAAAACACCTCGCAATACTTTGCGGCGAGGCTGATCAACCTCGAATGGGTGAAACCTGGGGATGAGATGCACGAGACTTATCGAGCGTCCTGTGACCTCAAGGACGGTTCGGGCCGCGACCTGCTTGGCATTTACGCCGTGCGCCGCCCCGATGATCAATGGGCGTTGATGATCGTCAACCGCGACCAGGAAAATGCTCATACGGTGCGTGCCGGTTTTGCCGATGGAGATGGGAAAGCGCGGGGCTTCTTTGCCGGCCCCGTGACGAGGGTAACGTTCGGACGCGAGCAATACCAGTGGCACGCGAAAGGCCGCGATGGCCACGCGGACCCGGACGGTCCGCCGGTCACGTCCAGCTTGGCGGGCGGCGCGGATGCGTCGTTCACCCTGCCGAAGGCTTCTCTCACGGTCTTGCGGGGAAGGGTAGAGGGGGTTTAGAGTGTGGGAAGATGTTTAGTGCGCTGCCGTTGCTCCGCGTAAGGGAGGAATCCTATGTCTACACTCTCAATCGCCCGGGAGGAATTTCCCATGTGGATCGGCGGAGAGCCGGTCAGGACGCGATCCGTGCGCACCATCTGCCTGCCGTATGACGGGACGCCGGTGGGCGATGTCTACGACGCGGACGAAGCCACCATCGAGCGCGCCATCGTTGCGGCGCAGGCGGGCGCGCGGGCCATGGCGGCTCTGACGTTATACGAGCGCGCTGATCTCCTCGATCGCGTGCGGCAGTTGCTTGCCCGGGACGCGGAAGAATTCGCTCGGCTCATTACCAGCGAAACGGGCAAGCCGATCCGGGAGGCGCGCACCGAGGCTGAGCGCAGCCAGCAAACTTTGCTCGCGTCCGCCGACGCCGCGCGCAGCCTGCGCGGCGAAACGATTCCTCTCGAAGCCGCGCCTACGGGCAAGGGCCGCTGGGCTATCACGGTTCGCGAGCCGCTGGGCGTCATCGGAGCGATTACGCCCTTCAATTTCCCGCTGAATCTGGCGCTGCACAAAATTGGACCCGCCTTCGCCGCCGGCAACAGCGTGGTTCACAAGCCGTCCGAGAATACACCGTTGAGCGCGCTGCGTCTCGCGCGCCTCGTCCAAGAGGCCAACGCCCCGGCGGGCGCTTACAACGTTGTGACCGGCGCGGGTGAGACGGTGGGAGAACGGATCGCTTCGGACGATCGCGTGGCGATGATAACCTTCACCGGCAGCGTCGCCGTCGGTGAAACGATCCGCTCGAAAATGGGCTTGAGGAAGATTGGGCTCGAGCTGGGCAACAATTCATCCTTGATCGTCGAGCCGGATGCAGACCTGGATACGACGGTACCGCGGTCCGTCACGGGCGGATTTTCCCACTCCGGCCAGGTGTGCATTTCCGTTCAGAACGTCTACCTGCACGAGCAGATTGCGGACGAGTTTGAGTCAAGATTTGTCGATAAAACGCGCGCATTGAAGATAGGCCATCCGATGGACGACAGCACGGAGATTTCTTCGCTGATCAACGAGGATGCGGCGGCGCGTGTGAGCTCCTGGATCGAAGCGGCCCGGCGCGCCGGGGCAAAAATTTTGACCGGCGGAGGCCGGAAGCTCGCGACCATCGAGCCAGCCGTCATCGCCAATGCGATGCCTGAACTCGACGTCTGCTGCAAGGAGGTTTTTGGTCCCGTCGTGGTCCTGCACCGCTATCAGAAGCTGGAGGATGTGATCAATCGCGTCAATTCAGGCGAATTTGGCTTGCAGGTGGGGGTGTGCACCCAGGACATTGGAAGGGCGTTTCGCGCTGCCCGTGCTCTGCGATTCGGTGGCGTAATTCTAAACGACGTTCCGGCGTACCGGGTGGACCTTATGCCATACGGCGGCGTCAAGAAGAGCGGTATTGGCCGCGAAGGACCACGCTACGCCGTAGAGGAAATGACGGAGCTAAAGTTGATTTGCTGGCGCGTATGAAACTTGCGCGCCAGGGACGCCCGTGCTCCACAGTCTGTGTTTCGATAGCCCAACAGGCTGCTGAAAAACTCCTTGAGCATGTCATTCTGAGGCGCCGAAGGCGGTCCTGAGTGAAGCGAAGGAAGAATCTCGCAAGCTGTAGAGTCAACAAAAAAGCAGATTCTTCGCTTCGCTCAGAATCACAGTTAAATGGAGTTTTTCAGCAACCTGCCAAAACCACAGCTCGCTTTACATCCGGATTCTCCCATATTATGATTCCCGCCACGCCGTTCCTCGGGCGGGAGAATAGCCGTGGGCGACGCATCGAAGGCGCCCGTGCGCCTGCGGCACGGCGCTTGAGGAGAGACCTCGATCGCCGGCCGGGTGGGAAGCCGTCAAGGTGGCGGGGTGATCACTTTTACAGGGGGAAATGCTTATATGGCAACGACTGCGCAGGCTATACCCCGAATGGCCAATCCCGCGCCTTTGGGACTCGCTGGTTTCGGGCTGACCACCGTTTTGCTGAGCCTTTTGAACGCCGCGTTGCTGCCTGCTGCGGCCACAAACGCCGTGATCCCTCTGGCGTTTGCTTACGGTGGCGCGGCGCAGATCATCGCAGGCATCCTCGAATACAGAAATGGCAACACGTTTGGGACCGTGGCTTTCATTTCCTATGGAACATTCTGGTGGTGGTATGCATTGTTGCTGTGGACTTTGAACGCCGGATGGCTGAAATCACCCGGCAACGCCGGATTGGGCGTGACCCTGTTACTGTGGGGCGTGTTTACGCTCTACATGTGGGTGTCCACATTTCGTCTCAACGTGGCGCTCTGGCTGGTATTCCTGACACTTTGGATTACTTACGGCTTGCTCGCGGCGGGCTCGCTGGGGGCCGGTGTCCGCTACCAGCGCATCGGGGGCTGGGTGGGACTGGCTTGCGGTGCCATCGCGTTGTACACGTCATTCGCCGAAGTAACGAATGATACCTTCGGCCGGCGGGTGATTCCGCTAGGCAGTCTCGCGCGGAAGGTGTAACGCCGGTGCCGCCGTGCCGGCAGCGTGTCGGCGGAATGCCCGTGACCGGCTATTTTCTCTCACGGTTTTTCTCTCAACCAGGCTTTGTCACGGCGGGTCCGGGTGTGTCCTCGTGAGGGGGAGCGCTATAGCGGGCCAATCCCTTGACCGCGATGTCACGGCGGTATTGCATGCCGTCAAACCGAATCTTGCTCACCGCCAGATAGACGCGCTGGATAGCCGCTTCCAGGTCCTCACCGCTCGCCGTGACTCCAAGGACCCGGCCGCCGGCGGTGAGCAGTCGGTGGTCCTTGAAAACCGTGCCCGCGTGGAAAACTTTTACGCCCACCATGTTCTCCGCCAGGTCGTATCCCGTAATAACGGCTCCCGTCATGGGGTTCGACGGGTATCCCTCGGAAGCCAACACCACGCACACGGACGGGTTTGGGCTCCAGTGGGGATCGCGTGCGCCCAAGGTCCCGTCGCACGCGGAAGAAAGCAGATCTGCTAAATCTGACCGCAGCCGCATCAGCACGGGTTGAGCTTCCGGATCCCCCATCCGGACGTTGTATTCGAGCACCTGTGGCCCGGCTGCCGTGAGCATAAGGCCAAGGTAGAGAAATCCCCGGTAGGCAATACCTTCGGCGTTCATGCCGGCGAGAGTTGGCCCTACGATCCTCCGCATGACGTCACCCCTCAAGTTCTCGTTGAGGAGCGCGTCGTCGCTATAGGCGCCCATGCCGCCCGTGTTCGGCCCGAGGCCGCCATCGAGCAGGGCTTTGTGATCCTGCGAGGGAGGGAGCGCCAGGACGCTTCGCCCATCCGTCAGCACAATAAAAGAGATTTCTTCACCCGAGAGCGCCTCCTCGATCACGACGCGCTCACCCGCCCGGCCAAGCTGCATTTGGCGCATAAACGCCTCGATGGTTTGCTCCGCCTCTTCACGGGTCTTGGCGACCACGACGCCTTTACCCGCCGCGAGACCGTCGGCCTTGATCACCACCGGAGCGGGGAAGTCCGCCAAGGTTCGCATGGCCTCCTCGAAGCTGCCCGCCACCGCGAACCGCGCGGTGGGCACTGCGCATCGCTGCATGAATTGCTTGGCAAAGATCTTGCTACTTTCAAACTGGGCGGCGGCGCGCGTCGGCCCCATGATCGCCGCGCCAGCCCGCTCAAAAACGTCTACCACACCCGCGGCCAGCGGCGCTTCCGGCCCCACCACCGTGAGGTCGGCGCACAGCTTAGCCGCGAGATCGAGCATGTCGGCAGGGTTTGACAGATCGACAGGCAGGCATTCGGCCTCCTGCCCGATACCCGGATTTCCCGGAGCGCAATAAATCTCGCCGGTCTTCTGGCTTTCGCGCAGCTTCCAGATTAACGCGTGCTCGCGGCCGCCAGAGCCAAGTACCAGAATATTCATAGAGGGCGATACAGTACTGGGATTCGCCATTCAATGTCAAACGCTATGATGAAGTAGAGGTGAAAGGTGGTGGCCGGGGCGAGCGTTTTCCATCCGTGAGTCGTTTCCCCGCAAGCAAACGCAGGGTTTACTCAGCAGGTTTCCGAGAAACTGCTTTTATGCGGAGTGTCATAAGTCAGCGACCGGGTATTTGCTTTAGCGGCGCTCGGAGCCTGCCAAGACGAAGGAAGGGAGCGCCGAAATGACGGCCGGAGGCTGCCGCTACAGAGTCGAACGCCGCGGACTTATGAAGTTATGTATAGCCGTCATGGTGTCCTGAAAATTGGCGAAGGGCAACTTTGAAAGCAACTGGCTTATGGCGTTCACCGTAGGGGCCCCGCTTGCTGCGCCCTTTGGACGGTGGGCGCGGCAAGCAGCGCCCCTACGCCCTATTTTCATGTTTTGCGAGTACCGCAGAGCGATATGAGAGCTCCTCAGAACGGCACGCTTTCGCGGTTTTTCAGGCTTCGGATGAAAGGCGGATTAACTTCGGCTGCACCGTTACTGTCGCTTCGGAGCTACAATCCAATTCTCTATGGCAGCGAGTCGCGACCCCCATGTTATCCAAACTGAGCGCGCGATCCTGCGCATATTATGCCAGGGCTTTCCGGATGGGCCTGTCCATGACGACGTCTGGCTGAGGGCGGGGAATTATCGCTGGCGGGAGCCGGAGCATCAAGTCATCTTCGACGCTCTATCGACTCTCCGCCACCGCCCGACCGCCGCTGTGCGCGCCCACCTTCCGGCGGCGCTTACTCGCCTGGGATTCCCCGACACAGCGTGGGAAGACTTATTTCGTCCGCACGGCCTTGGGAGGCCCCAGGCGGATGAGATGATTACCCGATGGCTGGAGAGCAGGTAGACACGCTATTTCCAGATGTCTTCGAGCGGCGGCGCGTCGCCGAACTTTGAATCGGAAATGCCCATTGCTTTCAGGATGGTCGGGGCGACCTGGACCATGCGAATGCGATGAAGGTCAACTCCAAGTTTAATGTCGGGGCCCCAGGCGATGAATGACGCTGCCAATCCGGAGCGGAACGGAAGGTAACCATGGTCGCCGCCCGAGGTGGTTGTGACCAGGGCGCCGCGCCCCGCGGAATCGTACATTGCGCCCAACGGCGCATCGAGCGCCAGGCGCGCGCCGGGGTCCGCGCCCAGGTCCTTGAGTGCGCCCGGGCCGAGCACCGCCCAATAGAGTTTTTGGTTGAAGAGCGGCTTGAGCGCCTGGCGTACCTCCGCGCGCAAGTTTTGCGATTTGGGCCAATAAATAAAGAATGAGCCGCCGTTGGCCACCGTGTCGATCTTGCCTCCGGTGATGTTCCCCTTCGCGTCCGCCGCCAGCAGCCCCGCCTTCACCAGCAGCACATTGGGATGAATCACACACTTGATGGGAAGGAATCCGTGGTCGGAAACGATAAAGACGTCGGTGTTGTCTGCCCGGCCGACCTGCTTCAAGGCGGAGAGAATTTCGCCAATGTGTCCGTCGATCCGGCCGAGCGTCGCCACGGATTGCGGGCTGCGCGGGCCCGATGCGTGTTCCGTTTCGTCCAGGTCAACGAGATGAACCAGAACCAGATCCGGCTTATGTTCGGTGATGACGTATTCAGCGATGTGGGTACGGAGCACGTCGCTATCGATACCCGGCGCGGGCGTGCCGAGCGCCCCCAGCAACTCCAGTCCGAACACCGGATTCATGAACTTCGCCACATAGAGTGGATCTGTCACCATGCCCTCGGCCGGGTTCCAAATCTCCGGCACGTCCCAATCAATCGCCGCCCCGGCCGTGACGGGCCAGGCCACGGAGGCCGTGGTTAATCCGTGCTGGCGGGCCTCGTCCCATAACGTGGGGCATTTAATCGATTTGGCAAACCAGAACCAGTCGTTGGGGTTCTTTCCGGCCACCCGTGAAGAGAGATTGGTATAAATCCCATGCTGAGCCGGAAGGCATCCCGTCACAATCGTGGTATGGGATGGATAGGTGAGCGAGGGATACACTCCGACCACCGCTTCCGCAAAGCTACCCGCGTTCTTCATTCGCAGAAGGTTGGGAATCCCGGCAGCCGCCACCGGATGGGTGTAAGCATCCGCCCTCATACCGTCAACGGAAATCACCAGCACGTGGCGAGGACGGTTTGACGCTGGCGCAGGCTTGGGCACGGCCCCGGCCGTGGCGCAGCTCAACAGGGCCATCGTTCCAGCGAAGCCCGCGATCAATGATCGAAGCGACCTTCTGATTTTTGTAAGCACGGCGTCTCCGGCATGGGAATGGGATGGGACGAAACGCGGGCTGCTGGAGTTCGCCTCAGCACCATCGCGGGCTCGAAATGCCATTCAGGGTCAACGGTCCGTGAACGCACAGTCCATCCACGAGAATGATACACTCGACTCCATATGCGGCGCATTCCACAAAAGGCGAACCGTGCGCGGGCGGGCTCGGGCGCGGGCCGCGAAAACACGGTGACGGGCCGTCTGATCGGCCATCGTGATGGATACGGCTTCGTTGTGCCCGACGAGCGAGCGGGCGACGGCCAGGATATTTTCATTCCCCCTCACGCGATGGGAAGCGCGATGCACGGCGACCGCGTGGAAGCGCAAGTTTTCCGCGCGAGGCCTGATCCGCGCCGGCCAGGCCTGCAAAGATTTGAAGGCGCCATCCTCCGCGTCATTCGCCGCGAGCAGCGCACGGTGGTGGGCGAATTCCATTGCGGGTCGCGTTATAACTACGTGGCGCCGTTCGACCACCATATGGCGAACGAGATCGTGATTCCACGCGGCGAAGAACGTGTGACCCCAGGCGCCCGGGACGGGCGCAACCGCCAGTTTGGCATCGGGCCCGAAAGGCGGGAGCGCGCGCGGCGCGAGGGAGCAAGAGACCTCGACGGGCTTATCGTGGATGTTGAGATCACATCTTTTCCCGGCCGCGGGTCGCTCCCGCAGGGCCGCGTGATCGAAGTGCTTGGGGCCCGCGATGACTTTGGGGTGGACGTTGAGATCATGATTCGCAAGTTTCACCTGCCGCACCGCTTCCCGCCGGAAGTGCTGGCGGAGGTGGCGGATGCGCCCACCGCGGCTCCGGAAGCGGAAATCGCCGGCCGCGAGGATTTCCGCCATCTTCCCATTGTCACCATTGACGGCGAGACGGCCAAAGATTTTGACGACGCTGTGTACGTTGAGCCGTTATCCAACGGTCGTTATCTACTGCACGTTCACATCGCCGACGTTGCGCATTATGTGCGCCCCGGAAGCGCGCTCGATCGCGAAGCCCGGCTGCGCGGCACATCGGTTTATTTTCCTGACCGAGCCGTGCCCATGCTGCCGCTCGAGCTCTCGAACGGAATCTGCAGCCTAAATCCCAACGTCGATCGCCTGGTCATGTCTGCGCTCCTGGAGATTGACACCAGCGGGCGCACGCTGGTGTGCCGTCTTACGCCAGGAGTCATTCGCAGTGTTCAGCGCATGACCTACACGGCGGTTCACGCGATCCTCTCAGGGGACGAGGCCGCGCGCCGCGATTACGAGCCGCTAGTTGACGAATTCGGCCGAATGGAAGAGCTGGCGAAGATCCTGAACCGCCGGAGAGTGGGGCGCGGCTCGATAGACTTCGATCTTCCGGAACCCGAAATCAAATTCAACGCCCAAGGCGAGATGACAGGCGTAACGCGCTCGGAGCGCAACATTGCGCACCGGATCATCGAAGAGTTCATGCTGGCCGCGAATGAGGCAGTGGCCGCGCATCTCGAAAGCCGCGCCATTCCCTCGCTCTACCGGATCCATGAGAAGCCTGACCCGAAAAAGGTGATCGAATTCGAGGAAGTTGCCGCCACGTTCGGCTACTCGCTCGGGATCGAGTTGCCTGCGGCGCGCCGCGTTCGCGTGCGCGGCGGGGACGGCCGGTCCCAGGCGCCGCGCGTCGAGCAGCTGCCGAGCGGTGAAGAGCTGAAAATCACCTCGCGCCATTATCAGCGTCTTACCGAGCGCATCGCGGGGACGCCCGAGGAGCGCATTCTATCGTATCTCATGCTCCGCTCGCTCAAGCAGGCGCGCTACTCCGAGGAAAACGAGGGGCACTTCGCCCTGGCTTCGCCCACGTATACTCACTTCACTTCTCCCATCCGCCGCTACCCGGACTTAATTGTCCACCGCATCCTGAAGGCCGCGCTGGCGGCATCTGCCGGGGAGCCGCTTGCTGCGCCCAATGTCAGGGCCGGCGAAAAACGCCAGGCCGGTATACAACGCAGGTCTGCGCCGTCGGCGGCGCGACGGGATGCAGGCGGCGAATTCGTTAGCGTGCCGGAACTGCATGCCTTAGCCGTGGAAACCTCGGAGTGCGAACGGCGTGCGGCGGATGCCGAGCGCGAGCTGATGGAGTGGAAGAAAGTCACGTTTATGGCGGGCCGAATGGGGGATGAATTTGACGCGCTCGTGATCAGTCTTACCAAGCACGGTTTTTATGTTGAGCTATTAGAGCTGTTTGTGGAGGGCTTTGTCTCCATCGAGAGCTTCCGCGATCCGAACTGGGTGTATCGCGAAAAGCTGCGCGCTATCGTCAACCGCGACCGCCGCACCGCATACCGGTTGGGCGATCGCGTGAAGGTCCGCCTTGACCGTATCGACCGCGAAGGCAACAAACTGTTGTTCTCTGTTCGGGAGCTTTAGCGCCCCCGTATTGATCGCGGTTGTCGCGGCGGCCTCTGGCCGCCGGTTTTTGATACGTGAAGACCGCCGGCCAGAGGCCGCCGCTACAGCGACTTCAGACAGCCAAATGCTTAGGCAAAAACGGGCTGACTATGAGGAATAGCGTGAGCGCGATCATAACGACGCAAGTGGTCCAGGCAATGATGTTGAACACTCGGGAATTGCGATAGTCACCCATCAGGTCTTTGCGATTCACGAGCCGCAGCATGAAGATCAGCACGAACGGAAGGAGGATGCCGTTGATCACCTGCGTCAGGAGAATCACCGGAACTTGTTGCTGCGCGCTGAGCAAGATGACGGCGAGCGCGCCGAATGCGATCAGGCCAGTGTAGAGAGCATAAAAGGCCGGGGCCTCGCGCGGCTTCTTGTTAATCCCAGCCTCTAAGCCGAGCCCTTCGCAAACGTAGTACGCGGTGGCAAGCGGAAGAATGGAGGCGGAAAAGAGCGCCGCGTTGCACAGACCGAAGGCGAAGAGGGCTTCGGCCGCGCGACCCGCGAGCGGACGCAATGCCAAGGCCGCCTGTCCCGCGTCGCTGATGTCGCGGTGGCCGGTGACGTAAAGGGTGGCTGCGCAGGCCGCAATAATGAAGAACGCAACGATGTCCGTCATCATGCAGCCGATAATGACGTCCAGGCGCGACTGTTTGTAGTGCTTGACCTCAATGCCCTTCTCCACCACGGCGGATTGCAGATAGAACTGCATCCACGGCGCGATCGTCGTGCCCACGAGACCGATCGTCATGTAGAGGTACACGGAATTGAAATGAAAGCTTGGAACCACCGTGTTATGCAGCGCCTGAGACCAGCGCGGATGCGCGAGAAAGCAGGAAATAGGATAGGCCACATAGAAGAGGCATGCCGTCAAGAATACCTTTTCCACCAAGCGGTAAGTGCCTTTGACGACCAGCAGCCATACCAGCAGCGCGCCTAAAGGCACCACAATGTAACGGCTGGCGCCCAGTACGCCCATCCCTGAAGCGAGGCCGGCAAACTCGGAAATCGTGTTACCCAGATCCGCCACGAGCAACAGGAGCATGAGGAAGAACGTGGTTCGGAATCCGTATTCCTCGCGGATGAGGTCGGCTAGGCCCTTACCAGAAACCACTCCCATGCGCGCCACCATCTCCTGCACTACGACGAGGGCCACCGTGATGGGGATCAGCGTCCAGAGAAGTGAGTACCCAAACGCCGCTCCTGCCTGAGAGTAGGTGAGGATCCCGCCGGCGTCGTTATCTACGTTTGCGGTGATAATGCCGGGGCCGACGACGGCTAGAAAGATCAGCAAATTGCGGCGGAAATGTGAAAGGCGCTTTCGATCCATGAGGGTCCGGTTCAGACGCGGACAGACGAGACAGGAATTGGGTCAGTGAGTGATGGAATCAATTTTGGGGTTATCGTCTTATGGCTGTGCCGTTTGCTGCGCGGAAAGCGCGTAGCCTCCCGTCCGCATCGCTCCCGGCGCCACAGGCCTTGCGAGCCTCCGGCAACGCTTGGTCCGTTTGCTGAGCGTAGGCGGCTCCCCTACCCTGGATTATTCATGAAGTTCAGTTCGACAGTCAGGAGGGCACGGCAGCGTTTTCAAAATTGGGCCGTGCCGTTAAAGGCCGCCTCAGATTTCCTTGTCTTGCTGGATGAGCGGCTCATGATAACGAGCCGCTCATCCGGCAAGACAAAGGGAATAGAGCGATGCCAGCTTTCGGCGGGGTTAAAACCCCGCCCTCCTAACCACTCATGAATACTCCAGCCTACTTGTGCTTCACCACCAGCTCGAGGACGTCATCGGCCGTGACCACGCCCAGCAGATTCCCGGCTTCGCCGGTAACCGGAAGCGCCACCAGATTGTATTTATGGAACAGCTCCACCACTTCCTTTTCGTCCGCGTGTGCGTGGACGGAGATGACGGGGTCCGTGGAAAGCTCCTTGAGCGGCGTGCTCGACGGCGCGAGCAGAACGCGCGCGAGCGAAACCGCGCCGGTGAGTTTTTGGCCCGGATCCACCAGGTAAACCTGATGAACGGACTCAACCGGCCCCTCGAACGCACGCAACGTCTCCGCCACGCGCTCGAGTGGGGCTTGATCGTCCACCGCAAGGTAGTCGGTGGTCATCAGCGCGCCCGCGGTGTTTTCCTCAAACCCGAGCAGCTCACGGACGTCGTTGGCTTCGTCCGATTCCATGCCCGCGAGGAGCTCGGCGGAGGTCTCGGGGGGCAGCTCATGGAGCACGTCCGCCGCCTCGTCCGGCGGCATCTCTTCGATAATATCGGACGCCTTTTCCGCCGGAATGCTTTCAAGAAGTGCCGCCTGCATGCGGGTCGGAATCTCAGAAATGGCTTGTGCTGCGGTCTCGTCGTCAAGTGACTCGATAACGGCCTTCTGCTCGTCACGGCTCAGCTCTTCGAGAATGTCCGCCACGTCAGCGGGATGAAGCTCTGCCAGCCGGTCGTAAGAGATACGCAGCTTGAGGCGGCGTGCGGGGTCGGGCTCGATTAAATTTACGAACTCCCACGGAATATTACGCGACGGCAGCAGGCTGCTCAACGAGCGGATCTTGTGCTTGGAGACAATACCCTGCAAAAGGCGGCGCGCGGCCGAGGCAAGCCCCACGTGGACCGCCAGGATGCGCAATTCGGTGTGTCCATCCACGGGCCGTATGTCAAAATCCACGTCGTTCACGCGTTCCACCTTGCGGTGATTCACGTCGATGATCTGCTGGTCGAGAACGTCCTTCTTCACAGAAATCAGGCTTTCGTCCGGTGCGTGGGCGCTCGTCTCGGGGTTGGTCACGCCGGCTTGAACCGCGCGGACGGATACCGATTGAATCTGCTCGTGCGGAATCCACAACGTATTCCTCTTCGGCGTTTTCACCCGATACGCCGCAACGAGCAGCGCGTTCTGGCTCGGGTTGACGAACACATCCGCCAGCCGGCCCTGGTAATCGCCCTTGGCGTCAAAGACGGGAAGGTTTTCGAGCTCGGTAAAGTAAATCATGTAGCGCCTTGTAAATTCGCAATCAGCCGTCAGCCTTCAGCACGCAGCGCAGGCTGGCGCCGGGCCCGGGTCTACGGACTTCTCGCGCGCCCGGCTGACCCGCCGCGATGACTCTCAGTCCGGCAAGGGGCGCAGGGAAGCCAGCAGCTTCGCCGCCGAGTACGAGTTGATCACGTCTTTCTTCTCCATCCATCCTCGCCGCGCGGTAAGAACGCCGTAGCGCATCAACTGAAAGTTCGCGGGGTCATGCGCGTCGGTTGAAATCACAACTTTAATTCCTTTATCGTGCGCCAGGCGCACGTGGCGATCACAAAGGTCGAGCCGTTCCGGATTGCCATTCACCTCGAGGATCACCCCGAGCCGGCGTGCTGCATTGAAAACCCGCTCCACGTCAAAATTGAACGGGTCGCGCCGCAGAATCTGCCGCCCTGTGGGATGCCCCAGAATCCGGACGTACGGATTCTCCAGTGCCTTCAGCAGACGGCTGGTCATTTCTTCGCCCGGCTGGGTCATGCGCGAGTGAACGCTGGCCAGCACGATGTCAAACTGGCGAAGAAGCGGGTCAGGGTAGTCCAGTTGGCCGCCGCCGAGAATGTCCACCTCCGCCCCCGCCCAGATTTCGATCCCCTTGACGTTCGCCCTCGCGGCCTTGATGCGCTGGATGTTCTCGATGGCGCGCTTCTCGTCGAGTCCGTGCGCTACGGTAACGGCTTTCGAATGGTCCGTGATGAGAATGTATTTGTAGCCGAGCTTTTTGGCAGCAGCCGCCATTTCTTCAACGCTTGTATGCCCGTCGGAGGCGGTGGTGTGCATCTGCAGATCGCCGCGTATATCGGGCAGACTGATCAGGTCCGGCAATTCGCCCCGCTCAGCGGCTTCGATTTCGCCCGTATTTTCGCGCAGCTCGGGAGGGATCCAGGCGAGGCCGAGTTTTTCGTAGACCCCCTCCTCGGTGCGGCCCGCGATGGGCTTCTCGCCCCGGTACAGACCGTATTCGCTCAGCTTAAACCCGAGCTTGCGGGCGCGCTCGCGCAGGGCAACGTTGTGCTCCTTCGATCCGGTGAAATATTGCAAGGCCGCGCCGTAAGACTCGCGCTCGAGCATCCGCACGTCCACCTGCAAGTCATTGTCAAGCGTCACGCTAACTTTGTCCTCGCCTTTGGCAAGGACTTGCGCTACGCGGCGATGCTTCAGGAAGTGGGTTGCGATGGCCGTGCGATCACTGCCGGTGACGAGCAGGTCAAGATCGCCTACCGTCTCTCGACCGCGGCGGAGCGATCCCGCCGCCGTCACCGCCTCGACTTCTTTGCACTCGCGGAGATAATGCGAAAGCTCCTCCGCCGTTTCGTAAGCCGTGTCCAGCCGGAAGCGTCCCGCCGCACGGCGGAAAACCTCGATGGCTTGCAGGATGTTGGCTTCGGACTTCTCGCTCATCCCGGCGAGCGAGCGCAGCCGGCCCGACTTCGCCGCCGCTTCGAGTTCGTCCACGGATTTTACGTTCAGCTCCTTGTAAAACAGCCGCACCTTTGCCGGTCCAACCGTCTGCAATTGCAGCAGATCCAGTAGCGTGCGGGGTACCTTCTTCAATTGCTCCTGATGATATTCCAGGCGCCCGGTCTCGGTGAGCTCGGCGATTTTCTTGGCAAGATCAGCGCCAATCCCAGGAATGTCTGTCAGCTTGCGCTCAGGATCGCGCGCGATTTCCGCGAGGCGCTCCGGATAGCTCTCGATCACACGCCGGGCGCGGTCGTAAGCGGCGGCTTTGAACGCCCACTTGCCGTCTTCCTGCAGGATCCTGACGAGATTGGAAAGCTCCTCAAAAACGGCGGCGATCTCGGAATTCTCCATGGGATGTCACTCGTATTGCGGTGGCGGCCCCTGGCCGCCGGTTTTTCGGCGCTCAGAAGCTGTGAAAAAATCGGCCAGCGATGTCATTACGAGCAATGCGAGGAATCTCGCTCTTTTGTTTCCAACAAAAAGCAGATGCTTCGCGGAGTTTATCCTGAGCGAAATACGGAGATTCTTCGCTGCGCTCAGAATGACGGGCGAAGGGCTCAGCATGACAGATTCATTTTCTTCACACCTTCTCAGAGAGGGCCGAGATGGCGAACGTTTTCACGATAATATGGAATCCTCTAACTCCGTTAGATGCAACATCCTTCTGTTGCATTTTGCCCCACTAGCGCCTACACTCAACAATATGCACCCGGCTGACTCTATCCGCCGATTGGGCCTTCAAACCAAAATTATCATCATTTTTGTGGTCGCGGTCGTTTGCCTGCTGGCCGTCTCGACTTTCATTGCCATGCTGCTTACGCGCCAGCCGGTCGAAGAGGAAGTCTACCGGAAAGCCTTGGCGCAGGCAAGGTTATCGGCTCACAACCTCGTGAACGATCACGCGCTCAAAGAGCCCCGCGAGCTGGGCGCACTTCTCCGGCAGATGCAGCACGACGTTCCGGGCGTAAGGCAAGCGGACGTCTTCACTCATCAAGGCGCCGACCGGCTGCTCGCCTCGACCAATCCTTCCGGACGGCACCAGGAGCTGGATGCGATTCCCGGCATTAGTGATGTGCACTGGGCGGCCAACCACCTGAACGAGTTTGAGCACCCTAATTCGGATCAGATGACGATTGAAACCCGGGACGGGAAATATTGGATCATTTCGACGGCGCTGCGAGGGCAGGGAGCGCTGGCGGGCTGCCTTGTTATCAAGGTTTCAAAGCTCCGCTCAGACGTCATTACCCAGGACATTGTGGAAAGCAACTTCCTGTTGATGCTTTTCAGCTTGATCGTTCTGATTTTTGTCATTCACGGATTTTTTCTGAAGAGCGTGCGCGCTCCGGTTAAGGAAATGATCCGCGTGATGAAAGCGGCGGAAGGAGGCCAGCTCCACGTGCGGTCGCGCACGGGGAGCGAGGATGAAATCGGTCAGCTCTCGATGCACCTGAACGGCATGCTCGAGCGGATTGAGAATTTCAGCAACGAGCTCGCACGCGAGGTGAAGGATGCGACTCAGGAGCTGGCGGGGCGCAACGTAGAACTGACGCGCATTAACGAGGAGCTCTTCGAAACGCAGAAAAACCTGGCGCGCTCGGAGCGCCTTGCCGTCGCCGGCCAGCTGGCAGCGAGCCTGGCGCACGAGATCGGAACCCCACTCAACTCCATTTCCGGGCACGTCCAGTTGATGGCGCGCCGGAAAACGGGCGATTCGGCGACGGACCGCCGGCTCGAAATTATCCAGAAACAGATCGACAACATCGTCCGCACGGTGAGGCAACTCCTCTCCTGGACGCGAAAGTTTGACTTGCGCATCGAACCGGTGGATATCCGCCGCGTGCTCGAGGAATCCGTGCTGCTTTCCTCGCCCTCGCTCGAGCTGCGCAAGATCCGGGTGCGCACCCATTTTCCCGATCAATATCCCCTCCTCTACGGCGACATCGGCTATCTTCAGCAGGTTTTCCTGAACCTGATTAATAACAGTATGGACGCAATGCAGCACGGCGGATTGCTCGACCTTCGTCTCATCTTCCCGTCCCGCCCAGGCGCGAGAAACCTGACGATCATCGAAGTGAAGGATTCGGGCGAAGGCATCTCAGCGGATAATCTAAACCACATCTTTGATCCCATGTTCACGACCAAAAGCATGGGCACCGGCGCCGGGTTGGGCCTCGCCATCTGCAATCAGATTATCCGGCAGCACGGTGGAAGTATCCACGTCGAGAGCGAGATTAACCGCGGAACGCTGTTCAGGATCACCATCCCGCTCGATTGCCGCGAGAAGACCGAGGCGCCGTCCGCAGAAGCGCACGTTGGCACGATGGCGTAGCGCCTCCAGCTTCGGTGGTCTCGCCGCCGAAAGATTTGGAGAAGCCGTCATTCTGAGCGGAGCGAGGAACCTTGCATTTAATCCCTCCGGCGCCGCGGAGATTCTTCGCTTCGCTCAGAATAACGGCGAAAGGCGGTTCTCGGCGGCCAGTACGGTCAAGACCGCGCTGGAACAAGGATGGCTCGAAATGTGTTGTTCGACGCCGGCTTTTGGAGACCCTGGAATTTGTCATGCCTCTGCCTAACAATCTGAACGTGCTGATCGTGGATGACGATCCGGATACGCAGGACCTCCTGCGCGAGGTTCTGAGCGAAGAGGGCTACACCGTTTCGACGTCGGGAAACGGCGAGGAAGCGCTTCGGATCGGCGAGCGGGAGCTCTTCGACGTGATCATCAGTGACATGAAGTTGGGACCCAACCTCAACGGGCTCGACGTGCTCCGGGCGTACAAGTCCATTCAGCCCGAATCGGAAGTGATTCTCATCACCGCTTTCGGATCGATGGAAACGGCGATTGAGGCGGTCAAGGCCGGCGCATTTGATTACATTTCCAAGCCCTTTAAGATCGACGAAGTTCTGCTTCAGGTCAGCCGCGCAATCGAGAGCCGCCGGCTGATTCGTGAAAACCGGAACCTCAAACGCCAGTTGGGCAGCCAGGGGCAGCTTTCGAGCCTGGTCGGACGCAGCCCGGCCATGCTTGAGATCTACAAAAAAATCGCCATGGTCTCCGATAGCCGCTCGACGGTGCTGATTTATGGGGAGAGCGGCACGGGCAAGGAACTGGTGGCCAAAGCCATCCATCATAACGGAGCGCGCGCCGGGCAGCGCTTCGTGGCGGTGAACTGCGGCGCCCTGGCTGAATCGCTACTCGAGAGTGAACTTTTCGGGCACGCGCGCGGCTCTTTTACCGGCGCGTTTGAAAACAAGCGCGGTATCCTGGAAGAAGCGAGCGGCGGCACGGTTTTTCTGGATGAAGTTTCCGAAATGAGCGCTGCCTTGCAAGTAAAACTGCTGCGCGCAATTGAAGAGCAGGAGGTGCGGCGCATCGGCAGCAACCAGATGATCAAGACGGACATCCGCTTTATTGCAGCCAGCAACCGAGTGCTGGGGCAGCTCGTCGAGGAAGGGAAGTTCCGTGCCGACCTTTACTACCGTCTGCGCGTAGTGGAAATCAATATTCCCCCGCTGCGGGAACGGACGGAAGACATTCCGTTGCTCGTTGAATATTTCCTCAAACGGCTGGGGCACGACCGCGACCAGACGTATTCCGTGTCAAGCCAGGCCCTCTCCGCGCTGATCAGCTACGAGTGGCCCGGCAACGTGCGCGAGCTTGAGAACGCGCTTGAGGCTACGGTGGCGCTCAACCGGTCCGGGGCGATTACGTTGGAAGACCTGCCGCCCAAGCTGCGGCCCGAGAACCACAACGGCGAACGGCTCGATCGGCTTCACGCTGGCTTGCCTTCGCTCGACGAGCTGGCCAAGCGCTATCTGCTCCACGTTTTGAAAGTCACGGGAGACAACAAGGCGCGCGCCGCCGGTATCTTGGGGATCGACCGCAAAACGCTTTACCGCATGGTGCAGCGGTTCAAGCTGCGGAATTGACAGGGGTCGTACCTCAACCGCGGACGCCAGGCGGCTAGGCCACAAGGATTGAAAACGTGAAATACCCTTACATTGCGAAATGCGCTGCGCGGCACGCCCTCTCCGGCTTTAAGACGCCGTATATGGTGATGTTTGAGACCACGCTGATGTGCAACATGTTCTGCGAGTATTGCATCTTTGGCGAGGAGGGAAAATTTAACGATCTCGCGGCGCGCGGCGCGCGCGAGCGCATCTTCAAGCGCATTGACGAGTTCTGCGAAATGGGCATTTTCGCCCTCAGCTTTTCGGGGGGCGAGCCGCTGCTCAATCCAAACACGCCGGACTATATCGCCTACGCCGCCGATAAAGGCATGTGGACTTCCATGCCTTCAAACGGACTGCTGATCCGGAAGTACGCGGACGGCGTGGCACGCCTCGATATGCTCGAAGTCTCGATTGACTCGCTCAATCCCGAGCGCTTCGCCAAGCGCCGCGGGGTTAACGCGCTCGATAAGATTATTGCAAATCTGGACGTCGTTCTCGCCAAGCGCAAGACATTCACCACTCAAATCAACGCCGCCGTCAACCTGGAGAACCTGGATGACCTTCCGGCGCTGGCCGCGTTTTGCGAGCAGCGCAACTTGGTGCTGCATCCCGAGGCGGTGCACAACGTGATGCGCGGCGGCGAGCTTCTGCCTGATTCCGAGCTGCACGGCGAGGCCATTGACCGGGTCGAGCGAGCGCTACATCAATTGCGCGCGGATTTCCCCAAGAACGTCCGCTTCTACGAGCACTACTACCCCTTCTATCGCAACGGCGGATTCAACGCCAGCTTCCCGTGCCGCCACGCGTCAAAGCTGGTGTCGATGAAGCCGGACGGCGCCATCCACCTGCCCTGCGCCTTCATGACGCTGCATCAGTCCCATGCCCCCCTCAGGGAGATTTTCGCTTCCGAGGAGGGCCGAAAGATATTGGCTCAGGAAAAAAGCATGTGGGATTTTTGCAAGGGCTGCAAGATCGGGTGCGCCTACGAAGTGAGCGCCTACGCCAATAGCCCGTGGCTGGCGATGAAGTCCGCCTTGAACTTTCTTCGGATGGCGTGAAGTCTGCCGGGCGGACGGGCAAAAGCGCTGCACAAAGGTGCTGTGCCTCGCAAAGAAACGCTTCCCACCTGATTTTCGAAAGCCTGGCTTTCGCACTTGTGGCTTACCTTTGTCGAGACGAGAACGCTACATCCCCGGAAATAGGCGCGCTTCCAAAGCGAGGATACCAATTCCAGCGAGGGTGGTGACGAGCGTCACCAGGATCCCGACGCGGGTGAATTCCCAGTAGGAGATACGCACTCTCCTGTTTGCCTGCTGCAAAACAATGAGATTGGCCACCGAGCTGAACGGCGTGCAATTGCCCGCCAGGGTGCTCGCGCTCGCCAGCACCAGCCAGGCAAAGTGCGAGTGCTGAAGCGTTTTTACAATCGGCTGGAAAATGAGCACGGCAGGCACATTGCTGACCAGGTTCGAGAGCACGAGCATCGCGCCGCTCAGCCCGAAGAGTTGCGCCAGGGTTCCCCCGGCGAGCATCGGGCGGAACTCGCGCACCAGGTAAGCGACGGCGCCGGAGGCGACGAGACCCTGGATTACGACGAACAGCGACGCGAAGAAGAGCAGCAGCGTCCAATCGATATTGCGATGGATGGATTCGGATTTTACGCGGCCGATGATCAGGATCAACGCGCCCACGGAGGCGGCGACGAGCGGGAATGAAAAATTGAAAATCCACAAGACAACGGCGAGCGACGCGGCGAGCACGCATTTTGTTAAGAGCACGCGGTCGAGCGGCTTCCGAGAGCGCGAGCTGGATTGCGGACCGGCGGAGAGCGCTTTGTGGCCCAACTGCTTGCGGAAAATGAGCGCAAGAAGAAACAGATTCAGCGCCAGGCCAATAAGCGATACCGGGGCGAGATGGCCCAGGAAGCCCAGAAAGGAGAAGTGGGCGGAAACGCCGATGAGGGCGTTCTGCGGGTTTCCGGTGATCGACATCACCGACCCGATGTTGGCGGAGGTGGCGAGAGCGATCACGTAAGGGGTGGCGGGCAGCTCCAGCCGTTCGGTGACGGCGAGCACGATAGGGGTGAACATCAGGCAAACCGTATCGTTGACGAAGAACGCTGCGAGAATACCCGTTGTAAACACCAGGAGGGCGAGAAGCTGAAACGGCGTGTGCGCGAGCGCAGAAATGCGGACGGCCAACCAATCGAAAAAACCCGACACCCTGAAGTGGGCCACCAGGATCATGATGCCGAGCAGGAAAATGATAGTGTCCCAGCTCACCGATTGATAGGCGGCCGGAAGGGACAGCACTCCCGCGATAACCATCGCCACCGCACCGCAGAAAGACGCGGCTGTGCGGTCGAGATAGCTTCCCCGGTTGCTTTCCACGGCGATGAGGAAGTAAGTCGCCAGAAAAATTCCCACAGGAAGCCAATGGACAGGCGGAAGTTGTGAGGCGTGCAGCGGCAGGGATGCCTCCGGCGAGACAAGTTC
>JBOGJT010000399.1:0-12866 GCA_050745065.1 Terriglobia bacterium
TGGTCTTCACGAGGGTACTCCTTATCGGATTGTTTCTATGCCGCCTGCTGACGTATATGATGCAGTTTCTGCAAGGAAGGTCGCCGCGTTCCGGCTCACCACGCCAGGGCACGCCCCGCTTGCGCGGGCGTTGCGTGAACCGTGTTGAAGCCAACCATCGAACACGCAATCTTAGGGATTCGGGCACGGTCATCTTGACCATGACGAACAACGAGGGTGAAAATGCAAACGCCCCTTGTTTTACCAACAAGGGGCGTCTACTTCGAAGGAGATTATATCCGGCACCGGCCCGCGCCGTGAAGACTTGGGGGCAAGAGCTTCTTGGCGCGGCGCCGGGGGTATCGCCGGTGAATGGGGCTATCTTCCTATGCGCGTGCCAGGAGAGTCCAATTAATAATATTTATGCGACGGATTAAAATTTATATACTATGCGATGAGTAGCGTACTCCCCCGGGCAGCGAGGAGAATCAACCAGCGTCATGCCACGAGCAACCCATCTAACGCATAGTCAACTGAAAAAAGAGGACTTATTGTCACGAGCCGTTGCGCCTGACGGCGAAGCCATCGTCGCCTTGTATGATCGTTTGGCTCCCGATCTGCGCGGAATGCTGCGGCGGATTTTGGATTCTCCGGAAGAGGCGGAGGACGTGATCGAGACGGTTCTGCTCACATCGTCGAAAGCGACGGGGTGAAGCAAGCGTCGAGCGGAAGTATGGAGGCGAGGGTATTTCTGGCCGCGCGGAGGGAGGCCGTCCGGCGCGGGCGAGCGCGCAAAGGGTTGCCGGGTGTTAACGCGGCCGCCGCGGAGCATTCGGCGGCAGAGTGGCTCGCCCAAACTGAGCAGATGAGCCTAGTCCACAACCGCCGGGAGCTGCTGCGGCGCTCGCTTAATCAACTGCCGGCGGCGCAGCGCCGCGTGCTGGACATGATGCTTTATGACGGACTAACCGAGGAAGAGACTGCGGCGGCGCTGGGTGAACCTCTGGGCAAAATCCGCGACCAAGCACGCGCCGCACTGGCCTTCGCGCGGCATCACGTGCATACGCTGATGGGGGCATGGACTGCCGGCATTTAGAGGGTCTTTACGAGTTATTTGTTCTCGGCGTCCTCTCGGAAGGCGATGCGGCGCGGGTTCGCGCGCACGTGGCGCGGGGCTGCCCGGCTTGCCTCGAAGCGTTGCATGGGGCAACGCTGACGCTCTGCGCTCTGTTGCTACCTGCCAAACCGGCGCCTTCGACCGCAAAACAGAGGTCGCGCTTCTTGCAGCGGGTGGATGCTCTGAAAGGAAGTTGACGAGGATAATTTCCAAGCGCCCGTTTAAAGTCAGGAGAGCGACGTTTTATACGTGACGCCAAAAGCCAGCGACGGTCGCCTCTGCAGCGGTGGCCTCTGGCCGCCGTCATTCCGGCGCTCAGAGGTCCCCGCTGCAGTAAATGCCTATCGCTGACTTATAGCGCCCCGTATAACTCCACCGGTTCAGGTGCTGCGCTGCGGTCTACGATGCCCGAGGACGATTACAAACCGCCGAGGTCCGTCCGCCTGCTGATCGTCGTGGTCGTCGTCGCGCTGATCCTCATTGCGTTGGCGCTTGCCTGGGTCACGCAGCCGCGGTGGTCGCGTCATCCGAACTCCCGCGCACCGGGTTCAGTCTCGGCGAAGTGAAGCCGGCCTTCGAGCGGCCATCGCCCCTTCCCAGCCAGGCGCCCAGTCTTGCGACTTCAGAAGGCGTTGAGCGTCTGAGTATCCTGGGAATTTCTTCTCCGCCGCGCGAAACCCCGCCGGGTGTACGACGCGCCGGTGGGCGTTCCTTTCCACCGGAAAAATGGCGTGGAGCATTTCATGATGCACGACGTACTCTGCGAGCAGCCGCGGAACGCCGGGACGGTCCAGCGTGCGGCTGATGGTGATGGTCCTGTGGGCCGGGTCGTAGTGCCCCAGAATGGTGTGCGAGGCGGTGGGGCTCCATCCGATATTCCGGATTTTGATCGTTCCGGCGAAGAGGTCACGATTTAACGAGTCAAAGACTTCCTTCAAATCCAGGTGGCGGCCTTGCGCGGGGCGGATGCGCTTGAAACCGCGTGCTCGCCGCGTTGCGTCGATTCGCTCGCGCGTTGCGGGGGCCATCACGTGCGCCAGATAACAGGCGCGGGCCTCCCGCGACGGCGCCTGGCGGTGGTAGCGCATGATCAGTATTTCGGCTAGCGCCTCGATGACGATGGCCGGCGCGTTCTGCAAGACGTCGCAGATTTCCACCTCAAACGCTCCGCCGCGGCGGCGAATCGCGCTGCGGAGCTGCGCCCACTCGCGGAACGTCACTTTGAAGCGAGCCCGCCCGCCGCGGAGTCGGCCGTAAACGCGCAAAAAAAGCTCGTCCGGATCCGGGGCCGCGCTGAACGAGAATGACAGCTGCGATTCCATAGGTGGCATTGCACGGGCGCGTGGCGCGGGCGGCACGGCCAAGCTAATTATTGTCCGCGCCCCCGCCGGAACTGCCCTTCTCCTCGCGCTTGCGGATTTTTTCTTCCTCTTTGATTCGCTTCTTTTCCTGCTTGATTTCGGATTTTGACGCCTTCTTCGCCAATTTTTGGTGCTGCTTCAGCTCGCCCAATTTCTTTTCCTGTCCGCTAAGCGCCGTGGCAGCGCCGTTCAGCGTGTCTTCGAGGTCCGCCACGGCGTCCGAAAGTGTATCCGCGTATCGTGCGGCATAAGGGTCCGGCGTCTGCTTCGCATGCTGAAGCTCCTGAAGCTGATGGGGCGCCCGGTCGAGAAGGGCGTGAAGACCGCCCCGCATGTCCCCGCTCCGGGTGTATTGGAACTGAATCCAGTCTTTCAGCTCGTCGTCAAGATCGATGTATTGTGCCAGGACTTCCTTAAGGAATTTGCCCGTGCGGTATTGCGGGTCCACGGGGCGGCTGCGGTAGGTCTCAAACGTGGTAAGCCGTGTCTGCATCAAGTCGAGGTACAGCTTGATTCGCTCCCCAGGATCCTGCGTATCACGCAGCTTATCCACCTCGGCGGGAGAAAGCGCCGCCCGTTGTTGGGCGGGCATGGCCGCCGCGCAAAGCGTGGCAAGAACACTCGCGCAGATCAGCGCTCGACCGAATTTCACGGATGTGCACCCTTGCCGGCCGCGCCGTTCGTATGTTTGCCGGCGTTGCGCAGCCCCGCAGCACTCTTTTCGGGTGGGCTTGGCGCGGCTGGGGGCACTGCCCCTGGGAACAGCTCAACCAGGACGTGAGCATGCGTTTGACTCATCGTTTTCAGAGCCTTATCTATAGGCGCGCGATAGAGATAAAAGACGCGCTCGCGCAATTCCGTCAGCGTCCGCGCGTTCTCGCGCAAAGCAATTTCGAGTTGCATGAAGCCGTCGGGCTTTTTGGCGGCGTTGCGGCCCGTGCTGTCGAGCAGTTTCGCGGCGTCCTGCATCTCATGTGTGGAGTTGGACAGCAGCTTCTGCCCCTGGGCAATCATATGCTGGTCGTATGCGTCGGCCGCCTGATCGAGCAGCAGTGTTCCCATACGGATCTCCAATTTTGCTCTCTTCACGGGTTTGCTTTCGCGCTGGATGCGCGCCGCAAGCTCTTGCTCGTTGTCGTGCCGGCGCGCCAGGAGGCGGACGGAGCAAAACGCCAAGGTGCACGTCAAGCCGAACGCGAGGATACATGCTTGATGTGAGGAACGCATCTGCGCTCTCCCTCACACGATGATACCCCCGTAAGGCCGCGGCGCAATAGCTCGGCCCGGCGTCAGCGTTCCAGCTCGTGCTTCAACAATTTGATCCGCTGCTGCGCCTGCCATTCCTGGTCCGGCTCTTTTCCAGCCGAGAGCGAAAGGAACTTTTGGTAGGCGGCAATCGCCGGGCGTAGATCGTGCAGATGATCGAGACTGGCCGCCAAAAAGAAAAAGTTGCCCGCTTCCGCCGGGGGCGCCTGGACGATCTGCCGGAGCAGGGGAATCGCGTCGGCGTAGCGTTTTTGAAAATATAAGCTGGCGGCCAGCCCAACGGCGGCGTCGCGATCCGCGGGACTCAACTTCAGCGCGGCGCGGAACTCGGCTTCCGCTCCGGCAAAGTTTTTCTCGCGCATCAGCGTGTCACCGAGCGCAACGCGCAGCTCCGGCTGCACGGGGTTTGCGGCGAGAGCCAGCCGGTAATACTTCTCCGACGCGGGGAATTGCTTAAGCTTCGCGTAAACTTCTCCGAGCGCCTCGTTCAGGCCTGGCAGCGATGGGTCGGTCTTCTCGATCGTGGTCAGGTCGGCCACGGCTTGAGGGTATTGGCCAAGATAGATTTCAATACGACCCAGGTCGAGGCGAGTCTTCGTGTCCTCAGGCTTCGCCTTCAGATATTTTTTCAGGTAGGGCGCCGCCAATGCATCCTGCTTGAGATTTGCCAGGCTGATGCCGGCGCCGAGGTCGGCCTCCGCGAGATTTGGATCCACTGTGGCAGCCTTTTCAAACGCGTCGCGCGCGCCGGCGTAATCTTTCTGCCGGAAATGGAGCTGCCCAAGCTCAAGAAACACGGTGGCGGAGCTCGGTTGAAGGCGCGCAGCGGTTTGGAGCTCGGCTTCCGCGCCCGCCTTGTTTCCCGTCAGATTCTCAGCGCGGCCCAGATAAAGATGAGCCCGCGCGTCGCCGGGCTTCAGCGCCACCGCTTCCTTGAGCTGCGGCAGAGCGTCTGCCGGCCGGTTCATAAACACCAGCAGAATGCCCAGGTTTAAGCGGGCGGGGTAGAGGGTGGGTTCGAGCTTGATCGCCTTTTCGTAGGCGCTGACCGCGGCGTCATTCCGGTGCAGTCCGGTGTCCGCAAAGGCGAGGTCGAACCACACGTCCGCGACGTTGGGATAAGTCTTGATGAGCGGCGTTAGATCGTTGATGGCCCCGAGGTAGTCTTGCCGGCGGAGCGCCGCCTGCGCCGCGCCCAGCAGTTGGTTGGGATCAGAGGCGCCGGAACGCTGTTCCCTGGATGCGTGCGGCGGAGCTGTCTGACCCCGCAATATCGCCGCGCCAGAAAGCGCGAGCGAAACGGCCGTCACGTACAGCAGTCCCCTTTTCCCGCGGCTCGACCCGGGAGCTTTCTTTTTCTCCATCATCGCAATCATTATTAGTTTACGCCGGATAATTCTGCGCGAAAATTCCAGGACATTCGCCGTGGGTGGCGAAAACGTGCCGCAGTTTGGCATGTCTGCGCTATGGAAGACCTCGCCCCAGAAATCTGATCTGTGAGCGATCTACGAAAACCGCAGACATCCAAGATGGTCCGATGTCTGCACCACCTCCGAACGCGGTTCTCGCGTCATCTTCTTCCGTTTAGGGGCTCGCAGCCCGCCTCGCATGGAGAGGTTCAAATTTGATGAGTAACCGGGAGCCTGTAGCTTCCGCGAAGCGTTCCAGCGTTCGCATAGAGGGCCGCGTCCGCCCGCCCTCGAGCCGCGCAACAGTCGGCTGCGTTGTCCCCATCTTTCGGGCCAGTTCCGTTTGCGTAAGACCGGCGCGGTTCCGGGCCTTGATCACCGCCTTTGCCAAGGCGAACTCTTCTTCAAGTGCGTCGTATGCCTTCCGATACTCCGCTTCTTTCATCCACGTTTTGTGCATCTCAGAGATACGTGCCATGACTCGGCCTCCGTTACTGAACCGTTTTGACGCGAGCCAACGCCCGTTCGATCTCGCGTCGCGGCGTTTTCTCCGTCTTTTTCACGAAAACTCGCACGATTACGACCCGCTGACCCGTAGCCGTCACGTACAGAGCCCGTGAAATTCCACTACGGCCCTTAAGCCGCATCGCCCATAAACGGCTTTCGAGATGCTTCACGTGCGGCTCTCCGACATGCTCGAGACCTATATTTCCTCAATGAGAAGGGTAATGCGCGCCAGCCTCGCCCGCATATCTGCCGGCAGCGCTTCAACCTCCGCATCAACCGTTTCATTCTGAGTCTCGACAGTCCATGCCACAGATCAGTATACCAAAAAAGATATACCCGACAAGCTGAATATTCACGGGTGGCGCACACATTGGTTTATATGTATGCTCCGATGGGTAATTCCCAATAAGCAAAAAGCGTACGCTTGTCGCTCGAGGGGTGCGGCCTTTGCGAGGCCGCGATGCGGGACACCTGCACGCCCGGTTCGACGACGGGAGAGGCCATCGTGCTTCAGCGCCGTTCCTTTCCTACTCCAACGCCGCCCGCGAAACGTCCGCAGACATGGCAAAACGCGCCATGTCCGTATTGCAACAACGTAATTCCTTGTTTTCTTAGCAAACATTTTGGATGTCCGCGGCCACCTTCATCGGTGTCACCCCCGCGGAAGCGGGAGTCCATTAATAAACTGGATTCCCGCTTTCGCGGGACTGGAGATGGCCTTTGGTTGCGGCCGAAGGCCGCGCTGCGCCACCCGTGAACCATGGGCGAGGCGGCGCAAACACAAGTGACCCAACCCCAGTTATAATATCTTTTAGCATCTGGTTCTGCTCAGCGCGGCGCGCTCAACCACATGTCCATCCACAGCATATATATCCAATCCCGTGATGACGCGGAAGCGCGCAGTTGGCTGGCGTTTTTCCGGCGGCACAGCCGCCCGGAACTCCGCGAGTTGGTGATCGAGCGCGTCTACCGGTTGGAAGGGACGGTGGCGCCGGAAAAGCTGCTGCCGCTTTTTGCGAACCCGGTATATCAAACGGGTTCCGGGGAGTCACGGCTCGACCCCGGGCGCGGTCCGGTGGTGGAGATTGGCTATCGCATCGCCGTGACTGATCCCGAAACCACGTCCATTCTTGCTGCGGCGAGGGCGCTCGGCGAAGGCGGACTGGAGTTCGCGCGGCTCAGCAAGCGCTACCAATTCTGCGGAATCAGCGAAATCGACGCGCGGAGTCTGACGGAGCGGTTTCTTTTTAACAAGGTGGTCCAGAGGATTTGGGAGCCGGGCGATCCACCTCGCACGCTGCGCCCGAGCGGGGATCCGGACCGCACGGGCACGATTTCGCTGCGCGGTCTTTCGGACTCCCAACTCGAGAAGCTTTCCGCGGCCAGGTCCTGGTACGCGCCCGTTTCGCAGATGCGCGTGATCCAGGCGCACGAGGACCGGATCGGGCGTCCGCATACGGATGCGGAAATCGAAATCCTAACTCAGAGCTGGAGCGATCACTGCTACCACACCACGTGGAAAAGTCTTGGCCTGCTCAAAAAGCTTTCTGAGGCCACGAAGCACATCGCGCACCCTCTCGTGGTGTCTGCGTTTACGGACAACGCGGGCGGCCTTGAGTTTTACGACGGCTGGGTACTCACGCTGAAGGGGGAGACACACAATTTCCCCAGTTCGATCGCGCCCTTTGGCGGTGTCTCCACAAAGCACGGCGGCGTTATCCGCGACACGCTGGGCTTTGGCAAAGGCGCCTACCCCATCGGCGGCTCAACCCTCATGGGCACGATGGACCCGTCGATGGCGGGCGATGGCGTTCCGGCGGGCGCGCTGCATCCGCAACTGATTCTATCGGAATCCGTCCGCGCGACGGCCTATTACATGAACCCGATGGGCATCCCCATGATGCACGCCGTCTATCGGCGGCATTCGGGTTACGCGAAGTGCCTTGCGCTCGGGCATTCGCTCGGCTTGATCCCGGAGAAGTACGCCTTGAAGGACGCCCCGCAGCCGGGCGACCTGGTCTTGCTTCTGGGCGGCGAAACCGGGCGCGACGGCATCCACGGCGCAACGGCCAGCTCAACCACGATGACGGGCGAGACGATCACTAAGGAATCCGCGGCCGTGCAGATCGGCCATCCGATCACCGAACGGCGATTCGCCACCGCCATTCCCGTGCTGCGCGACGCGGGCTGCATCCGCTCGATCACGGATCTCGGCGCGGGAGGCATTTCTTGCGGCGCCGGTGAAATGGGCGCGGAGACGGGCGTGCTGCTTGATCTCGACGCGGTTACGCTCAAGGACAGAAGCCTTTCGGCGTGGGAAATTCTCCTTTCCGAATCACAGGAGCGGATGTTGATTGCGCTCCCGCCGGAAAAGTTGGCCGAGGCGCAAGCGCTGCTTCGCCGTTACGAGGTGGGCTGCGCTGTGATTGGCCGCTTCACGCAATCGGCGCGCCTCGAAGCCGCGTGGCGCAGCGAAAAGGTCGTGGACCTGGAGATGAGCTTTCTCTGGGGCGGCTGCCCCGTCGATCCCATTCCCTCCGCTGAGCCGCAGCGCGACTCGATGCCGCTCGATATTCCCGAGCCACGTACGCCGGAAGCATGGTCCCAAGCCGTTCGGAAGGTGCTCGGCCATTACCACTGCGCGGATCAGAGCGCCGCCGGAGCGCGGTTCGATTCCACCGTGCAGGGCCGCACCGCGATTGGACCGTACGGCGGCAGGAATCATCGGATGCCTTCGGGCATTTACGTTTCAGCGCCGCTCCACGGCAAAACTTATGGCGCAATGACGACAATTGCCTGGAGTCCGTTTTATGGAGACGTTGATCCCGCCGTGATGGCAAAGCTTGCGGTGATCGAAGCTGTCACCAAGGCGGTGGCGGCGGGCGTCGACTACCACGAGATCGCGCTCTGCGACAATTTCTACACGCCGCGCATCCGCCCCGGCGTGGCTTGGGATCTGGCCCGCATGGTGGAGACGATTGCCGGGCTGTCACTTGAGCTTGGGATTCCGTTTATCTCCGGCAAGGATTCGAGCTCGGGAACATTTGAATCCGGCGGGCGCGCGATTGAAGCCCCGCCCACGCTTGCCGTGTGTGCGTTTGGACGCACGCCGGACGTGAGGCGCATCGCGACCAAAGACTTTAAGAAGCCCGGCAATAAATTGCTTTGGATAGGTCATACGGGCGCGGGCGCACTGGGCGGCAGCGTCTATGCGGACGCGCACGGCCAACAGCGCGGAGACTGCCTGTTTGACGCTTACGACGCGCGCTCCATCCGAGCGCTGTGGGATGCGCTGCTTCGGATGCACGCGGACAATAGCTACGCTTCGGCGTCTGCGATCGGCGAAGGTGGTATGATCCTCCGCCTCTTCGAGGCGGCTTACGGGTCAGGATTAGGGGTGCGGGTTGATCTGGACGCGCTGTTGGGCCGAGGCGGGGTCGAAGAGATGCCGCGCAAAGATGAGTTGCTGTTCGGCGAATTCATCGGCGCCGCGCTTCTCGAAGTGCCGCCGGATTTCGAGGCGGGCAAACTTGGAATTCCGCATTGTCTGCTGGGAGAAATTACCGCCGAACCCCGCATCGAAATTTCTGCGGCCGGGAAAGTTTCCTGGCAGGATGACGTGGCAAGCCTGGCACAAATCTGGAGCAAGACTTTCCGCGAGGCGTTGGAGTGACGACGCAAGCTTTCGGCGGGGTTAAAACCCCGCCCTCCTGACCATTCATGAATAATCCAGACTAAACTCAATACTGTTCACTTAGCGGATTTTTCGCCGCGTGCGAAGATTTTAGCCACATGTCATTCTGAGCGGAGCGAAGAATCTGCTTTTCTGGTTTGATTTACATGCAGATTCTTCGCTCCGCTCAGAATGACAGGCACGTGGTACTTTCGCACAATGGCAAGACGCTGCCTAGGTGAACAGTGTTGAGGCTAAACTGATGTCAATTACCGCCATCTTGTATGCGCCCGGCACCAACTGCCACGAAGAGACGGCTGCGGCCCTCGATCGCGCGGGTCTCGCGAGCGAGTTAGTGCTGCTACGCGACCTGTTGGATGGCCGCACGCGGCTCAACCGGTTCGACGCCGCCGTTATTCCGGGCGGATTTTCCTACGGCGATCATCTCGGCGCCGGGCGCATCTTCGCCACCATGTTGACGGCACGATTGGGCGAGCAGTTGGTGGAGTTCATGGGCGCAGGCAAGCCGCTCGCGGGCATCTGTAACGGCTTTCAGGTGCTGGCCGAAGCGGGAATCCTGCCCGGGCGCGCATTGGGCAATCGGAGTTTGGCGTTGGTGGACAACCAGTCCGCTCACTTTGAAGACCGCCGGGTCCGCCTGCTCGTTTCGGGCGAAGAAACCTTGTGGACGCGCGGGCTGGCGGGTCGCGTGCTCGAAATGCCCTCCGCACACGCCGAAGGCCGTCTCCTGTTTTGTGAAGCACAAGCCGCTGCGGCGAGCCGCGTCGTTTTGCGCTATGCGGGCGCGGACGCGGCCCCGACTTCGCATTATCCGGAGAACCCTAATGGCTCTCCCGGCGCTACCGCGGGTATTACGGACACCACCGGTTTCGTGCTCGGCCTCATGCCCCACCCCGAGCGCGCCTCACTCCCAGCGCACGAATCTCAGGACGGGCTGGAGTTGTTCCGCAACCTTGCCCGCTGGCTCGGCCACAGGCCCGGTTAATTCATGAACGTGCCAAGGAAAATTCGGGACAGGGTTTAGCCCCGCCAGGCACGCAATATCATGGGTATCTCCTTCGCCTCACCGCCTTGAACAGATTGCGATTGCATCTTGCCCAGGTCGCGAGGCGAAGGAAGTAGAAAAGACCTCTCGCGGCGGGGTTGAAACGCTGCCCTCCCGAAAGCTGTCAACGTTTCACGAATGGTCCAGGCTAACCTGTGAGATGGCTGCGGCGCGATTTGGCTGTTTATTGACACTGCGTGTACCGCATGCAAAACTGGATGTTGAGTGGGATGGGCTTCGATCCGCGCGATGCGATGTTTTCGATTATTTAAAACGAGGAGCGGCGGCCTTGCGCCGCCGGCGCGGCGCTAACCTGTACCAAGTCGTGCTGAGAAATTAGCGCTCCCCTCACGCAGCGCGTTCCTCAGCAGCCTGAACGAATAGGCAGCGCAAATGTGCGCCCGTAGCTCAGCTGGATAGAGCACTTGCCTACGAAGCAAGGGGTCGGGTGTTCGAATCACCCCGGGCGTACCACCTAACTTCTTTGGTTCCAATATCCCTTCTTCTCTCATAGCCATCCCAAAGGCCGTTTCTGTAACAAAACTGTACCAAAACGGCTTAATTCGGCCTCGCTGTACCAAAGCTCCTTTCATGTTCGTTGGCTTTACGGTCTAACCTGTCGAGCGCCTCTCGCATCATGTTGAGCTTGGCTTGGCTGTAGCGTTTGAAGACGCTGGCATCCCCCTGCCGAAGCATCAACGTGACGAAGTGGTCTGCCACTCCTCCTGCGCTGAGCCTTGTCGCGAAGGTGTGACGTAGTTCGTACAGCTAGAAGTAGGGCACGCCGGCACGCCGCAGGGTAGTGCGCCAAACCTTCTTAAGGCTGCACAGGTAAGGCTTGACGCCGGTTTTTGTAAGGCGAGGAAACAAGTATTCAGACCCGGCCGTGCCCTCGATTTGTTCTTTGAAGGCGGTGTAAGCCAGATCCGTCATGGGCATGTCCGCTATCCCATTTTCTGTTTTTGAATCGGAGATAAGGACAACCCGGTTTTCGAGATCGACCTGAGACTTGAGCATCGGCAGCAGTTCTCGGTATGGCCGAAGCCCCATCTCAGTCATGGTCACAATGACGTGCCTCAGGTAGCTGGGTGCAACAAGCTCGATGCGTTCTTGTTCGGTTGAGGTCATGTAATGAGGTTTACGCGTGGAGTTCTTCACCGAAACCGGGAACTCAACCATCGTGCAAGGGTTGACTTCCAGTTTCTTCTGTCGGATGGCGACATTCAGCATGCGCCTGAGAACGCGGAATTCCTGGTGAGCGGTGGCGGGCTTGATCCTTCCTCGCCGGATGAGCCCGAACTTGGTGTGTATCCTCCTTCCTTCCGTCAGGCGGTTTTCGATGTATTCCTCAACGGCCTCCGGCGTAATCTCCAAAAGCCGCACGGTGCCAAAAACGGGGCGGAGCAGCTTGACGGCATTCATATTCTGTTGGTGTGTTTTGTCCGAGCGGTACGGCGGTTTGGAACGCCTGTCCAAGAACCAGTCCGCCCACTCATCAAACGTCAGATTCTTGCTCGTAAGAATGGCGGGCAGTCTGCCTTCGTCACGGGCGGCCAGCCGCTCCCGAAGAAAACGTTCCGCTTGTTCCCTGTCCGCAGTCCCCGAGGATTCCTTGATTTTGTGTCCGTCGCGCGCTCTGTAACTTACCCACCAAAACGCTGACTCCTCGCGAGGGTAAACAGTACCCCCGGTGTTACGTGGTCTAGCCATAGATTCCTCCATTCACAAAGAATTGTCGCCGCCACTTTTCGAGTTCAAAGAGGCTGAACCGAATCGAGCGGCCCATTATTCGGAAATGGGGAATCTGCTTTCGCTCGACGTAAGCGTACACCAGCGACGGACTGACGCCAAGAAAGCGCGCCGCCGTTTTCACATCGACTGGCACTTCAAAGCCATGTATCTTGTGGAGGATTTGCTCGCCTTCGGCTGGCGTAGATTCAAGCGTTTGATTCATGCTCGTGACTCCTGCAGCGTAGGATTCGCGTTACTTGTATCTCCACTACCAGAGTTCTGCCGGAAAGTGACCGGAATCGGCTCGATTGCGACGGCGGTGCCGTGGAAGAGCGTGTCTACGTCGAGGGCGTTGTGGTAGCAAGTATTGAGAATTGCGTTCGCCCCAAGGACCTCGGCGTTGGTTTGCAGCTCGTCGAAGGCCCGGACCTGAGCAATACCTTTATAGGCCACGATCTGATAACCCTGGATGGCGGTCGCCGTGGTGACTAAAATCATTGCAACACATTCCTTTCAAGGTTTGAGAGAGTGCCGGCGTGAGCGGAGCCGCTAGGCGCAGGGATCTCCACAACATGCCCGCAGCAGCGGCACATGAACGAGCGCTCCCATACCCGCCGACGCGCCGGGACGATCCCATAGTTGTGCCAGAAGGTGAGGAGTAGCACGAGCGCCATCAATGTGAGATACCCACAGAGTAGCCAGGCGAAGTCAGGATTGAACTGACCTAACAGGCCAGAGCTGCTCAACGTGGCGTTAA
>JBOGJT010000400.1:0-5427 GCA_050745065.1 Terriglobia bacterium
GAGTGACGTCGCGCGCCGCGCGCAGCCCACGACGGCTAAAGACGCCAATTCCTTTTCCGAACCTTTCGGAGGAGATCCTTCGCGGCGTTTACCCTGAGCCTTCGGAGATTCGCCGCTTGCTTTTGGCGGGGCGCTGAAAAACCCAAAAAGCGTGTCACCCGGAGGGGTTCTCATGTTGCTCTGCAACACCCGCAAAGCGCAAAAATAGGGCGTACGGGCGCTGCTTGCTGCGCACTCACACGTTGGGCGCAGCAAGCGGCGCGCCCCTACGGTGAACGTCGTAAGCCATTTGTTTTCAAATATGAAAATCATTCCGGAACAGCCGCGTCGGATCAGGGAATAGCTTCAGCCACCATGCCGTCGAGCCGCCGTAAAGGAACGGGTTTTAGCTCCAGATGAGGCAGCACGAGAGCAACACCCCAGTAACCCTCGGAGGTCTTGCATGAAATCCACGTTGTGCGCCGCCATGGCGCTCGTTCTGACCGCCGCGAGCGCAGCGGCTCAGACTTTTCCCAGACCGGATTACTTTCACCAGCTCATTTATGCCCCGCGCATTCAACGGAAGTTATCCCCCCCGAAGGCATTACGCCAATTCATCGTGAACGGCAAACTTACGCTCACGCTTCAAGACGCGGTGAAGCTGGCGCTCCTGAATAATACCGGAATCGCAATCGACCAACTGCAGATCAACCAGGCGCAGTATGGCCTGGAAGGGGCCTACGCGCCGTTTGATCCCCAGTTATTTTCCCAATTTACCTCGAATCGAAACGTGTCCCCGGCCACGAACACCTTGCAGGGCGCCGCCACGGCAAGCAGCCTGTCCCAGCAATCCACCACGTCCTTTTCGCAGACGTTTGAGACGGGCACCAACTACAGCGTCTCGTTCAACGGGATTAAGGGGTCGAACAACAGTAGTTTTTACTTCTTGAATCCGTTCCTGCAATCGTCGCTCGGTTTTCAGGTGACGCAGCCTCTGTTGCGGGGCCGCGGTTTGTTTGCCAACCGCGCACCCATTATTATTGCGCAGCGAGACCTTGCCGAATCGCAGCAGAACTTCGAGGCGCAGGTGAGCAATGTTCTCGAGCGCGTGATCAGTGACTATTGGAGCGTTGTGGGGGCGCGCGAAAACGTAGGCGTGGCCAAAAGCTCCATCGGGCAGGCTCAGGCGAGCTACGAGCATGACAAGCGTTCACTGCAATTAGGCGCACTTTCCCCGCTGGATATCTATCAATCCGAGGCCCAGGTGGCGCAGGTGCGCGTTAACCTCATTCAGGTACAGTATCAATTGAAGCAAGCTCAGGAGCAACTGCGCCAGGATATTGGCGCAGATCTTGATCCTGCGCTGGATGCGCTGGATCTCGACCTGGTCGAAAATCCCAACCCGCAAGGCCAGCTCCTCACCGTTGACCCGGCGGCCGCGCTCAAAGCGGCCCTGCAGAAGCGGCCGGAACTCGAAGCCCTGCGCCAGCAGCTGCTGGCCGATGAGACAGGCATTCGCTTCGAGCACAACCAGTTGCTTCCTGCGCTTTCACTCTCCGGGGAGTACTCGTCAAACGGGATTGGCGGAAACGAGTTGTTAGCGGGCCCACCCGTGGTCATTATCCCGGGTGGTTTCGGTGACTCCCTCAGCCAGCTCTTCCATTTTCACTACCCCACTTACGGGCTCACCGTAACCCTGAATCTGCCCATCCGCAACCATCAAGCGGAAGCGGCGCTGGGGCAGGCTACTGTCGCGCGGGAGCGCGATCTTTATACGGTCCGGCAGGAACAACAGGCCATTCAACTTGACGTCATCGACGCCGTTCATCAGCTTGAAGAAGCCAAGCTATCGCTCGACGCCGCAAAAACTTCCCGCGATCTCGCGCAGAAAAATTTGCATGCGCAGCAGGAGAAGTACCGGCTGGGAACGGAGCAGGTGTATTTCGTGCTGGCGGCGCAAACACAACTCGCTACGGCGGAGGATAGCCTGGTGCAAGCGGAAATCGGCTACCAGCTTGCGGTGGCGAGTGTCGCCCACGCCGAGGGAACATTGCTCGACAACTATCACGTTCAGATTGCTCCGCCGCGGCAGGGAAAACAGCCCTGATTTTGCAGCGCCGGGCTTCTCTCGCCCTGGCCCTCGGTGAGCGCACTATGATCGCTGGGTGGTGTGCACATCGCGCAGGCCACGATGTGTGCAGCCCTCGAAAACCGCGCCGGTGCTAAAACGCGGCTGCCTGCGAAATGTCTCACCAAATCACGTGCCAGATTTTGGCGCCCAGCGCCTGCGCGCCATTCGACGCCGATCCGGGCACGCTCTTTACGCCATTCGCGACGGCTGAGACGCCACCGGTCACGGCGCTCCCGGCGGTCGACCCCGCCGCGGCTACTCCACCCGCGGCGGCAGCTACCCCGCCCGTTGTCGCGTTAAAGCCGCTGGTTGCCGCATTCGCCGTAGCGTTCCCCGCAGTGGTCACGGCCTGGGTGGCCGCTGACGCGCCTTGCCCGATTTTCTTCGCCGAATACCGGATAATTCCACCCTGGGCAACCTGCACCAAGCCGGAAAAAGCAATGATTGAGGCGAGTACCGTGAGTCTTCTCCAACTCATTTTCGCTACCTCCTGATCGTTGCCGGATCAGCCCTATGACCCAGCCCATTTTTACAATCTCATCCCCTGCAGGCTTCCAATGATTAGACGCTCCAGGCATAGTTTGGGTTGGTTATTGAAACAGGCACGTCCTTGATTGAAGAAGACCGGGCGGCAGCGGTACGGCGAGGCTACAACATGTCGCCAGTCAACGCGGAAGGCCCGATGCGTCCCCACGATGGGGCTCGCCTGTGGCCGGCACGCCGCGAGGTCAAATAGTACCGCGGCGGTTCGTAATGGTTTGCCGCTGTAAAGGGGTTCAGGAAACGATCGCGCAGAAGCTCTTCCCGCACAAAGAAGGCATTCGCGCCGGTCAGCGTACATCCCACCAGATTGTAACCCTTTTGTACGCCCAGCCGTTCAAGCGCAAGCAGGCTGGCGCCAAATTTGCACGAGCCATCCCACGCGGCGTTCGGGTCATATTCCATCACCCAATCGCAGTCCGGCGGGAAGGTCGGGTTGTATTCGATCACAACCACTCGCGGTCTGTAACGTTCGATCTTCTGCCACACCCAGTAGTCGTTGCCATCGATGTCGACGGAAAGCAGATCAAACTCCGATGGCACGGACGCACGAGCGAAAAGAGACTCGATGTTATCCGCCGTGATCCGTTCCTGCTGGAACGAGAGGCTTTTGTCTTCGATTTTCCGCGCCGAGTTGAGCCTGATGGCCTTTGCGTTCTTGGAGCCGGCCTCGATCCAACACCCTTTCCATCCCAGGGTCAGCAGGTAGAACGTGTTATTCTCTATGCCGTTTCCTGGTGCGGATTCAGCAAAAAAACGGTTGGTGACGCCAATCCGCCTGAATATTTCCGCCAGGATTCCGTCTTCGCCGGATTGCGAAAATACTTTGTGCTGGTAGCGCGCGAGGCGTCTCGGGTCGTCGTATTTCGGATCCGCCACAAGCTCATCGAGCCGGCGGTCGAGTTCTACCTGGTGAAGGCCGTCCAGATGGCCCTGAATTGCTTTCACCCTCGCCGTCAAACTCACGGTTTGCGCTCCTTAACACGCGGTGTTAAAGCGCCGTAAGGGCGCTCGACCGGCACTCGCCGCTCAACTGATGCCTGCGAACACGGGAAACGACAAAAGGAGCGCCCGCGCTCACGTGGGTGGCGAGAAAACGCACGGCCGGCGGCACGCCGCGGTGACCGCCGTAATGTCCTCAAAGCGTTTCATCCTCGGCACTGGCTGAAGAGTTTGTCCAACAATTGGATGGCGAGGTCCATTTCTTCACGCGTGATCGTGAACGACGGCGCGAGCGTGAAGACATTCTTGAAGTACCCGCCGACGTCAAGCACAAGGCCGTATTTGCGGCCTCCGGCTGCGATCTCGCCCTTCAATCCTTCGCCGAAGATGCGGTCCGTCAGCTCGCGGTCCGGTGTGAATCCATCCGGCTTGCACACTTCGATTCGCAGCGCAAGGCCGAGTCCGTCTACCTGCCCGATCACTCCCGAATGGCGTTTTTGCAATTCTCTCAAGCCGGCCAGAAAATATGCGCCCTTCTCGCTCACCAGGCTTTCATAGTCCGTCTCTTCCATCATCTTCAGGTTTTCGAGCGCGATGGCCGTCCCGAGCGTATTTGAAGAAAAGGTGGAATGCGTCGAGCCGGGAGGAAAAACTTCCGGCGCAATCAAATCCTCCCGCGCCCATAGGCCGGAAATAGGATTCAATCCGTTTGTCAGGGCTTTCCCGAAGACGATAATATCCGGCGTGATGCCCAGGTGCTCCACAGCCCAGAACTTCCCCGTTCGGTAGAAGCCCATCTGTATTTCGTCGTCCACGATTAATATCTTGCGTTTGCGGCACGTCTCCGCGAGGCGCTCGAAGTAGCCCGCGGGCGGGATCACGTAGCCGCCCGTTCCCTG
This sequence comes from Terriglobia bacterium, assembly GCA_050745065.1. Lineage (GTDB taxonomy): Bacteria > Acidobacteriota > Terriglobia > UBA7540 > UBA7540 > RH2-MAG17b. The sequence continues at coordinate 4,492 of JBOGJT010000400.1, forward strand.
CACCGCCTCGATATAAAACGCGCCGTACTCCGAGGCGCCAGCCTTCGCATCCCACACCCCGTTATACTCGCTGTCGAAGAGTTTAGAGAACTGATCCTCGCAGTAGAGGCCGCAGGTCTCGGGCTTCAAATCGTAAATGCATCGAAAGCAATACGGATAGAAAATGAACTGGCCGCGGTCGCCGAAATGACCGTAGCGCCGGCGGTAGCGGTAGCTCGAGGTGATGGCGGAAGCACCCAGCGTGCGACCGTGGTAGCCGCCCATAAACGCGAACATGAGGTTCTTCCCGGTGTAATTACGGACGATCTTCAGCGAATCCTCAATGGCCTGCGAGCCGCCCACGTTGAACTGCACGCGGCCTTTCACCCCGAACCGGTCCTCGCAAATGCGGGCGATCCGCGCCGCCACCTCCACTTTTTCCGCGTGAAGATATTGGCAGGCAAGCTGCGGAAGGGTATCCAATTGCCGCTTCAAGGCATCCGCAAGCCGCGGGTTCTTGTAGCCAAAACTCGCCGCCGAATACCACATTTGAAGGTCTAGATAGGGGGTGCCGTTTTCATCGAAGAGGTAGCTCCCTTCGCAGCCCGTGAAAACCTTGGGCGGCTCGAGATAATGCACCGTATCGCCAAAAGAGCAGTACCGCCGTTCAAGGTCAAGCAGCTCCGCGGCTGAGCGGGAGCTTTCAGTGATAGGCAATTTTCATTCTCCTGTAAAAAACAGCGCTCCGGAGTGGCGCAGCGCGACGCGGCGTTGTCACACCCAAACCCCATGTCATCCTGAGCGAAGCGAAGGATCTGCTTCTGCTGGACGACTCCATGGAAAAGCGGATTCTTCGCTTCGCTCAGTCCGTCGTGTCGCTTCGCGACACCCCGAAGGATGAAAATAACGTGTAGGGGCGCTGCTTGCCGCGCCCACCGTCCAAGGGCGCAGCAAGCG
>JBOGJT010000401.1:0-2099 GCA_050745065.1 Terriglobia bacterium
CTGGTGGAAGAAATGGACTTGCCCGGCAACGCGCAGCGAATCGCCGAAGAGGCCGTGGCCCTGCACCGGTGCGATCAATGCCCGGCAGGAGAGCGGGACATCATCCTGGGCAGCTCGCAATTGGGCCTGCAGATTCACGAGTCTATTGGCCATCCGATTGAGCTTGACCGCGTGCTGGGCGATGAGGCCAATTTCGCCGGTATGAGCTTTCTGACGCTGGAGAAACTCAGTCACCTGAAATACGGATCGGACATCGTGAACGTGGTCGCCGACGCGACCGTATCGCACGGTCCCGGCCTCGGCACGTTCGCATACGATGACGAAGGCGTGGCGGCGCAAGCCACGCCCATTATCCAAGGCGGCGAGTTCGTAGGTTACCTCAGCTCGCGGGAGTCCGCCGCCGCGATCGGCCAGGCGCGATCGAGCGGCGCTATGCGCGCCGAGGGCTGGAATCGCATCCCCATCATCCGCATGACTAACGTGAGCCTGCTCCCGGGCAAAGGAACTTTGGACGAGTTGATTGCGGACACCGATGACGGGATCTACATGGAAACGAACCGCAGTTGGTCCATCGACGACCGCCGCTACAACTTTCAGTTTGGCACGGAAATCGGATGGGAGATCAAGCACGGGCGCAAAGGGCGCATGCTTAAAAATCCCAGCTACGGCGGCATCACGACGGAATTCTGGAATTCGTGCGACGCGATCTGCGGCCCGGAGGAGTGGGTGCTCTGGGGAACGCCGAATTGCGGCAAGGGCCAACCGATGCAGACGATGGGAACGGGCCACGGGGCCGCGCCATCGCGCTTCCGCAAGGTCAAGGTGGGCGTGGCCTACCAGGCGGATTGAATCATTGAGTGATTTAGTGATTGAGTCATTGAAACGCGGAGTTCGCTGCAAATCATCTACCTGCTCCAGTTTGGCTTGGTCACTCAATCCCTCAATCGCTAAATCGCCAAATCACTAAATGACTCTGTCCCGTCAATTCGCCGACGACCTGTTCGCCAAGGTACTCAAGTACTCCCACGCGGACGAGACGGAAGCGTTCATCACCGGAACGTCGTATTCGCTCACCCGCTTTGCCAACAACACGATTCATCAGAACGTCGCCGAAGAGGACCTGAATGTTTCCGTACGAGCCGTATCCGACCGCAGGACGGCGCGGGCCAGTACGAATAAAATTGACGACGATTCGATCCGGCAGGCGTGTGAGGCGGCGCTTGAGCTGGCGCGCTTGCAAGCTCCTGATCCGGAGATGCTTCCTATGCCCGGCCCGCAAACGTACCGCGCGGTAGACCGGCTTGACGGCGAGACCGCGGGACTCAGCCCGATGCTGCGCGCCGAAACGGTGCGCGGCGCCATCCAGCGGGCTGAGAAGGACCACTTGACCGCGGCAGGGGTGTTTTCCAACGGCGCCTCGGTTCAAGCCCTTTATAACTCGCACGGCCTCACCGCCTTTCACGAGGAATCGATCTCCGAGTTTTCCGTGACCATGCTTGATGCGTCAAGCTCCGGCTGGGCCAAGAAGACCGGGCCGCGGTGGCAAGCGCTGGACGTCGAAAATCTGGCGGACCGAGCCGCGCGCAAAGCGTTGGCGAGCCGCGAGCCGCGCGAGGCGCCGCCGGGAAAATACACCGTGGTCCTCGAGCCGTCCGCGGTGATGGACTTGCTCGGCTTCTTCCTGCTGGACTTCGGGGGCCTTGCGGTCGAAGAACAACGAAGCTGTTTCACGGGCCGGGTTGGCCAGAAGGTTTTGGGCGGGAACGTTCAGATTCACGACGACGTTTATCATCCGTCGCAAGGCGGCGCGCCGTTTGACGGAGAGGGCGTGCCGCGCCAGCGGGTGGCGCTGGTGGAAAAGGGCGTGGTGAAGAACCTGGTCTACTGCCGCCAAACGGCCAGAAAGATGGGAGCGGAGCCCACGGGCCACGGTTTCCCGCTGCCCAACGAATTCGGCGAGGCTCCGCTGAACCTGGTCTTCGAGGGCGGAGAGGAGACGCGCGAAGAGATGATCCGCTCGACCGGGCGGGGCCTTCTGGTGACGCGCTTCTGGTACATCCGCGAGGTGGATCCGTACACCAAGATTCTCACCGGCATGA
>JBOGJT010000402.1:0-8474 GCA_050745065.1 Terriglobia bacterium
GTAGGGACGCCGCTTGCCGCGCCCAGGGTGGTCCTGGCCTAACCGAGTACGGGCCGCCATCGGGCGCAACAAATGGGTGCCCACGATCAGCGTTTTCCTGACCTTGGTCTTTTTCCTCCGCCATAAGCCCACGAGCTGATATGAGGAACTATACTGCGCGTCATCAGTCCGCGATGGGCGTTTGCTGTAGCGGCGCTCTCTGAGCGCCGGAATGACGACGGCCAGAGGCCGCCGCTACAGAGTCGAACGTCGCAGGCTTACGACGTTATGTATCGTTGGTGGCGGAGGTCAATTGAAGCGGCGTGTAAAGCAGCTTGCCGGCGCCGGATTGTGTGCGCTTTTCCTCTTCGCTCACCCTGCGCGCCCCGACGCGGCGGCGCAGGGCGCCTGGGTGGAAGTTCGCAGCCCTCACTTCACTGTCGTGAGCGATGCGCCTGCGGCCGAGGCGGGCGGCGTGGCGCGGCGCTTCGAGCGGGTCCACGCCGTCTTTCAACGGGCATTTCCGGAAATGCGGGTTTATCCCGGCCTCCCCATCGTGATTCTCGCGGTTGAGGACAAGGCAGATTTCCTGTCGCTCGAGCCGGCGGGGTGGCTGAAGGAGGGAGAGATCGACCGCACCGGCATGATGCTGCGCAATCCGGATAAGAATTTCATCCTGCTACTTCTCGGCGTTCCCGGCGCAAACCCGTACCACGTCGTTTACCACGAATACGCCCACCTGGTGCTTGAAGACGATTACCGTAACCTCCCGCTCTGGCTCAACGAAGGGCTGGCGGAGTTCTACGGGAACTCGCAGATCGACCGGAAGGAGGTGCGGCTGGGTCTCCCCAGCAAGGCGAATCTGAATTTACTTCGGACCCGCGGCTTGTTGCCTCTGAGGATCCTCTTCACCGTGGATCAGCAGTCGCCCTATTACAACGAGCAGAGCAAAGGAAACATGTTTTACGCGGAAGCGTGGGCGCTGACGGATTACTTGATGTTCGCGTCGCCTTCCGGCCAAAGAGGACCCATCGATCACTATTTACAACTTGTGGCCGGTGGAGAAGATCCCACGGCCGCGGCGGCAGAGGCGTTCGGCAATCTGGACCAACTTCAATCCGACCTGCAAGCCTACGTCACGCGATCGACGTTTGGATACTACCGGTTAAAAGTGCCCGATCCCCGCAGCCGGAAGCGCTACCCGGTCGAATACCTCTCTCCCGCCCACTCGGAAGCGGTGCGCGGGGATTTCATGGCGCGCACAGGCAACTTCGAGCAGGCGCGATTGCTGCTGCACGACGCTCTTGTGCGTGATCCACAACTTTCTGAAGCGGAGCAAAGCATGGGCTTGGTCGAGCTCCACGCGGGACACGAACCGGAAGCTGCCCGTTGGTTTGCGAAGGCGGCGGCGAATTGTTCTGAATGCGAGCTGGCTCGATTCTACAACGCGGTCGCGCAGATGCAGCGCGATCCCGGCAAGGCAGAGCGCTCCTCAATCGATGCGGCCCTGGAAGGTTTCATCCAATTCAATCCCACCTACGCTCCTGCCTTCGCGGCCCTCGCCCAATTTGAGGCGGAAAGCTGTGGGCGTTTAGCCAAGGCTCGCCGCCTCGCCGCGCGGGCAGCCGAACTCGATCCGCAGCAAATCCGCTATCTCTTTCTCGAAGCGGAAATCATTTTCAAGATGGGTGACGCCTCGGGCGCGCTGAGGGTGGCGCGCCAGGCGGTAAGCGAGGCGAAATCGCCGCGGGAAAAATCGCACGCTTACGTCTTTTTGGGGACGCTTCAGCAGCAGGTCAAAGCGGAAAGCGGCAGGCCGTAAGCCGAGCCTGGTCTACCGTAGCGGCGGCCTCTGGCCGCCGGTTCTGCGGCGCTCAGGTCGCGCCGCTCCCGCGCAAACCATCACGATGATGCGTAATCCTCAGGAGGGTAGGCCACTTATCCAAAATGTGTGGAATCCCGACGGCGTGCGCAGCCCTTCCGGAGGCGCCCGCTCGCGGCCTATGGGTTTCGGACTGCGGATTCCTGTGCCGGCAACGGGACGTGCGCTTCCCCGGCCATGCACGTCCGGTCGCGGCCGGCTTCTTTCGCACGGTAGAGCGCGGCATCGGCCAAGCGAAGCAACGTTTGATAATCCGGTGGACTGCCCTCGCTCATGGCGGCAACTCCCAGGCTAAGGGTAATGCGAATGGCTCCGCCGGTGGTTTCGAACGGTTGCGAGCCGACGCCTAGCCGGAGCCGCTCGGCTTGCTGGTGTCCACCCGCTGCGTCACACTCCGGCAGGACCACGATGAACTCCTCGCCTCCATAGCGGCCGATCGAGTCATACGCGCGGATGGAGGCGTGCATCCGGCGGGCGGCTTCGCGCAGCACGTCATCCCCCACCAGATGGCCATACGTATCGTTCACCGATTTGAAGTGGTCGAGGTCAGCCATTATGACGGAGACGGCGCCCTTTGCGCGAAGCGTTCTGGCGCATTCACGCTGCAAGAGGTCCAGGATGCCGGCGCGATTCCATACTCCGGTGAGGTAATCGTGCGTCGCCTCTTTCCGCAGCGCCTCCTGTGCCGCGATCAGCTCGGTCTGGAGATCGAGAATCCTCCTTCCGGTGCGAAGACGCGCCTGCAGCTCGTGCGCGTCAAAAGGCTTCGTCAAGTAATCATCAGCACCCGCCTCAAGGCCTTCCAGCAGGTCCTCCTTCTGACCCTTCGCGGTAAGCAATACGACGTAAACATAGGCAGCACCCGGCTCCTTACGCAGCCGGCGCACCACATCGATGCCGTCCAGGGAAGGCATCATCCAGTCGAGGATCGCGAGCCTCGGCGCGTCCGCTTGGCGTAACGCATCCCACGCCTCCTGTCCGTCGCGGGTTGCCTGCACATCGTAGCCCCACTTGGAAAGGTGAGCCTGTAGCACCCGCCTTGACACCGGATCGTCTTCCGCAATGAGAACGCGCATGGATAACATTTGCTGGTCCACGCTCAAATAATACCCTAAGCAGTAACTATAGTATAACCATCTGTGTCAAGGCGCCGCACGCCCGGGGTGCGCTCGGCAAAAGTAGGGGTTCGGGGGTTTGCTTGATGTTTCGCGGTCGTCCGTCGTGGCGGATGGGTCAGATCGAGTCACACCCGCCGGTCCGCGAAGGAGCGGTCACGTCCGGCTGGAGTCCAGCACCATTTTGAGCAGCGCCATCCGCACGACCAAGCCGTTCTCTGCCTGGCGGAAGTACGCGGCGCGTGGGTCCTGGTCCACTTCCATCGCGATCTCGTCGATGCGCGGCAGCGGATGCATGATGATGGCATCGCGGCGCATGAGCGCCAGGCTGGATCGATCAATAACATAGAGTCCCCGGCATTTCTCGTAATCGCCAGCCCGGTCGCCAAAGCGCTCCTTCTGGATACGTGTCTGGTAGATCACGTTCACCTCGGGCAGAACCTTTTCCAGATCGCTTTCCTCTTCATATCTGACGCCGTGCTCGCGCAGATGGGCCAGGATATCTTCCTTCATTTTCAGCAGCTCGGGCGCAACGAAGAAAATCTTCACATCGTCAAACTTCCCCAGCAAATAGGAAAGCGAGCGGACGGTGCGCCCTTGCGCAAGATCGCCGACCATGGCGATCCGCAGGCCGTCAATCGCGCCGATTTCCTTTTGAATGGTGTAGAGGTCAAGGAGTGCCTGCGTGGGATGCTGGCCAACGCCGTCACCGGCGTTAATCACGGGCACGCGGGAAACGGCCGCAGCGCGCTGGGCCGCTCCCACTTCAAAATGGCGTATGACGATGATATCCGCGTATCCGTTGAGAATACGAATGGTATCTTCGAGCGTTTCTCCTTTCGACACGGAGGAGAATTCGCGCGCGTTCTCGGTGGTAATGACGCGGCCGCCCAGGCGGTGCATGGCCGCCTCGAAAGAAAATCGTGTGCGCGTGGAAGGCTCGTAGAACAGCGTGGCCATGATCTGGTTCTGATAATCCGTCATGCCGCCTTGCCGGACGACGCCTTCCATTTGCCGGCTATGTTCGAATAGCTCGAGCAGCGTGGGGCGATCGAACTGCTGCGCTTCAACAATGTGATGGAGCTTCATAAATAATGGCGTTCCTTCCGGCAATAAGTGCGGCGTTGGGGCGCACTGAATGATTCGGGTTAGCCGCAACACTGTTCACTTAGCGGATTTTTCGCCGCGTGCGAAGATTTTAGCCACATGTCATTCTGAGCCGATTCGCTCCGCTTCGAATCGCTCTGAGCGCGGCGAGGAGGCTCACGGTAAACTCCGCGAAGAATCTGCTTTTCCCGTTTGATTTAGATGCAGATTCTTCGCTCCGCTCAGAATGACAGGCACTTACTTCTTTCGCACAATGGCAAGACGCTGCCAAAGTGGATCGGCGTCGAAATGAGCAGCCTTACGCTTCAAAGATCGACTCGACGAAGTCTTTTGCGTCGAAGGGGAGAATATCTTCCATCTTTTCGCCGATGCCAACGAACAGGACGGGCAACGCGAGTTCGCGGACAATGGCGACAACCACGCCGCCCTTGGCCGTGCCATCGAGCTTGGTGAGCACGATGCCGGTGGCCCCGGCGCGTTCGGTGAACTGGCGCGCTTGCTGCAGCCCATTCTGCCCCGTGGTGGCGTCAAGCACCAAAAGCACTTGGTGCGGAGCGCCCGGCGCCTCACGCGCGGCGACACGGCACATCTTCTCGAGCTCCGACATCAGGTTGAACTTGGTGTGCAGGCGGCCGGCGGTATCCACGATCACCAGGTCGTCCTTGCGTTTTTTGGCCTCGGCCAGCGAGTCGTAGATCACGGCGGAGGGGTCCGAGCCGGACTTTTGCTTGATGATCTCGATACCCACGCGACCCGCCCAGATCTCTAACTGCTCGATGGCCGCGGCGCGAAACGTATCCGCCGCGCACAACAGCGGGCGGCGCCCTTGCTGCACGTAGTAGTTCGCAAGCTTGGCGATCGTCGTGGTCTTGCCAACTCCGTTCACACCCACCACGAAAACGACTTCCGGAATTCCCGGCGGAGGATGCCGGGGCTGCGCGCGCCGAGTGTCCACCGGGTTTTCCAGGATGGCCAGAATCTCGCGCTCGATGGCGCCGCGCAGCTGGCGCGCTTCGGTCAATTGGCGCCGGTCCACCTGCACCCGGAGACGCGAGAGGATTTCCTGTGTGGTCTTCACGCCCAGGTCGGCGGTGATCAGCGTGGCCTCGAGTTCGTCGAAAACGCCCGGGTCGATTTTCTCCTTGCCCTCGACAATCGCATCGATGCGCTCCGCAAGCTGCGCTTTGGTTGAGGCTACGGCAGTCTTGAGGCGGTCAAACAGGCCTGCTTTTTTCTTCTCCGGCGGCCCGAATAAGGTCTGAACCATATTGTTTGATTCTATCCTGAACTGCGGAAGACTGAAAAGCGGAAGGCGGCGCGCCTCCGCGGCGGGGCGCATGGGGATAGACGCCGTCCTTCGCGCCCGCGCGTGCTATACTGCCGGGAAAGAGGTAGGGTCTTCACGCTATGAAATCGTGTCCTACGTGCCAAGCAACCTATCCAAGCCGCTTCAGTGTGTGCCCGCAGGACGGCGTGAAACTCATTGAGTCTTCGGAGTGGACTGAGGGGGCCGTCATCCGCGGTAAGTACCGGATTCTCAGTAAGGTTGGCCACGGCGGTATGGGAGCGGTTTACAAGGCATCCCACGTGATGTTTGACGAGCTGCGCGCGCTCAAGGTCATCAACCCGGAGCTCATTGGAGACGAACTTTTCCTGAAGCGGTTCAGGCAGGAAGCGGTTATTGCGCGCAAGCTCGACCATCCAAACGCCGTCCGCGTGGATGACATCGATGAGAGCGAAGACGGACTGCCTTTCATCGTGATGGAGTATATCGAAGGGCGAAGTCTGAAAGACCTGATCGAGGCAGAAGGCCCGCTCTCCGCGCGGCGAACCTGCGCCATCGTCAGGCAGGTGGCCGCAGCTCTGAACGCCGCGCACCGCCTCGGCATGGTTCATCGGGATATCAAGCCTGCGAACATCGTGCTCGTTGAAACTCCGCGCGGCGAGCAGGCCAAAGTGCTCGATTTTGGCATCGCCAAGATCAAGGAGGCGCGCGCCACCGAATCGAGCGGTATGACGCTGACGGGCACCGGCATCGTGATGGGGACCCCCCAGTACATGTCTCCCGAACAGGCGCTCGGGAAGCGCGGGGACCAGTTGGACGGCCGCTCGGACATTTACTCGCTCGGCGTGGTGATGTATCAGATGCTGACCGGAGACCTTCCGTTCAAAACCGACACCACCATGCAGCTTCTTCTGGCGCACATCAACACTCCGCCCCGCCCGGTCCTCGAGGCCCGGCCCGGCACGGAGATTTCGCCCGCGCTCGCGGCCGTGGTGATGAAGTGTCTGGAAAAAAATCCGGACCAGCGCCCGCCGACTGGCGCGGCGCTGGTCGAAGCCCTGGCGGGCGTCGATGCGGGTGCGGCAGGTGTCACGGAAAGCGAACATAAGCGAGTACGGATGACGCCTCCCACCGGGGTCTTTCCCGCGGAGCGCGGGCCCATTCCGGCGCCGCGTGAGGATGCGAAGCCGCAAATCTTCGAAACGCGGGTCGCAAATCCTCAAGAGATGGTTGCCGGGCCGCCCGCTCCCCATCCCGAACAGCATCGTCACAAGGGGATTGCGGCCATCATCGCGGCGATCATCGTCATTGGGATCGTCGGAACGGTATGGGCAATCCATCATCTCCAGACCCGCAACGCTCAGCCTTCTCAGACGTCAGCCTCCGCTGGCCATGAGGCTGCCGCTTCATCTGCCACGCTACCGTCCAGCCCACCGAACGCAACTCCTGCGGCGCCGGATCATCCGGTCTCCGAGCCGGCTAACATCACGTCGGCGTCAGCCTCGGCAGCGGTTCCGCTCACAACGGACAACACGGCCACAAAACATGAACTTGCTGAGGCGAAAAGGACCACAACGCCTGGCAAGGCCGGTAACGCAGGCGGCACATCCAGCCGCGAAACCAAGCGCTTGGCGCAAATCCCCGCGGCTCCTGTCACGGCAGGTGCGGTCGCGGGCGAGCAAAAGACCACGGACGCCCACGCCGTCATCGCACATACAGTCAACGGAAATTCTCCGCCCGGTTCGCCTCAACCGGCAGCCAATCCTTCACTATCTTCAGTGATTGTCACAACTGCTCCGGGAGCGCAAATCTTTATCGATGGTAAGCTCGCGGGAGCGGCCAATGCGCGCGGCCAGTTAGCGGTTTCCAACCTCTCTCCCGGCTCGCATGATCTTCGCGCCACGCTCCCGGGTTTTAGTGACATCGAGTACGCGATCCAGATTCCTCCCGGCGCAACCAGCTTCGTAAGCGCCAAGTGGGGCGCCTCTCAGGCCGCTGTGCCGCGCGAATCCGCCCGCCCGCAGATGGACTTCAACCGGCCCAACGTGTCCGGCGCCGCCGTAAGTTTTCCTGTTACGTATTTGCATCGACTCGGATCGTCCAGAGGGGTTCTGGTGATTCAGAGCGGCAAAGTTCACTATGTACCGGCCAACGGGAGTGGAGCTTTTATATCTCCGCTGAACGGAATCAGTTGGGGATCAAGCGGCGGCAAGGTGTTCCACATCCGGCTGGCCAGCGGCCAAACCTACCGGTTCCGCTCGCGCGATGCCGCGCAGATTCTTGCCGCGCTCCAGCACGCCGCCACTGCCCACTGACCACCCCGGCACGCATGAATGAAGCATGGAAATTTCTGTGCCGAATCGTGGAGTCAACGGGTGATGCTCGTCAATGCACGCGAGTTTTAGCACGCCGCTACAGGTTGGCGAGCGCGGAGTTTTGCAGCGCCCTGCCAGGCGCACCATGAGGCTCGGTTCCAAAGCAAAGGTGTACAATGGCTATGCAGGTTGCCGGCGGCGTCGCGTCCGGCAAACGCTCTCAGACATGGAGGAAAGAATATATGTATCCTGAAGAAATGGTTCAACCGATGCGGGAGGAGCTTACGCGCATTGGGTTTCGTGAAATGCGGACGGCAGAAGAGGTTGACGCCTTGCTGGGCGGCGCCAAGGGAACCACGCTACTGGTGGTAAATTCCATCTGTGGCTGCGCAGCGGGAAAGGCCAGGCCTGCTGTAGCGATGGCGCTTGAGCACGCCGTCCGCCCCAAAACTCTGGCCGCGGTGTTTGCTGGCCAGGACACCGATGCGACCGCGCAAGCCCGCAGCTATCTCGCCGGGTACCCGCCGTCATCCCCTTCGATCGCGCTATTGCAGGATAGCAAGGCCGTCTTTATGCTCGAACGCCACCAGATTGAAGGTCGGCCCGCCGAGGCCATCGCTGACGATTTAGTTGCGGCCTTTGACCGTTTTTGCGCGCCCCTCAAATCCACCGCGTCACGGTAACCACGCAAACAAGAAACAATGGAATGTGCCGCACACGCCGCGTCGGCGCCATCTGGCGGCTGTAGCGGCGGCGTCCCTGCCGCCGGCTTTTGCTTTTAACCATTGCGG
>JBOGJT010000403.1:0-9851 GCA_050745065.1 Terriglobia bacterium
AATGACAGGCTGGACGGGTTTTTCCGCAGCCTCTAAGCGCGGGGGCCGGAATGCTATGATAGGGGACGCCAGCAACCCTTTTTCTCTGGAGGGCATCATGAAGCGAATGACGATTGCACTCTGCCTGTTGCTTTGCGCGCAGGCGGGATGGGCAAAAGGCCGCTCCTCGTCCGGCTGGGTCAACATCACGCCGCAGTCGAATCTTGACGGCTGGACGCGCGTGGCCATTCCACCCTCGCGCCCGTTGAACCCGGTTTCGCAATGGAAGGTGGATGCGGTCCGTCACCTCATCATCTGCCAGGGAAATGGCGGGCACGAGTGGCTGCGGTACGATCACCCGTATAAGAACTTTGTTTTTGAAGTGCAGTGGAAGCTTACGAAAGTGCCCGGCGCAAAGCACTACAATAGCGGCGTTTTTGTGCGAAACAATAAGGACGGAAAGATATGGTATCAGGCCCAGGTGGGTAGCACCGACGGCGGATATTTGTTTGGAGATAACCCCGAGAACGGCGCGCTGAAGCGCTTTCATCTAATCTTGTTAATCGAAAATCATATGCGCCTACCGGGCAATTGGAACACTTACGAGATTCGCTGCGTGAGTAAGACGCTCGTCTTGTGGGTGAACGGCGTGAAACAATGCGAATTCACCGAGTGTAACAACGCGAAAGGCTATGTGGGCCTTGAAGCCGAAGGCTCACTTATTGAGTTCCGCAATCTGAAAATCAGGGAACTACCCTAGCGCTGGTTGAAAGCCCATGCAAACGTTCAAAGTCCATGCCCGGCATTCGACATACGAAGTGAGGATCGGGAAGGGCGCTTGGGGCGCACTCCGGGATTTTCCGCGCGGACGCTACACCTCTACCTTCGTCATCACCGAGCGGAAGCTATGGACGCTTTGGGGCAAGCAGCTCGTCAAAGAGGGTGGGCTCGACGGAGCTATGACCCTGTTCATCCCTGGAGGAGAATCATCAAAATCGCTCGAAGCGCTTGAGCGTCTGGCAGCACAATTGTTGAAGCAAGGCGCCGACCGCCGGTCTCTGTTAGTGCTGTTTGGCGGCGGGGTGATTGGAGATCTCGGCGGTTTTCTCGCGTCAGTCTACATGCGAGGGATTGATTGCGTTCATGTGCCAACCACCGTCCTGGCTCAGGTGGATAGCTCAATCGGCGGCAAGACCGCGGTCAACCTGACGGAAATGAAAAATTTGATAGGGACGTTTTATCCTCCCCGATTGGTTCTGTCCGACCCGCGAGTGCTCAGTTCACTCCGCCCGCGCGATTTGCGCTCTGGGCTGTATGAGGTGGTGAAACACGCGATTCTCGAAGGCCCTGGCTTCGTCGCGCAGCTCGAACATTGCGCCGGATCGCTTCGACATGGCGAGATTGCCGCGCTGGAGCCGATTTTGCCCCGCGCCGCGAGGGTGAAAATCAACGTCGTTAACCGCGACGAGCGCGAGGCCAACGTTCGCATGGTCCTCAACCTCGGCCACACATTCGGCCACGCGCTGGAGGAGATCACTCACTACCAGCGTTTTCTGCATGGTGAAGCCGTGGCGTGGGGACTGCTGGCCGTTTTGCGGCTCGGGCAACGATTAGGTTTGCTGAAGGCCTCTGAAGGCGAACGCATGGAGCATCTTGTGAGGAGCCTCGGGCCGCTTCCGCCCGTTCGCGATCTCTCGCCCCGAAAAATTCTGCGTCTGCTGCCGCAAGACAAGAAAGCCGTTGCCGGCAAGGTCCATTGGGTGGTGCCGGAGCGAATCGGCAAAGTCCGGGTGGTGACAGACGTGCCGCCGGAGCTTGCCACCGCCGCTTTCAGGGACATCCAGAGAATCAATTGACACATTGAGTGATTGAATCATTTATCCATTGAATCATTGGGCCATTGAAACGCTTTCCCGAACGCCTCAATGATTCAATGAACAAATCTTCTGCTTAATATCGATTTCCTATGGTGAGTCCCGTTAATTCGCCGCTCGAGGGCAGCCCGCTGGGTTCGCCTGCGGACGTTGCTTCCACCTCGCGCTCTGTGCGCGAAATGTTCGAAGCGGTTGCGCCCCGGTACGACTTCCTGAACCACTTCCTTTCTGCCGGCCTGGATGTTCGGTGGCGCAGAGTGGTGGCGAGGGCGTTGCGAGAGCGGCTCTCCGATCCCGCTTCCATCTGCCTCGACGTGTGCTGCGGGACGGGCGATCTGGCCTTCGCACTTCGCCGCGTTTCCGCCGGCCGCATCTTCGCCGCGGATTTCTGCCCGCCGATGCTCAGTCTCGCCGTCTCGAAACGGCCGAATTCCCAGGTTGCCTTTCTTGGCGCCGATACGCTTTCGCTGCCGTTCCGGGATAATACCGTTGACGTGATTGCCAGCGCCTTTGGCTTTCGCAACCTGGCGAATTACGGGCTTGGACTCCGGGAAATGCGGCGCGTGCTGAAGTGGGGCGGCACGCTCGCCATTTTGGAGTTTTCCCGCGTGCGCGGGCCGATTTTCGGTCGATTGTTCCGGCTCTACTTTGCGCGCGTTTTGCCGCGCCTCGGAACGTGGCTTTCCGGGGTCGCCGGGCCGTATCAATACCTGCACGACTCAGCTTCGCGCTTTCCCGATCAGAGGGCTTTTGCCGCGGCACTGCGAGAGGCAGGTTTGTGCAACGTGCGCTACCGGAATTTCATGGGTGGCGTTGCGGCACTTCATTTGGGGGAGAAGGAGGCCGGCTGACCGGACGCTGCCGGCGCGTTCGTGATCGACATCGGGTTCGCGGGGTGCGATGTTTTTCCGCCGCCCGCTTCGACGCCAGCGGAGAACGGGCTGCCATGCCTCGACGTCGTGCTTTCGTTGACAGCTTCAAAGGCCCGCTGATACGATGATGCTTGTGTTTTTCTTCCTGTCCGCTGGGTCCGGACGTCTCGTTTTCCAAGCCCGGCACTTCACCACCCTTATTGTCCCCGTCGTCTAGCCCGGCCTAGGACACCGCCCTTTCACGGCGGTAACACGGGTTCAAATCCCGTCGGGGACGCCAACATTTCAGGGACGCTATGCCGATCAGCCGCACACCGTGAATCTTGCCGGAAAGTCCCGCAATCTTCCAAAGTCGGGCTGACAAACAGGACGCATACGCGCAATTGACTTCGCCCGGGCCGAGACCTATGATTGTCGCAATATCGGGAGGTGCCGTCGTTCTTTTGACCGGCTGGACAACCCCGCACAGGAGTTTCCACGGCATGCCGCGGGTCAACGATACGCTGCGCGAAATCTACCCATAGAACCCCGGGAGTTGGAGCACCACGACGTCCCGTTCAGTCACAACGCCTCGTCCAGCCGGAGGACCCGTAAATGGACGTCAGGATTCGAACCGCAATTGAGCTGATTGAGGCGTATTTGGACGGGTCGCCAACCGTCGGACAACTTGCCGTAAAACCTGGCCTTAGCCGGTCTCGCTTCGAGCATCTTTTTGAGGAACACGCGGGAGTGACGCCGAAGCTTTATCTGCGGCGACAGACCCGTGTGAGTTACAGGTGGGCCGAACGGCACACTTGTTAGTTTGTTGGAGTTGACCAGAAGCTGTAGATTGCCCCAGAGCTTCTCGGCATCGAAGCGCGGCCATTGGCTGTTTTCCTGCGTTCGCTCGGCGACGGCGATTCTGCGGGCTAATTCCTGACACGCCGTATGAAACCCTCGGGCATCGGCTCCATCGGGAAACTTGACTCGCTCGAAAAACTGAAAAACCGTCGGGAAAGATTCGCAGACCGATGCACCAGCACCTAAGAATAGTGTGATCGAGCCCTTGTGGTTCATTCCAAGTTGCCCAACCGTTCACACATCTGTTTCCTTAAGCGGCTGGATTAAACAAATAGCTTTTCCTGGTGTTCGATGCGGATGTGTCCGGCAATGCTCTCTAGCACGCCGCGGGCGGGAATCTGCGCCAGCTCTTTCGGTTCCACTTTATGCAGTCCGCCGCCATAAACCCGGCCCTCGGCAACGAGCTGGCCAGGAGTGATGCGCTGCAACGCCGCAAATACCTTCGCTTCAAGTTCCGGGTGATTTGTGAGCGCCTCTTGCAAGCGGCTCTTGGGATAAAGCATTAGGTAAACGTTGTGCGCGGTTGCATCCGAACGATTCCAGATAAACCGAAATGGATGCCTCCCGTTGGCCGAACGGCCCATATAAGTACAGAGGAATGGCGCGGGGGGGCGTTGCTCCTGCGAGTACCACGGTGAGCGGTGGCTGGTGAGATATGACGCAGCAATCTCGTTCTCGTGCCCTTTCTGGAGGTACTCGTAAAAGCGCGGCCAAGTCATTTTGATCTTGTCCTCCGGCTCGCTGCAATCAAGTAAGTAAAGCCGGGGAAACACGGCGGGGGCTTCGGCAGTCTGGGGCTCGATGATGTCCGTCGTAAGATAGCGCGGGCCGGGCAGTATCGGCTTGAGAAACCGACGCGGGATATGCCAGTGCTTGATTTCTTTGTCATCCAAAATAAAGAAGCTGTTGGAGCCGGTCGCAAGCCCTCGCTTGATCGTGAAGAGATCGCCAAGCGTCAGCTCGTCGGTAGTCGCAACCTTCATTCGCGCCGGAAACTGTGTCCACTTGCGCGAAGTGCGGAGCGTGTCGAGCGGAACCTGGGCTTCGCGCTGTGGGTCGTCAATTGGCCCGCCGAACGAAAACCGGACGTGGTGGCCTGCGGATGGGTGAGATTTCCGAAATACGACAACGGCAGACGACACCAAAGCATCGGTAAACTGCACGTCGGTCGGACAGAAACGGTGAATGTGCAAGAGTGTCACTCTTTCACCGAGGTAGCGGCGCAAAGTGACCCCGTAATTCACATCCATGAATTCGGAAGGGATGAGCCAAATGGCAAGCCCGTTGTCTTCCAGCCAGTCATGGCATAGGAGCAGGAAATAACAATACAGTCCGGCAAGCCCACTGATCTCCATGTGCAGGGAGTGAGCAGGTTGCGCCTTCAGGCGGGCCTTCTGGGCCGCTTCCAAGTGGTGATGCCGTACATAGGGCGGATTCGTAAGGACAAGGTCAAAACGCTGCGGTGGTGGTTTCTGCTTCGTGAAGTCCCCTTGGACGATGCGAAGGCCGCTCTTGCCCCAGAGATTTGTGGCAGCCTCCGCAAACAAGGGATCAAGCTCGATGCCCGTCGCAGCTTCGATGGTTATTGCGGGAACGGCCTGGGAGAGCGCCGAGTAAAACGATCCGGTGCCGACCGCTGGGTCGAGAAAGCGGAGACTCCGTTCCCCTAACGCCTTGTGTGCGTAGCGCGCGAGGCTGAGGGCAAGCTCAAACGGCGTTGCGAACTGGCCCCATTTATTGCGCTCGGCGGCGGTCTTCAGGCTATCGAGACGAGCCTGCTCCGACTGGCGGCGTCCTTCGATGGTCTGGTGTGCGATGGTTGCCATTATTGTCAGATCCCGAGCTGATCAAGGTCCTGGGCGCGATGCTCCCATATCCAGTCTATGCCCTCGGCTGCTTCGTTTCCAAGATACGCCGCATTGAAGTATCCGCACAGAAAAAGCACAAAGACAACGTCCTTGCCGTGTGTCGCTTTGAGATAGTTGATTTTGATCGCCTCTTCCTTCCAGCGCTTGTTGACGTTGGTGAAGTCGCCAGCGGATTTCGCTTCGATGAGTATCGGCAGATGCGGCAGTTTGGCCTTCTTGGGCTGGATCACCGCATCGATGGGAATCTTGACGGTCTTGGCTTCGACCTTGGAGGGCTTCACAAGGACACTAAGCCGAAAAGAGAATGTGCCAGGCTCCATCTTATTGAGCGGAGTGGCGGCAGGGTGTGCCTTCAGCTTGTAGCCGCGCTCGGTCAGGTACTTCTCGATGAGTGCGAGCTGACGCTTCTCCTGCGCGTTCCTCACGATGGGTTCTGCAACCGCACCGCAGAGCCGGTCGGCGACGATAGTGGAAGAGCGGTAGCGTTCTTCCTTGGTGGGTTTACGTTTCTCTTCGATCCACGGGAAAATGTCCACGTCCAACATCTGCGACAATATTGCCGTGATTTTTTTGAGATGTGCGTCCAGGACATCCATTGCCAGACGCGGAGGGAGTTCGCCTTCTTCGAGTGCGCCGACGAGATTCTTGCTGGAATCCGCAAGTCCGAGGAGCCTGTCGCGCGCAAGCGGCGGCCATGTAGACATGCGCAAGGTCGGCAGAATGCCGGGATTGGTCTTGATCACATCGGTGTAATCGTGGTCAGGTCTTTGGTGAGGGCGAGGCCCTGCTCGACACTCTCGATGGTTTTCTTGCGCGTATCCCGGTACGCCTTGGGTGCAAATTTCATAAACCATTGATTGAACTGATCAACCGAAGCGCGGGTGTCCGCCTTCCACAAATGCGGCTTATCGGCGTTAATCGGCATGAGCTATTTTAACAGCCGAGGAAGGAATTGTAACTCTTGTGATTCTAGTGTGCGGCCATCAATCCCGTAACGCCTGGAAGTAGCGCTCCCCAACGTAGGTCAGATACGCCGCGTGCTCCACGCCAAGATCGCGTAGCGCTGAGCTTCAAAGGGTCGGACATCCAGGCGGCGATCGACGGCTCCGCAATTGCGAACGTTAGCGACACGTCTCATAAGAATGGTATGGTAGGAATCGGCTCGGGTTGGAACAAGGCGGAATTCGATCGTTTCACCGTGCGGCCTGAATGATTCGGCCGAAATGGGGCGGGAGCCTCCGCTACAGCATAGGACGGCCGTGGACTTATGTCCGCCCGGTATAGCGCATAATAAGGAGCGGCGGTTAATCTTTTTCACTCGACCAGGCGCCCTTTGTGCGCCGCAACAATCTTGCCGCGGATGAAAACTTCCTTCGGACCATTACAGCGTCGCCTCATCCTCGCATTGTGCGTCCTGCTGGCCGCCGCCGCGTCGTGCAGCCCGCGAGCGGTAAAGCTCGCACGCACGCCACCGATGGGCTGGAACACGTGGTATGCGTTTGGCTGCAAGCCGAGCGACGCCATTGTGCGCGCCCAGGCGCAGACGCTGGTTAGCGAGGGACTAAGAGCTGCCGGGTACAAATACATCAACCTTGACGACTGCTGGCAGGGAAGCAGAGATCGTCGCGGATTCATTCATCCGAACCGGAATTTTCCCAACATGAGGGGGCTGGCAGAGTTTGTTCATAGCAAGGGGCTGAAATTTGGAATCTACTCCTCGCCCGGCCCTAAAACGTGCGGAGGATTCGAAGGAAGCTACGGGCATGAGCGGCAGGATGCAGAAACTTACGCCCGCTGGGGCGTGGATTTTCTGAAATACGACTGGTGCAGCGCGTCCAAGGTCTATGCGCCGGATGAGATGCAAATTGCCTATCGAAAAATGCAGGACGCCGTACTCAAGACGCATCGGCCTATGGTCTATAGCCTCTGCCAGTATGGTCTCGAGCATGTTTGGACCTGGGGGGACTCGGTAGGAGGGAATCTCTGGCGAACGACCATGGACGTGAGCAATCAGATCGATTTTCAGGATTATGCGCGCATGGCGTTCGTGGGATTCGGCCAGGCTGGCTTGCAACCCTTCGCGGGTCCCGGACACTGGAACGATCCCGACATGCTGCAGATTGGAAATCGCGGGCTGAACGAGGACGAAGACAAAACGCAGATGAGTTTGTGGTCTCTGTTGGCGGCTCCCCTCATCATCAGCACCGACCTCACGAAGCTTACGCCGTCCGAACTTGCCATACTGACCAATCGTGAAGTTATCGCCCTGGACCAGGATTCGGCGGGAATTGAGGGCCACAGGATCAGCGAGGTAGGGCCGCTTGGGGTCTGGATGAAGCCTCTGGCAAATGGAACAAAGGCGGTGGGGCTGTTCAACCAAGGTGAAGGGCCGATGACGGTTACGGCTGATTTTGGAGAGTTGGGGATTAAAGGCCAGGCACAGGTTCGAGATCTTTGGGAACACAAGGATCTTGGCGCATACGCGGGAAGCTTTTCCGCGGTCGTGCCGGCGCATGGGGTGGTGCTGGTGCTCATTCGCGCACTATAAAAACCGGGAGCACTCAGGCGTGCTGCAAAATGACTCTGGCTAATTAGGAGCAGGTGAAGCCGTGCCAGTATTTGCCAAGGATTGCCTTGAGGGAAAATCGTTTCTGATCACCGGAGGCTTGGGCGCGCTCGGGCGCGCCACGGTGAAGCGCCTGCTGGGACACTCCGCGCGCGTCAGCGTGAATGATATTCTTCCCGACGTCGATGCAGGCAAGCTCATCCAGGAGGAGGGATGGCCAACCGGCCGCCTGCTTTATATTCGCGCCGACGTTACAAAACCGGAAGGCGCGAAGGCGGTGGTTGAGCGAACGGTTGAGGCGTTCGGACGGCTGGACGTCGCGCTCTGTCATGCGGGCATGACCCAATCCTGTCCGATTCTTGACTACTCTGAGGCAGACTGGGATGAAATCATGGCGGTGAATCTAAAGGGCGCCTTTCTGGTGGCTCAGGCCGCGGCGCGCTCCATGATTGAAGAGCGCGTGAAGGGAAAAATTATTTTCACCTCTTCGTGGGTGCAGGAGGTGCCATGGCCTGATATCACTCCTTACAACGTCACGAAGAGCGGTATAAAGATGTTGATGCGGGGCATGGCGCGAGAACTGGCGCCGCAGGGGATTCGGGTCAACTCCGTCGCGCCCGGCATCGTCGCCGCCGGCCTGGCCAAGCGCCAGTGGGACACGGAGCCTGACTACAGGCGGCGCGCTCAGAAAGCGATCCCCTTGGGCTACATGCAGCCGCCTGAATCCGTGGCCGACGCTTTCGTCTTTCTCAGCTCGGAGGCGGCGGATTACATCACAGGACATACGTTGCTGGTGGACGGAGGCTGCAGTCTTTATCCCATGGACTGAAACGATGAAAATCACCGCCATTAAAACACGCGTGGTCAATGCCGAGATGCGGAACTGGGTGTTCGTGAAAGTGGAAACTGACGAACCGGGCCTTTTCGGCTGGGGTGAAGCGTCCCTGGAATGGAAAACGCGGGCGGTGGTCGGGGCGGTGGAAGATCTGGCCGTGATGGCAATTGGTGAAGACCCCACGCGCATCGAGCATCTCTATCAGAAGCTCTACCGCCAGTCTTTTTGGCGCCTCGGCGTGATCGGCATGAGCGCGGTGAGCGGCATCGAGCAGGCTTGCTGGGATATTCTTGGCAAGTCAGTCGGCCTGCCCGTGTACAAACTGCTTGGAGGCGCGGTGCGGGAGCGCGTCCGCATGTACACCCATCTTGGCGGCGGCGATATGAAATCGGTCTACGAAACGTTTGACCCTGCACCGCTCATTGATCTGGCGCAGCAGGTTGTGGCCCGCGGCTATACCGCGGTCAAGGTGGTGTGTGTGCCCTACTCAGAGCCTTTGATGAGCGCATCCACCGTGAAGAAATTCGCGCGGGCGATCGAGCGGCTTCGGCTGGCCCTGGGAGACGAGATCGATATTATGATCGATTTTCACGGGCGCACGTCGCCAGCCATGGCGATCGAGTACATCCACGCAGTAAGCGCTTACAACCCATTCTTCTGTGAGGAACCGGTTCCTCCCGAGAACGTCGCCGCACTGAGGGAAGTACGGCGGGCCGTTCGGGTTCCCATCGCCACCGGAGAACGGCTGGTCACAAGGCATCAATTCCGCGAGGTATTTGAGCAGCAGGCGTGCCACGTGATTCAACCGGACCTCTGCCACTGCGGCGGCCTGCTCGAGGGAAAAAAAATCGCCGCCATGGCCGAGACGTACTACATGGGCGTCGCGCCGCATAATCCGCTGGGGCCAGTGGCGAACGCCGCGGCGCTGCATTTTGCGATGTCCACGCCGAACTTCCTGATCCAGGAAGACATGCTCACTGACGTGCCTTGGCGCTGGGACGTGGTACGCCATTCGCT
>JBOGJT010000404.1:0-13694 GCA_050745065.1 Terriglobia bacterium
CGCTGTGGGCGGGCTCGTGCTGCGCATGATCATGGGCGAAGCGTCTGGCGTGAAAACATACTGCGTCTACATCATGGCAAGTAAATCTCGCACGTTGTATACGGGCGTGACGAGTAATCTGGAACGCCGGGTGCTTCAGCATCGAGGAAAGTTGCTGCCAGGGTTCACGGCCCGCTATAACATCGACCTGTTGGTGTACTACGAGACATCCCGTGAAATCGCCGCCGCCATCGCCCGCGAGAAGCAGATCAAAAGCTGGGGCCGAAGGAAGAAAATCGCTTTGATTGAATCCGTGAATCGTGATTGGAAGGATCTGAGCGCCGCCTGGTACGGGGATTAAGGCTGGTTGCAGAGCGGCAAGACAAAGACCGGAGCGAGATTCCTCGCTCCGCTCGGAATGACATCGGAACCCTTCGGATGAATCATGCCATCTGCCAAATGCTCAAGACATGACCGAAGCCGTGCCCTGACGAAGCAGCAGCCCATATGCACTTAGATTTGACATTGACGGCTGATGGGATTCTTGAAGCCACCGCTATTTTCCTCGGCGCCGCCATCGGCGTCTGTGCGGTGTTTTGGCAGATTCGTTCCTCTGCCAGGGAATTACGTTCTCAGCTCAAGGCCGACAGCGGAAATCTCCAAATGAGTCTTGAGGCTCAGCAGGCCAACTTGAAGGCTCAGCTTGACGCCGAAAAGGAAGCTAGGGACGGCGAAAGGGAAAACCAGAAGAACGCTCTGGCAACTGCACTTCATTTTGAGATTCAGAGCTTCGTTCTGTACGAGCTTGATGGTGTTCAGCAGGAGTGGAAAAATTGCAATCCTGCCGAAAACACTGTTCCCCCGTTCATCTGGCTTAGGGAAAGGTCTTTCCCGGTGTATGAAGGCGGTGCCGATAAGCTAGGGAGTTTAAGCGGAAAGACGCTTGTGGCCGCCGTGGGGTTTTATACCCTTGGCGGGGCATATAGAGCGAAGTGCAGTGAATACAACGCTTGCATGAGCTTGGTTTATAAAATGCAAAACACCGACCTGATGGCTGCCAGGGCAAAGGTGTTACTGAAGCGCATTCAAGACTTGGCTCCCATGGCGCGAGAGCTTGCCTTGAGCGCATTAAAGCGACTCGAAGCTGAGCACGGAACAACACCGACAGACATAAATCTCAATGCCCAAACGAACTGACATCCGTAAAATCCTGATTATTGGCTCGGGCCCGATTGTGATCGGCCAGGCGTGCGAGTTTGATTACTCGGGCAGCCAGGCGTGCAAGGCGCTGCGCGCGGATGGTTATGAAGTGGTCCTGGCAAATTCAAACCCGGCCACCATCATGACGGACCCGGAGCTGGCCGACCGCACTTACATCGAGCCGCTCACCGCGGAATATCTCGACGCAATTCTGGCGCTCGAAAAGCCCGACGCGCTGCTGCCGACCGTGGGTGGGCAGACGGCGCTCAATCTGGCCGTGGAGCTGGCGGAAAAGGGGATCCTCGAAAAACACCGCGTGCAACTGATCGGCGCCTCGCTCCATGCCATTAAGATGGCCGAAGACCGCCTCCGCTTCAAGGATGCCATGCGCAGCGTCGGCCTGGAGGTTCCGCGCAGTGTTCTGGTCGGCAACCTCGAAACGGCGCTCGAAGCCGCCGACCTGATTGGATTCCCCACCATTATCCGTCCGTCGTTTACGCTGGGCGGGAGCGGGTCCGGCATCGCTTATAACCGGGAAGAGTTTGAGGACATGGTGCAGTACGGAATTGATCTTAGCCCGGTGCACGAAGTGCTGGTGGAAGAATCGGTGATCGGATGGAAGGAATACGAGCTGGAAGTGATGCGCGATTGCGCGGACAACGCCGTGGTGATCTGCTCCATTGAGAACGTGGATGCGATGGGCGTGCACACAGGCGACTCCATCACCGTGGCGCCCGCGCAGACGCTGACGGACAAGGAATACCAGGTGATGCGCGACGCGGCCTTCCGCGTGATCCGCGTCGTGGGGGTTGAGACTGGAGGCTCGAACATCCAATTTGCCGTGGATCCGCGGACGGGCCGGATGGTGGTGATTGAGATGAATCCGCGCGTGTCGCGCAGCTCGGCGCTCGCCTCCAAAGCGACGGGCTTCCCTATCGCCAAAATTGCCGCGCGCCTTGCCGTCGGGTACCGGCTGGATGAGATTCCGAATGACATTACGCGCAAAACGCCTTCGTGCTTTGAGCCGAGTATTGACTACGTGGTGGTGAAAATCCCCAAGTGGGCGCGCGAAAAGTTTCCGGATGCCGATCATACGCTGGGCACGCAGATGAAATCGGTGGGTGAGGCGATGGCGATCGGGCGGACGTTCAAAGAAGCCCTGATGAAGGGCGTGCGCTCGCTCGAAACGGGACGCAAGACGCCCGCGCCCCCTGAGGACGCTGACGAGCTGCAGCGGCGCCTGACCGTTCCGCATCCCGAGCGCTTATGGGACGTCTTCCACGCCCTTCGCGCCGGGATGGGCGTCGAACAGGTGGCAGAACTGACGCGCATGGACCCGTGGTTCCTGGATCAGATGCACCAGATCGTCGAAATGCAGGGCGAGCTGAAGCGCTACGATGTGAGCTCCGTTCCCGCTCCCGCGCTCCTCGAAGCGAAACGGCTTGGGCTTTCCGACGGCGACCTTGCGGCGTTGTGGAGCACCAAATCCGACCGGGTGCGGGAGCGCCGGTTAGCGCTGGGCGTCCGGCCGGTGTTTAAGCGCGTGGATACGTGCGCGGCAGAGTTTGAATCCTTCACGCCCTATCTCTATTCCACTTACGAAACGGAAGACGAGGCCGAACCTACGGACCGGAAGAAGATCATGATTCTCGGAAGCGGCCCCAACCGCATCGGCCAGGGCATCGAGTTCGACTATTGCTGCTGCCACGCCGCGTTCGCTCTCAAAGAAGAGGGCTACGAGACGATCATGGTCAATTGCAACCCGGAGACCGTCTCGACCGATTACGACACCGCGGACCGCCTCTACTTTGAGCCGCTCACGTTTGAAGACGTTATGGCGATCGTGGAGCGCGAAATGCCCATGGGCGTTATCGTGCAGTTCGGCGGCCAGACGCCCCTCAACCTGGCACATCGCCTGAAAAGCGCCGGTGTGCCGATTGTGGGCACCTCACCCGAATCCATCGAGCTCGCGGAAGACCGCAAGCATTTTGGGGCGCTGCTGCGACGCCTGGACATCCCTCAGCCGGAAAACGGCGCGGCGATGAACGCCGAAGAAGCGGTGTCCATCGCCCGGCGCATCGGTTACCCCGTGCTGGTACGCCCCTCCTTTGTGCTGGGCGGCAGGGCGATGGTGATTGCGTATAACGAGCGCACGCTGTCCGAATATGTTGAACGGGCTGAGGAACTACGGCGGGCCTTCCCGATCCTGGTTGACCGCTTTCTCGAAAATGCCACTGAGGTTGATGTGGACGCGCTCTCCGATGGCCAGCAGGTGGTTGTGGCCGGCATCATGGAGCACATCGAGGAGGCGGGAATACACTCCGGAGACAGCTCCTGCGTTCTGCCCTCCGTCCAGATTCCCGATCGCCAGCGCCAGGAAATGACGGAATATACGATGCAGCTCGCGCGCGCGCTGAGCGTGATCGGGCTGATGAATGTGCAATACGCCATTCAGAACGGAAAGGTCTACGTGCTCGAAGTGAACCCGCGCGCTTCGCGGACTGTGCCTTACGTGAGCAAGGCTACGGGGGTGCCGTTGGCAAAAATTGCGGCGCGCCTGATGGTCGGACGCAAGCTCGCTGAGTTTTCGCTGGATCACGAGCTGAAGGTGGACCACTACTTCGTGAAGTCGCCGGTGTTTCCCTTTATGAAATTTCCCGGCGTAGATACGATTCTGGGGCCGGAAATGAAATCCACCGGCGAAGTGATGGGCGTGGGCGACACGTTCGGCCAGGCGTTTGCGAAGGCGCAATTGGCCGCCGGCCATCGCATCCCCAGCTCGGGCCGGGTTTTCTTCTCGGTGAATGACCACGACAAGGCGCAAGCGGTGCCCGTGGCGCGCGACCTCGATCAGCTCGGTTTCAAGCTGGTGGCCACGCGCGGCACGGCGCGGACGCTCTCCGCCGCGGGGTTGCCCGTCGAGCGGGTCTTTAAGGTCAACGAGGGCCGACCCAACGTGGTGGACTTGATTAAGAGCGGGGAGCTGGGCTTGATCATCAACACGCCCCTCGGCGGACCTTCACGCTACGACGAGAAGGCCATCCGCCGCGCCGCCGTGCAGCATGGCATCACTTGTATCACCACGCTTTCCGCCGCCGCTGCTGTCGTGAGCGGCGTGCGCGCCCAGCGTGAGCCTCACATTCAGGTTTACAGCCTGCAAGGGCTGCACGCTGCAGGCACAGACGCTGGTCGTCAAGTGTCAGGTGTCAGGTGTGAGGAAAAGCCGTTGGTTGTCCATCGCAAATAGGAATGGGAACCTTGGTGCGCTCAAGTCAATTTTTTCGCATTGCCCGTCATCGACATTCCGTGCAGCGAGCGATGAAGCCGGAGAACAGGGGTGACCGGCAACGGACTGCAAACGACGAACTGTTTATCCCTGACGCCTGAAACCTAACACCTGAAACCTGGTTCTAAATATGACCAATAAACAAATCATCGAGCAGCTGAGCGGCGTGATTCCGCCTGTTGCCACACCGTTTAACCGCCGGGGGGGCATCGACGAGGCCGCGCTGCGCGAGAATCTTCTTCAATACGCCGGTACAGGGCTTTCCGGTGTGTTAGTGGCGGGCTCGACCGGCGAGGCGGCTTTTTTAACCCATGAGGAAAGGCTCCGCCTGGTCGAGATCGCGCGAGCCGTGATCAAGCCGCCTCAATTGCTGATGGCGGGCACGGGGCTGGAAGGCACGGCGGAAACCGTGAAACTGAGCCGCGAAGCCATCGCGCGGGGCGCCGACGCCGTCCTGGCACTGCCCCCGTGCTATTACAAACCGGCAATGCGCGCTGCGGTCCTTGAGACTCATTTCCGGACGCTGGCCGATGCTGTCCGGCGGCCCCTTCTTATTTATTCGATCCCACAATTTACCGGGTTCGCCATGGACCCGGCGATGATCGGGAGGCTTTCGGGGCATCCCAACATCTGCGGGATAAAGGAGAGCTCAGGCGATCTTGCTTTGGACCGCGCCATCCTGCGCAAGGCGAACAAGGCCTTTCGCGTGTTCATCGGCTCGGTGCTGGCTCTTCCCGAAGGCTTTCGGTTGGGAGCGTGCGGCGCCATCCTTTCCCAGGCAAACTTTGAGCCGCAGATTTGTATTGGCTTTTACGAGGCATCGCGCCGAGGAGATGTAAAGGCGGTTTCCAAGCTGCGTGATAGGTTGTGGATTCTCGCCCAGCAAGTCACGGGACCCTATGGAATTCCCGGGATCAAGTACGCGCTGGACTTGTCGGGTTATCACGGTGGTATTCCTCGCCCACCCCTGCTACCTCTCGGGCCCAGCGACCGGAGGAAGGTCGCCCGGGCGCTGAAACGCGCCCGCGCCGGACTTGATGTGTAGGGCCCGCAAGCAGTGCCCCTTCAACGTTCCGCCATTCGCTCCGAAAATTCCGTGTCGAGGAACAGAACGGCACGGATTTGACCGCGCCGCAGCACGGCTGCCTATAATGAAAATACTCTTCCGTGATGCGAGAGCGCCGGAAAGGATTCCCCGGCACCTCTTTCAAGCTCTGTTATTGTGTGGATGGAGCCAGGGTGGTGGGCGAATCGTGTGGCGGCGGTGCGAACGTTCTCTTGACTGGATGCAAGTGCGCCTCGCGGACCTTCGCCCACGAGGCTTGAGGGATGCCGAGAAACACGCGGACGATTTCCGGATCAAATTGGTGCCCGGCTTCCTTGCGGATCTCCTCGATGGCCACGCGGAACGGCAGGGCTTTGCGGTACGGGCGGTCGGAGGTCATCGCATCCAGCGTGTCGGCAACGGCAAATATGCGAGCTCCCAGAGGAATGTCCTGTCCCTTTAAACCGGCGGGATATCCGAGGCCATCAAAGCGCTCCTGATGGGTCAGCACGATTTGCGCGGCCTCGGCAAGGAACGGAATGCGCTTGACCATTTGATAACCCGAGAACACGTGGCCTTCCATCACTTCTTGCTCTTCCGGAGTGAGCTTCCCCTGCTTCAACAGGATACCATCCGGCACGCCCATCTTACCGATATCGTGAAGGTAAGCGCCGCGCGCAATTTCACGAAGCTGGTCCTGCGAGCAGCCCATGGCTTCCGCAATCATCATGGCGTAGCGGGTGACGCGGGCGGAATGACCCTCGGTGGCCGAGTCACGAAGATCGAGGGCGGCTCCCAGCGCTTCCAGAGTGGCGTCGTACGTTTCCTCGACTTGGCGAAGCGCCGCGCGCAACTGCTGCGTTCGCTGTTCCACCATCTTTTCAAGGCCTACGCGGTACCGCTCGACTTCCTGCTCCAGGCGCTTCCTTTCTAATCCCTGCGCCACACTGCGAAGGACGGACCCGATCTTAAACGGCTTCGTGACGTAATCGGAAGCCCCGCCCTTCATGGCTTCGATCCCCGTCCGCACATCGTGCTCGCCGGTCACCAGAACGAAGGCGGCGCGAGGGCATTCCTGGCGCACGTCTTCGAGCAAGGCCAATCCGGACCGGCCGGACATATGCAGATCTGAGAGAACGACGTCGAACGCCTCCCGCCGGATCAGATCGAGCGCTTCTTCGGCGCTCGACCGCGTGCGGCAGTCGTAGCCTTCGTTCCGCAAACGCTCCTCCAGCATTCCACAGACAGCTGGATCATCGTCTACGATTAATACCCGCGCCTGGAATTTTCCGGAATGCATCTGCACTTCCTGGGGTTCGCTACAGCGCCTTAATGCGGGAAAGCCCTGCTTCGCTCTGGATGGCGCTTGAGTCCCCAAGACAGGCTGGGGACGCCGCTCCGCTCATCACGGTGTCCATGACCCGGAAAAGTTCCTGCCTGGAGATCGGCTTGGAAACGTACCCGTCCATGCCAGCCTGCAAGCAGGCATCCTGGTCGCCCTGCATCGCGTAGGCTGTCATCGCGATAACCGGCAAGTGTCCACCGGTCGTCTTCTCTCTTTCACGAAGTATCGACGTGGCTTCGCGTCCATCCATTCCAGGCATTTGAACGTCCATCAGAACCAGGTCAAAGAACCCCTTCTCGATGGCCGCCAGCACCGCGCGGCCGTCGGTGGCCACGGTAACGTGATGGCCCCGCTTTTCGAGCAGCCGGATCGCCAGCACCTGATTGACGTGGTTATCCTCTGCCAGGAGGATGCGTAGCCCTTTGGCGGCCGGAGGTTTTTCCTCAGCCGCGGGTTCGGTGTGCGCTTCTCGCAGGCTATGCCTCGTAACTAAGGAGCCTCCGGCGCCCCCAGGGGTGGACCTGCCGATGACCTCGATCAGCACTCCGTGTAGCTCGGACTGGCTGACGGGCTTGGTGAGATAAGCGGCCACGCCAATGCGCCGGCAGCGAGCCGCATCTCCCCTTTGGCCTCCGGAGGTCAGCATCAAAATGGCCGTGTCGCCCAGGTTATGATCGCGTTTGACGCGCTCGGCCAATTCGAATCCGCCCATCTTCGGCATGCCGACATCCACCAGCATGAGGTGGAAGGACGCCTTTTCCTGGCGCGCGAGTTCGAGCGCGAGGAGTGCGCTCTCGCCATCGGCGGCCAGCAAGGGCTTGGCCCCCCACCGGGCGAGCGTGTCATGGAGAATGCGGCGGTTGGTTGCGTTGTCATCAACCACGAGCACGCGGATGCCTGCGAGCAAGCTGGCGTCCCCGCGGGGTGGCTCCAGCGGCGGGGACGCGGGCAGCCCGAAGGCGATCGTGAAATGGAACTCGCTGCCCCGTCCCGGTTCACTTTTGACCCACAGACGACCTCCCATGAGCTCCACAAGGCGGGACGAGATGCTAAGCCCCAGCCCCGTACCACCATATCTTCGTGTCGTCGAGCTGTCCGCCTGGGCAAAGGCCTCGAAAATGACCTTCTGCTGCTCGGGCGTAATGCCGATCCCCGTGTCGGATACACAAAAGTGGAGCAACGGTTCCTCGCCCGCGCCGGCCTCGAGTTGAACCCTCAACACCACCTCGCCTTTCTCAGTGAACTTCACCGCATTCCCGGACAAATTAACAATAATCTGGCGAAGCCGCGTTGGATCCGCAATCACCGCTTCCGGCACTTCTGGAGCCACATCACAGGCAAACTCCAATCCTTTCTGGTGTGCTCGGAAGGCGAGAGTTTTCAAGGTCTCGTCGAGGCTGTCCCGCAGCCTGAACTCAATCGGGTCAAGGTCAAGCCGCTGCGCTTCGATCTTGGAGAAGTCCAGGATGTCATTGATGACGGTCAGCAGCGAGTTGGCGGAGGCACGGACCATCTCAAGATAGTCCCGCTGCTCGGGGGACAACTCCGTGTCAAGGGCAAGCTCCGTCATGCCCAGAATGCCGTTCATGGGGGTCCGGATTTCGTGGCTCATGTTGGCCAGAAACTCGCTCTTGGCGCGGCTCGCGGCCTCGGCTGCTTCCTTGGCGCGTTGCAATTCTCCCTGCGTCCGTTTCAACTCAGTGATGTCGATGATCGTTCCATCAATAAACGGCGGGCTGCCGTCCTGGGTTTCAATTAGGCTCGCATTCTCCAGAGCCCAGAAGACCGTGCCATCCTTCCGCCTGAAGCGGCTCTCGAAGTTTGTTACCCTCCTGCGCTCGCGAATGGCCTTTAGAAAGGCCGCCCGCGCGTCCGGCCCCAGATAGCTTTCGCTGGCCTGGGACGCCAGGTGTTCTTCCCGCGACGCATAACCGAACATGCGCGTATTCGCTTCATTGCAGTCCAGGACTTTCCCATCCAAGGTGGTGCGGTAGACTCCCGCCAAGTTGCGCTCGAAAAGCATCCGGTAACGTTCTTCGGATGCGCGCAAGGCTTCTTCCGAGCGTTTTCGCTCCGTGATGTCTCTCGATATACCGAAAGTACCGGCCAGCTTCCCTTCGCGGTCGTAAAGTGGCATCTTAGTAGTCGTAACCCAGGTGTCGGGCTTGTCCGGCCAGGTTTCGCGCTCGTCCTTGTCGATAATCGGCTGCCGGGTTCTTATCACCCGTTGCTCGTCTTCGAAAGCCGCGTGGGCGTGCTCCGTACCGAAAAAGTCAGCGTCGGACTTACCCACGAACTCCGAAGGGCCGGTGAGACCCAGTTTCTGCGCGAGCCGCTTGTTGCTCCTGATAAAACGGCCTTCCAAATCCTTAAAGTAAATCGCGTCGGGGACGCTATCCATGAGCGCATCCAAAAGAGACTTCTGGTAGAGGGCCTCTTGCTCGATAACCTTGCGCTGGGTGATGTCCCTCGAAACTCCGAAGGCGCCAATGATCTGGCCGGATGAGTCGTATAAGGGCATCTGCGTGGTGGAAGCCCAGGTGTCCGGCCGGTCGGGCCACACTTCTCGCTGCTCTTCGCCGATCAGCGGTTGCCCTGTCTTGATCACCTTCTGCTCGGCCTCGAATGATTCCTGGGCGCATTCCGGCGTGAAGTAGTCGAAATCTGTTTTTCCGATCGCGTCGGACGCGCTGGGAAGGCCGTGCTTAAGAACCAGCCCTTTGTTCACGCGGAGGAAGCGGCTTTCGCGGTCCTTGAAGTAGATGGCGTCCGGGATGTTATCCATCAAGGCGTCAAATAGTGACTTCTGGTTGAGGAGATCCTGCTCAATAACTTTGCGTTCGGTCGCGTCGCGCGATATGCCGATCAGTCCAACGATTTTTCCTTCCGAGTCATAGAGAGGGGATTTTGTGCTGGACGTCCAGGTATCGGTTCGATCGGGCCAAATCTCCCTCGTCTCCTCGCTGACCAGGACAGTGCCCGTCCGCATGAGCTCCTGCTCCGCGTCGAATGCAGGTTGGGCGAACTCGCGTTTGAAGAAATCGAAGTCCGATTTGCCAAGGACTTCTGATGGATGGGAAAAGCCGTGTTTGCCCAGTAGCCCCTTGTTGACGCGCAGAAACCGGCTCTCGCGGTCCTTGAAATAGATGGCGTCAGGGATGTTCTCCATGATGGCATCAAGCAGGGACTTCTCCTGCCGTAGATTGCCTTCAATCTTCTTGCGCTCCGCCACCTCCTTCTGCAGCGCAGCGTTCTGGGCGGAAAGCTGCGCGGTTTGCTCTTTGACACGGGTTTCGAGTTCTGCCCTGGAATGGCGGAGGGCTTCTTCGGCCACCTTCCGTACCGTGACGTCCCGTGTGATGCCGAGAATCCCGATGACCTTCCCGTTGCCGTTAGTGAATGGAATCTTGGTGCTGCTGGCCCAGGTCTCCGAGCGGCCGATCCAGGTTTCGCGCTCCTCAATGCCTTCAAGGGGCCGGCCGGTGCGAAGGACCTCTTGCTCACCGTCGTAAGCCGCCTGAGCGTGCTCAAGGGTAAATAAGTCGAAGTCCGATTTGCCCACCAACTCCGAGGGATCGCCAACCCCCGCCCGTGCCGCCGCCGCCCGGTTGACGAGAATAAACCGGCCCTGAGTGTCCTTCAAATAAATGTAATCGGGAATATGATCCATCAGGGCGTTAAGAAACGTCCGCTCCCGCGGCAGAGGTTCCGCTCGCTTTAGGGGTCTTTGGGGGGACTGAGATTTGCGGCCGCCGGGCCTTGCCCGCCGCCTTTTCGATGGTGCGGATTTTTCGGAATCGCTCATGGGTTGTATCTGGCCCCTGCCTGGCCGCACGGCTGCCGGAAAGCAGAGCCTTCACGCAACTCGCGCGGCAGCGCACCGCGACGGCGCGGAGGTTTCCGCACATCCGCGTGCCTGAAGACGCGCGTCGTACGCATGGATACTCCTAATATAATTATAAGTTAGTAATATAGCAACAGCTAAATCTTCGCGCCTTTTCCCGCGTCTTGTCTTTGGATTGTGCCGGCCCGCGGCAAACAAACCACTGCTCCATTTTGGAAACGGGCCGGGCTCGACTTGCAATGCTCTTCGGAATCGCAACGCAAGCTCACGCCCTGCGCCGGGAACTTGAGAAAATATTACCTGGGCCGACGTCGATTTCCTACGCGCCGCAAGGGGGCGGTGAGCGAGATCATTAACGGCTGATCGGGCACGGGGTGCAACCTGTTGATCCAATTGAATGATGACGACAACCGGCCGCAGCTGACGTGAAGCCGGCAGCCGCGGTCAGCGCCTCTCTGACCCTGGGTTTTTCCCGCGCGGCAGCCCAGCAGTCAATCACAGAACAATTGAGCGCGGCCACCCTCTGTGGGGCGCCGCGTTGCGCACGCCTCTCTTCTCAAAAATGCCCATTCACCGCGCTGCTATAACCTAGTGGCGCTTGGCCGGAAAAAATGAGGCAAGTCCCGTTTTCTTTTCGCATTCATAGACTGATGTTGGCGGTGAGCTGTGCCGGAAGTTCCTACTCGCAGCGAAGCCTGACGGTTGCAACCGGGAAAGGTGCGCCGCGAATTGCGCGCGCGGGATTCGTTGGTTAAAATAACTTCTGGTGGTACCGACACCAAACCGCGCCACCCGAAGAGCCCGTTTTGCCTGAAAAACTCATCGTAGCCGTTGGCTCTGACCACGCTGGATTCGCGCTCAAGGAGCGCGTTCGTGAATACCTGCAGAGCAAGGGATACGGTGTCGAGGATTGTGGCGTGCACTCGGAGGAGCCGGCGGATTATCCGGATTATGCTGAGAAAGTGGCCACCCGCGTTGCCGGGCGGCTGGCGCAGTGCGGCGTGCTGATCTGCGGCACGGGCCTGGGCGTCTCCATCGCCGCCAACAAGGTTGCCGGGATTCGCGCCGCGATGTGCAACAACACGCTGCTCGCCCACTTCGCGCGAGCGCACAACGACGCCAACGTGCTCACCATGGGCGGACGCATCGTGGACGAAGCGCAGGCGCGAAAAATCCTCGATACGTGGTTTTCCACATCGTTCGCGGGCGGCCGCCACGAGCAGCGCGTGGAAAAAATCACCGCCATCGAACAACATCTACTCAAGGAGAAAAAATCATGAGCCACTCGCTGTCATCCCGGCAGAGGCCGCTTGCCGACGTTGACCCGGAGATCGCGCGCGCGATTGAGATGGAAGCGGCGCGGCAAGCCGGAACGCTTGAGCTGATCGCGTCAGAAAACTTCGTGAGCGAAGCGGTGCTCGAGGCGGCGGGCTCGGTCATGACGAACAAATACGCCGAAGGGCTTCCGCACAAGCGCTATTACGGCGGCTGCGAGTTTGTAGACACCGCGGAGGCGCTGGCCATCGAGCGGTCAAAGACGCTCTTTAACGCCGAGCACGCCAACGTGCAAGCGCATTCCGGCAGCCAAGCCAATCAAGCGGTTTACATGACCGTGCTCAAGCCGGGTGACACGATTCTCGGCATGAGCCTCGCGCACGGCGGGCACCTGACGCACGGGCACCCGCTGAACCTCTCCGGCAAGCTTTACAACATCGTCTCCTACGGAGTGCGCAAAGACACCGAGATCATCGACTACGACGAGGTAGAAAAGCTCGCGCTCGAGCACAAGCCGCGGCTGATCCTGGCGGGCGCGAGCGCCTACCCGCGCACCATTGATTTCGAGCGCTTTGCCGCGATCGCCCGGAAAGCGGGTTCGCTCTTCATGGTGGATATGGCGCACATCGCGGGACTGGTGGCCGCCGGGTTGCATCCGAGCCCGGTCCCGCACGCCGATTTCGTTACCACCACCACGCACAAGACACTGCGGGGGCCGCGCGGCGGCGCCGTCTTCTGCAAGGCGCAATACGCCAAGGACCTCGATAAGACCACGTTTCCCGGCATTCAAGGCGGTCCGTTGATGCATATCATCGCCGCCAAGGCCGTGTGCTTCCTCGAAGCGCTTCAGCCCGAGTTCAAGGAATACCAGAAGCAGGTTTTGGCGAACGCGCGCGTGATCGCGAACGCATTGGCGGAAAGCGGCTTCCGCGTCGTCTCCGGCGGCACCGATACTCACCTGATGCTGGTGGACGTTTTTTCCCGCCAGGTAACGGGCAAGCAAGCGCAGGAAAACCTCGAGCGCGCCGCCATCACCGTCAACAAGAACGCCATTCCGTTCGACCAGAACCCGCCCATGACGGCGAGCGGCATTCGCGTGGGGACGCCTGCCGTTACCACGCGCGGCATGAAAGAACCCGAAATGCTGCTCATCGCGGGCTGGATCGCGGAGACCCTGAACAACATCGGGAACGACCAAGTCATTGGCCGGGTGCGCAAGGAGGTTCAGGAACTGACGGAACGCTTCCCTCTTTACGAAAACCGCCATTCCGGGGTGGCCCAGGCGGTGTGAAACTCCGGGCTCGCCAGGCTGTAGCGGCGGCGTCCCTACCGCCGACATTTGCTTTTACCCATTGCGGCGGCAGGGACGCCGCTACAGCCGCCGGATGGTGCCGGCGCGGCATGTGCGGCACACTCCATTGTTTCTTGTTGGCGCGGTTACTGCGATGCGGTGGATTTGAGGGGCGCGCAAAAGCGGTCAAAGGCTGCAACCAGATCGTCAGCGATGGCCTCGGCGGGCCGCCCTTCAATCTGGTGGCGTTCGAGCATAAAGACGGCCTTGCTATCCTGCAATAGCGCGATCGAAGGGGATGACGGCGGATACCCGGCGAGATAGCCGCGGGCTTGCGCGGTCGCATCGGTGTCCTGGCCGGCAAACACCGCGGCCAGAGTTTTGGGGCGGACGGCGTGCTCAAGCGCCATTGCTACAGCAGGCCTGGCC
>JBOGJT010000405.1:0-1767 GCA_050745065.1 Terriglobia bacterium
GTCTAAGGCGCCTTCTAGCGGCACGGCCCAATTTTGAAAAAGCGGCCGTGCCCTCCTGACTGTCGAACCGAACTTCATGAATAATCCGGGTTAAAACCGGCGGCCAGAGGCCGCCGCTACAACTACATCCCCCAAACCGCGGATCATCCGGCCACCGGCGCGCGCCGCGTGCTTTCTGCTAGAATTAAGAAGTGATGTCACCCTCACCGTTTGTTCATCTTCATCTGCACACCGATTACAGCCTGTTGGACGGAGCGTGCGATATCCCGAAGGTGATGGACCGCGCGGCGGAGCTGGGCATGCCAGCCGTAGCGCTCACCGACCACGGAAACATGTTCGGCGCGGTAAAATTTTACGACGCGGCCGTCAAGCGCGGCGTGAAGCCCATTATCGGGTGCGAAGTCTACGTGGCGCCCACCAGCCATTTTGACCGCTCTCCCGGCTCTGACCGGCCCAACCACCTGATTCTGCTCTGTGAAAACGAGCGCGGCTACCGCAACCTGGTGAAGCTCGCCTCATTGGCTTACACCGAAGGCTACTATTACAAGCCGCGCATCGATAAAGACCTGTTGGCGCGCCACTCGGAGGGCCTGATCGGGCTATCCGCGTGCCTCAAGGGCGAGGTGGCGTCGTCTCTGATGGCGGACCGCTACGACGCCGCGCAGAAATCCGCCTACGATTTGCGCGATATTTTTGGCAAGGGCAATTTCTATCTCGAAATTCAGGACCAGGGCGTGCCGGCAGAGCGCCGTATCAACCCCAACCTGGTTCGGCTGGCGCGCGAATCCGGCATTCCGCTGGTGGCCACGAACGATTGCCACTATCTGCGCCGCGAGGACGCGCGCGCGCAGGAAATCCTGATGTGCATCCAGACCGGCAAGACGCTCAGCGACGAGCAGCGGATGAAGTTTCCCACCGACCAGTTTTATTTCAAGACCTACGAAGAGATGATGGAGGTTTTTGGCGAAATTTCCGCCGCCCTTCACCGCACGGCGGAGATCGCGCAGCGATGCAACGTGCACCTGGAAAAGGCCGAGCACGTGTTCCCGCGCTTTGAAGTGCCAGCGGGCGAAACGATCGACAGCTTTTTCGAGCGCGTGTCGCGCGAGGGATTCGAGCACCGCCGCCCGCAGCTTGAGCGGATGCGGGCCGCGGGAAAGCTGCGCTCGCCGCTCGAAGCCTATGAAGACCGCCTGAACCGCGAGATCGAATTAATTCAGCAGATGAAGTTCGCGGGTTACTTCCTGATCGTCTGGGACTTCATCCGCTTCTCGCGCGAGAAGTGCATTCCAGTGGGCCCGGGGCGCGGCTCGGCGGCGGGCAGCCTGGTTTCCTACTCGCTTCACATCACCGATATCGATCCACTGCAATACGACCTGCTCTTTGAGCGCTTCCTCAACCCCGAGCGCATAACCTTCCCGGATATCGATATCGATTTCTGCATGAGGCGGCGGGGCGAGGTGATCCAATACGTCACGGAAAAATACGGACGGGAAAACGTGAGCCAGATCATCACGTTTGGAACGATGGGGGCCAAGGCGGTGATCCGCGACGCGGGGCGCGCGCTGAACATGCCCTTTGCCGAGGTGGACAAGATTGCCAAGCAGGTGCCTAACGTGCTCAACATCACGCTCGAAGAAGCCGTGAAGCAATCGCCCGAGCTGCGCCAGATGAAGGAAAGCGACGCGCGAGTGGCGGACCTGCTCACGGTGGCGATGAGCCTGGAAGGCCTTGCGCGGCACGCTTCCACGCACGCGGCGGGCGTGG
>JBOGJT010000406.1:0-20478 GCA_050745065.1 Terriglobia bacterium
ACAGTTCGGGACTGCCGCCGGTCACCGTGCGCTCGAGCGGTTTGTCACTCTCCGCGTAGTCGGCGCTGGATTCTGTGGCTGTTGCAATGTCTTCGGCGCCCGTCTGCTTCAACACTTGCCGCGCGCGCTTCGCCCATTGGGCGCTATCGCAGTGCACCGAGACGAGCAAGCCCCCTAATTTAACGCGGCCCTGGTAGCGCCTGGTTTCGTATTCGGGCGCGGACAAGCCCGCAAGCCCTCCGATGATACATCCCAGCACACCCAGAGCGCCGACGCCTGCGAGGACCGCCACGACGGTGCCCGCGTTGAGCAGCGGCTGGAACGCTGGGAAGAACAGCGTGCCGCTGCCAAACAGCCCACCAAGCACTCCACCGATGATCCCGCCGATGATCGCGCCAGTCATGAACCCCTCGGGGCCCTTGCTGTGCCTCTCGTGGGCTAGGTCCTTCGATCCCTGGTTCTCCGGAACCAGCGCCGCCATGTCCGTCGCGCGGAATCCAGCGGCCTTCAGCGCATCGGCGCCGCTCTGCACGCCCGCGTAAGTCGAATAGATACCAAAAACGCCAGTGTTCTTTCCCGCCATAGCACACGCTCCTTAGACAAAGCATCCCCGTGACCGAACTTCATCAATAATCCGGATCCGTCATCCGGTCTGTGAGGATTCCTGCTCATACGGTAACCAATTTGACCCGGGGCTGTCTGTTCACAAATGCTCACATGACAGAAAAGACGGGGCAGGGCGGCTTGACGCTGGTGGAGGCGGGGTTCCACTCCGTGTCACGGCCCAGCCGGTGACGAATGCGTGTTCGAAGTGTTCACATTTGAACGGACAGAGAATGCCGGAATGAATCATATTGGGCGAGTGCGGCGCGCCGTAGCAGCTCCCTGAAAAGCTCCTTGTGCCGATCGTTCTGCTGTGAAAACTTCCCTCCTGGATGAGGGGGGGTAGGCGTAATAGAGAGACGGCAAAGACGCCCTTTGATCACCCCCGGCCCTTACCGATCCGGGAGGAGTGGCGCGAAAACAGTCGATGTCCCGCGCGGTGCGGCCTTCGCGTTCGCTCAGGGTCGTCTTCGGCTGTCCAGCATGACCGCAGCCAGATTTTTAGAGACATGTTATTCGGGTGCCATAAGTGAGCGGCGGGCCTTTGGTGTAGCGGCTCTCTCTGCGCACCGAAGTGACGGCGGCCAGACGCCGCTATAGAGTTGAGCGTCGCGGAATTTTGACGTGATCTAAAGAAGGCGGCGCAACGCGCATTGAATCGAGGTCGCTCATGCCAACAGTCGACATCGCCCATGACGAACGAGCCCTCCAGCCCGAGGTGGCCGCCCCGCCCAACGCGCAGATGCAATTGATCGCTCGAGCCCAGCGCGGAGACGGGATGGCGGCTGAGTGGCTGTTTAACGAACATAAGGGACGCGTGTATGCCCTCTGTTTACGCATGAGCCACGACTCAGCAGAAGCTGAAGACCTGATGCAGGATGCTTTTCTTCAGATGTTTCGCAGAATTGAGAGCTTTCGGGGGGAATCGGCCTTTTCGACCTGGCTGCACCGG
This sequence comes from Terriglobia bacterium, assembly GCA_050745065.1. GTDB lineage: Bacteria > Acidobacteriota > Terriglobia > UBA7540 > UBA7540 > RH2-MAG17b. The sequence goes on from JBOGJT010000406.1 coordinate 1,556, forward strand.
CTCGTGGTCAACGTGGTGCTGATGAAGCTGCGTAAGAGGCATTATGAGTGCGTGCCGCTTGAGGAGGTCACGCGCGCGCCGGTGGCAGCTCGCCAGGAATATCGCGGCGAGGATGCAGCGCTGGCGGGATGCGTCGACCGCATCGTGCTCGGACGGGCAATCTCGCAGCTTCCGCCCGGGTCTCAACGGGTTCTCGTTCTACACGACGTTGAGGGATACAAACACAATGAGATCGCCGCCATCACACACTGCGCGGTGGGTACGTGTAAGTCTCAACTGCACCGCGCGCGGCAGAAATTGCGCGAGAGCCTTCGCCGCGACTACAGCACACCCTGCCGCACGCCCTTCCGTCGCGGGCTTACCTCATCTCTCGAACATGAGGAGACACGGGCCGGCGATTGCCCTGCGAGAGGCCGCCGCGCAGCTTTGCGTTTGGCCGCGAGCTGATCTAGAGATACCGACAAGAGGAGCGCAAAGGCACGGTCTCAGCCGTGCCCTTCCGCCACCGTTTTCAGGTTCTGAGGATGCCGCAGAGCGACGCAGACGACCGCTCGAGCGACGAACGGCCGCCGTTTCTTACTGGCGTGCCGCCGCGGCCGGCCCGGCAGAATCTACATTGATCTTGATCGTCTTTGGCTTCGCCTCCGCGCGCTTCGCCAAGGTCAGAGTCAAAACGCCGTCCTTATACTCCGCCTTCACGTTTTCCGCGTCAACCGAGTTTGGCAGCGTGAACGTTCGCAGGAATGTTCCATACGAGCGCTCGCAGCGGTGGTAGTTTCCCTCCTTGACCTCGCTCTCCTGCTTGCGCTCACCTTTCAGATAGAGGGTCTTATCCTCGATTCGCACTTCGACGTCTTTCGGGTCAACGCCAGGCAGCTCCGACTTCAGAACGAGATTGTTGTCTGTCTCGTAGACATCGACCGCCGGCTTCCAGCTTTTCGCACTAATCGCCTCCGAACCCACAAAATTAGAGAGTGCGTCGTTGAAAAACTGATTAAAGCGGTCCGGGTTGGTTAGAAATCCGCGGAATGAATCCCATTTCATTATCGCCATGATTGTGGGTACTCCGTAAGATGCTGCTATCTCACAAAACACTACATCTCAATAGATACGCAGTATATAAATTTAGTTTAATAGCATCAAACATTTATGATACATAGCTAGTCATATGTTGGTTGCACCATCGTACCGTAGACATGATGGAGGATAGAGGCCGGGTCATGAAATCTCCGAACGACGTATTGAAAACAAATGGGTTAATTAACTTCTCGGAATGGAGCTGCTGATCGGAAGCACTGCCTCCACTTGTTCCAACACGTACGGTGTGGTTTGGGAAGAGGTATCCAGAACGCCATATTCCTGCTTGGCGAACAGCACCTTGCGATTTGATCAGGCGCTTCGGTGTCACACAGGATGCACCCGGCGCTGGATACCAGTGAAATCATTAGAAGTGAGCAATTGTGGACAGTCTTTCCATCTTAGGCATGTCATTCTAATCACTACCGTCGCAGGTAGCCAATACACGGCATTTCGGTCGTGGAGCGCCTGGCGGGCGTCGCGGAGGTTTGGGATCCCAAGCCGGAGCGAATAATATGAGAATTGCGCAAGTTGCACCGCTGTATGAGAGCGTGCCGCCGAAGACATATGGCGGGACGGAGCGAGTTGTTTCCTACCTTACCGAGGAGTTGGTGCAGCAGGGACATGACGTTACTTTATTTGCCAGCGGCGATTCAGAAACCGGGGCCCGGCTTATTTCCCCCTGCCGGAAGTCGCTGCGGTTGGACACGCATTGCGTCGACCAGATGGCTTACCACATTCTGCTGATCGAGAAAGTGTTCAAATACGCGCGCGACTTCGACCTGATCCATTTCCACGTCGATTATCTGCATTTTCCTAGAAGCCGTCGCGAGAGGGTTGCGCACGTGACCACACTCCACGGAAGACTTGATCTGCGGGACTTGGTACCCATTTACCGCGAGTTTGATGATATGCCCGTGATTTCTATTTCGAACGCGCAGCGCCGGCCGTTGCCTTGGGCGAATTGGCAGGCCACGGTCTATCACGGCCTTCCCGACGGCTTGTACACATTCCATGCGAAGCGGGGGAAATACCTATCGTTCCTGGGCCGGATTTCGCCCGAAAAGGGCACTGATGAGGCTATCCAGATCGCGAAGCGGGCGGGCATCCCCTTGAAAATCGCCGCCAAGGTGGACCGCGTCGACCGTGAGTATTTTGAGAACATCATCAAGCCCTTGCTGAACTGTTCTCTGGTCGAATACATCGGCGAAGTGGGCGAGCGGGAGAAGGACGAGTTTCTGGGGAACTCACTCGCGCTTCTTTCGCCCGTCAACTGGCCAGAGCCGTTTGGTCTGGTTATGATTGAGGCCATGGCGTGTGGCACGCCTGTGGTAGCCTATGATTGCGGGTCGATCCCTGAAATTGTGCAGGATGGCGTTACCGGATTCATCGTAAAAGATCTTGATTTTGCTCTCGAGGCCGTGGCTAAGATCCCCGGTCTGAGCCGCAAAGCGTGCCGCCGGGCCTATGAGGAACGGTTTACGGCGTCCCGCATGCGCCAAGCCTACCTTGCAGTTTACGAGAATCTCCTCGAGTCGAGCCGCGAAATGGCGGTGGCACTGTGAACGTGTGATGGGAGGATCAACCGTAGAAGACATCATCCGAATCACGGACGATTATTACATCCGGGCCACGTCCGCGCTCGCTGATGAGCGCACGTGTGTGCTTAAACACAATGACCTCGTCGGGATTTTCGACCGGCGCGGAGACATCGAAACCATAGGGCTCTCGAAGCACGGCATCTTCCTCGACGATACGCGGTTTCTCTCCCGGCTGGTGTTTCGCCTGGAAGACGAGCGTCCGCAGCTTCTCGGTTCCAACATTAAAGAGCAAGACGCGCTGCTGACGGTCGATCTGACCAATATGGACGTCTCCGTGAACGGCAACGTGGTCGTGCCGCGCGAGACACTGCATCTGTTCCGCTCCAAGTTCCTCTGGGAAAATGCCTGCTACGAGCGCCTCCGGTTTTTGAACTACAGCCAGGGGCCGGTGGAAGTTGCGTTTTCCTTTGAAATCGGAGCTGACTTTGTAGATATGTTCGAAGTGCGGGGGATGAAGCGAGCTCGTCGCGGCGAGCGGCTTGAAGACCGGGTGGGACCTGACGGCATGGTCCTTTCGTACCGCGGGCTTGACGGCCTGGTTCGCCGGACACGAATCCGTTGCTCCCCGCCGCCAGCCAGCGTGTCATCATCGAAGCTGAAATACCGGGCCGTGCTCCAACCCGAACGGGAGCAGACTTTTTGCCTGACCTTTTCCTGCGAGAACTCGCCCCGCGATGCGCCAATGCTCTCTTACGATGACGCGTTCAACGCACGGCAGCAATCCCTGTGCGATGCGCTGCGCCGGGACACCTTCACCCACACCTCGAATCACGATGTCAACCAGTGGTTGAGACGCTCGGAGTCTGACCTTCACTTGATGTTGACGGACACACCCGCCGGGCCTTATCCCTACGCCGGTTTGCCGTGGTTCAACTCACCCTTCGGACGCGACGGCATCATTACGGCCCTCGAAGCGCTTTGGATGGCCCCGTGGATCGGCAAGGGAGTTCTGGCGTTTCTGGCGTCAACGCAAGCCACAGAGGTCATCCCGGACGCGGACGGCCAGCCCGGCAAAATTCTTCACGAGAGCCGTAAAGGAGAGATGGCCCGTCTGAAGGAAGTCCCCTTCGCGCGCTACTATGGCAGCGTGGACGCCACGCCTCTTTTTGTCATGCTGGCCGCCGCGTATTATGAGCGCACGGCGGACCGCGATTTCATAAAACGGATTTGGCCCAACATTGAGCTCGCGCTCCACTGGGTTGATGAATACGGCGACAGCGATGGAGACGGCTTCGTCGAGTACAGCCGCCAGTCGTCAACCGGCCTCGAACAGCAAGGGTGGAAAGATTCTCGAGATTCTGTATTCCACGCCAATGGCGCCCTGGCGGAAGGCCCCATCGCGCTCTGTGAAGTCCAAGGGTACGTCTATGCGGCGCGGCGGGGCGCTGCGATGCTCGCCCGAGAGCTCGGGCTTGTCGAGAGGGCACAAACGCTCGATCTGCAGGCTCAGACTTTGCAAGCGCGGTTTGAGGAGACGTTCTGGTGCGAGGGCATCGCCACCTATGCGCTCGCGCTCGACGGCAAGAAACAACCCTGCCAGGTTCGCGCCTCGAACGCCGGCCAATGCCTGTTCACGGGAATTCCTAGCCGCGATCGCGCGCGCCAAGTCGGAGAGACTTTGATGGGTGAGGATTTTTTCTCCGGGTGGGGCATCCGGACACTCGGCTTGACCGAGGCGCGGTACAATCCGATGTCCTATCACAACGGCTCCGTCTGGCCTCACGACAACGCGCTCATCGCTGCCGGCCTGGCGCGTTATGGACTTCAAGACTCGGCTTTCAAAATAGCCGCCGCCTTGTTCGACGTGAGCCGGTTCGTGGATTTGCGCCGGCTTCCCGAACTCTTCTGCGGCTTCACGCGCCGGCCTTCTGACGGACCGATCCTTTATCCTGTGGCCTGCGCGCCGCAATCCTGGGCCGTCGCCTCGGTATTTCTGCTCGTACAAACGTGCCTGGGCATTTCGATCTCTGGCGCTCAGGGCGAGGTGCGGTTTACCCGCCCAATGCTGCCGGATGCGATTCAGCATCTCGAGATCAAGAACTTGACGGTGGGCAATGCGTCCGTCAGCGTGACCCTCAATCACAGGGCGGGTGGCATATCCGTGAATGTTGAGCGGAAGCAAGGTGACGTTAACGTAGTGGTTAGCGATTAGCCTCGATCTTTCACGCTGGCCGGCTCGGCTTGTACGGCGACTCGAATTGGAAGACGCACGCTTTGGGCCGCAACCTAACGCAAGGCGCCGCAACAGGCGGGCGGCGTCGAAACTACGCCCTGCCGTCGCCGCCATAACGCTGGCGAGAAACACGGGCCAGGCGCAACGCCCGTCACCGGACCGGCGCGGCGATCTGCTTCGCGAGCCAACAAGTGCTACCTTAGAAACGCATTATGTGGCGGAACCCGTCCGGACCTCGGTCCCCCCATTTGCCCGGCTGTATATACTTCTTGCACCTTGTGTGCGGGAGGTCTTACCTTGGCTCGCCTTAAAGCCCCCTCAGGTTCTTTCGAGCTGCCAGTACTCATCACCGTGATCGTGGTGATCGCGGTACTGTATTTTGCCCGCGAGGTGTTGGTTCCGCTCGCCTTGGCTGTGCTCTTATCGTTTTTACTCACGCCGGTCGTAACGGAATTTGAAAAACTCAGGCTAGGAAGAATCCCCGCCGTACTGATGGTCCTGGTTTTAGCACTGGCTTTGGTGGTCGCCGCGGGTTGGGGGCTGAGCGGCCAAGTCACTGAGATTATCCGTGACATGCCGAAATACACGGTGAACATCCAGAAGAAGGTGCAATCGCTCCACGGCGGCGGCAGCTTGAACAAAGCGATTAACGCGGTGAAGGGACTCAATACCGCGTTGACAACCGGCGCTCCAGAGAAGGCCGGCGCCACACCAAGCCGCGCCCGGGCAGAGCCGTCGCGCAACGAACGCGTCGCGCCCGCCCCGGAAAATCCCATTCCGGTCAAGGTGGAGGGATCGCCGGCGAATGGCCTGGTGTATCTGCGCCGCCTGCTCGGTCCGGTCGCGGGCGTACTCGGGCGGGCGGCCATCGTCATCGTCTTCACCCTCTTCATGCTTGCCAAGCGTGAAGATTTGCGAAACCGCATGCTACGGCTGGCGGGCGAGGGACAGCTCAGCCTGATGACGCGAGCCCTGGATGACGCTGCCACGCGCATCAGCCGCTATCTGCTTATGCAATTCCTCATGAACTCATCGTATGGCGTGCTTTTCGGAGTCGGCGTCTATCTTCTTGGCGTTCCTCACGCGCTGCTCTGGGGCGTTCTCGGCGGCATTCTGCGATTCATCCCTTACTTTGGCACGCTCGTTGGCGCCGCCTTTCCGATTGCAATGGCCCTGGCTGTTTTTCCCGGCTGGAGCCACGCCATTTACGTATTGGTGCTTTATCTGGCGATTGAGCTCACCATCGCCAACGTTATGGAACCTTGGATTTACGGCGCCCACACCGGAATTTCGCCCTTTGCCATCCTGGTGGCAGCGGTTTTCTGGGCAACGCTGTGGGGTCCGCTCGGGTTGATCCTTTCGGTTCCCCTCACCGTTTGCCTGATGGTGATGGCGCGGCACGTCCCACATATGGAATTTATCGGAGTGCTATTGGGGGATGAGCCCGTTCTTGCGCCCGAGACCAAGTTTTATCAACGGCTGCTCGCCATGGATCTAGAGGAAGCGCGAGAGATCGCGGAGAACTTCCTCAAAGAAAAGCCGCTCGGCAGCCTTTATGACTGCATGCTCATTCCGGCGTTGAGTCTGGAAGGGCAAGATCGCCATGTGGGGACCCTTGACAAGGAGACCGAGACTTTCATCTGGCAGAGCACCAAGGATCTCATCGAGGAATTCGGCGGAAGCAGCAAGGAAGAAACGACGCCGGCCGAAACGGCGGACGAACCTCCCACCGATGGCGTCGCGGCGCCCTTAAACGGGCCGCGCTTATCCCGCCCGCGCATCTTGTGCGTACCTGCGAGAGATGAGGCGGACGCGATGATCGCCCTGATGCTCGTACAGCTTTTCGTGCGTGCGGCCCTTGACGCGGGAGCGCTCGCTGTGGGAAGCGTCGAAGACGTGCTGCAACAGGCGCCGCAGAGCGAGACCCGCGTGGTTTGCGTCTCGGCCCTGGCGCCCTTCGCGCTCGGCCAGGCGCGCTCGCTGTGCCGACGGGTGCGGGCGCGATTCCCTGACGTGAAAATCGTCGTGGGTTTATGGAATTTTGAGGGCGGCGCCAGCAAAGCCCAAGAGAGGGTCGGAATTGGATACGCCGACCGAGTCGTTACGACGCTCGCGGACGCGCTGGAAGAGGTTCGCGAGATCACCGCATCTGATCCCGCGAACCACATCGAGGCCCACGTGGCTGGGGAGACACCGGGATGACCATCCAGAGGCCGAGCCAAGTGCCGGGTCGCGCTGGAACTCCTCCGAACAGAACTTCGACTTCTTTGGCAATTGCCCTCGGGGAAGCACGGATCACTGTACAATTTTGACCGGAAGAGAGGCTCAGGATAAATCATGATGAATACGCATCGCAGGTTACTGCTCTTAGAAGAAGGCGCGAAGGGTGGGAATGCCGAATGGCATTTGTGAATCGCCCGTGAAGATGAGGAGGACGTATCGATGAGCGAGCAAGTCAGTGATTTCCTTCTAAAGCGCCTCCGCGAGTGGGGTATTCATCGGATCTTCGCCTTCCCTGGGGATGGCATCAATGGCATCCTGGGCGCCTTCAACCGGGCCGGTGACAAGCCAAAATTTGTCCAGGTCCGTCACGAGGAGATGGCGGCGTTCATGGCCTGCGCGCACGCCAAGTTCACGGGCGAGGTGGGCGTTTGCATGGCAACCTCGGGGCCGGGCGCGATCCATCTGCTGAATGGCTTGTACGACGCCCGGATGGATCATCAGCCGGTCGTGGCCATCGTCGGCCAGTCCGCGCGCGCTGCGATGGGCGGAAGCTTCCAGCAGGAAGTTGACCTCATCTCGTTGTTTAAGGATGTGGCGCATGAGTACGTCCATATGGCTATGGTTCCGGCGCAGATTCGGCACTTGGTGGACCGCGCCGTCCGCATCGCCAAAGTTGAGCGCACCGTCACGTGCATCATCATACCCAACGACGTGCAGGAGCTGCAGGCGGTGGAGGAACCCAAGCGGGCGCACGGGACGATCCATTCGAGCGCTGAATACCTGAAGCCTCACATTATCCCCGCGGGAGATGATATTCAGCACGCGGGGGATTTACTGAATTCCGGCAAGAAAGTCGCGATGCTTGTAGGCGCGGGCGCGCTGCAAGCATCCGAAGAGGTGATCGAGGTCGCCGACCTGTTGGGCGCCGGTGTGGCAAAAGCATTGCTCGGCAAGGCGGTCCTGCCGGACAACCTGCCTTTTGTCACCGGCCCCATCGGCCTTCTCGGTACGAAGCCCAGTTCCGACATGATGACCGGTTGTGACACGCTCCTGATGGTGGGGACGAGCTTCCCCTATTCGGAATTCCTTCCCCAAGAGGGTCAAGCCCGCGGCATCCAAATTGACATCGATGGACGCATGTTGGGCATCCGGTTTCCGACCGAACTCAATCTGATTGGCGATAGCAAAGAGACATTGAAGGCGCTCATCCCTTATTTGAAACGCAAAACGGACCGGGAATGGCGCGAGACGATCGAGAAAAGCATTGTCGAGTGGTGGAAGGTGCTTGAGGCTAGGGCCATGCATGACGCGAACCCGATCAACCCTCAGCGGGTTTTTTGGGAGCTTTCGCCGCGGCTGCCCGAGAACTGTATTATCAGTTCTGATTCTGGGTCATCGGCCAATTGGTTTGCTCGGGATCTGAAGATTCGGCGTGGCATGATGGCCTCCTTGTCCGGGAACCTGGCCACGATGGGACCGGGAGTTCCTTACGCCATCGCTGCGAAATTTGCCTTTCCCGACCGCGTGGCGATTGCATTAGTAGGGGACGGCGCCATGCAGATGAACGGAAACGCGGGTCTGGTCACCATCTCGAAGTACTGGAAAGAGTGGAGCGACCCACGGCTGGTCGTCCTGGTTTTGCATAATAATGATCTCAATCAGGTGACGTGGGAACAACGGGTGATGGAAGGCGATCCGAAGTTTGAGGTATCGCAGGACCTGCCCGACTTCCCCTACGCGCACTATGCTGAGTCACTGGGCCTCATGGGAATTCTGGTCAATTCACCCAATGACTTGGGGCGCGCCTGGGATGTAGCCTTTGCAGCAGACAGGCCGGTGGTGGTCGAGGCCATCACTGATCCCGATGTGCCACCATTGCCGCCGCACATCACTCTGAAACAGGCAAGAGCTTTCGCCACGACGCTTTGGAAGGGCGACCCGCGCGAACGAGGGATTATCCGGGAGTCGTTTCGTGAAATGGCGGACACGTTTTTTCCGGGCAAGGGTCAGGGCGACGCGACGTAGCATTGGGCCTTTTGTTCTATAAACGGAATCTGATGTGACTTCTCTCTTGCAGCGAGCAGAAAGCACAGAGTCAAATAACAACTCCGCAATACTCATTGCTGGAGGACGGACAAAGCTGAAGGCCGGTACGTAATGGCAAAAACCAGGTTAGCTCCGAGTACGGCAGCCATTGAACGGATTGACGTGTCGGCATTCACTGTACCGACCGATTTTCCTGAGTCCGACGGCACCATTAAATGGGACAAGACTACGCTCGTCGTGGTTGAAGCCACGGCGGGAGGGATTCGGAGCCTAGGCTACACGTATGCGGACACCGCAACTGCGCGGCTCGTCAACGATCTGCTGGCCCGGGTTGTTCAAGGCCTCGATGCTATGGACGTACCCGGCGCCTGGGCCGCCATGGTTCACGCGATTCGCAACCTCGGCCGGCCAGGGATCGCCGCCATGGCTATTGCCGCAGTCGATGGTGCGCTTTGGGATTTGAAGGCGCGCCTGCTGGATTTGCCGTTGGTGGCGCTTCTCGGGGCAGTCCGCAAAAGCGTGCCGGTGTATGGCAGCGGTGGCTTCACGTCCTATTCCGATGAACAAGTAAAGGCCCAGTTTGAGGCGTGGGCGAGGGATGGTATCACTCGCTTCAAAATGAAGATTGGCCGTGAGCCTGAGCGTGACACCGGGCGCGTGCGTGCCGCACGCAAGGCCATCGGCGAGCAGGCAGAACTTTTTGTAGACGCAAACGGCGCCTACAGCCGCAAAGAGGCCCTGGCTTTTGCGGGCGCCTTTGCGGAGCTCGGGGTAAGCTGGTTTGAGGAGCCGGTGAGTTCGGATGATCTGGACGGCCTGCGGTTGCTCCGCGATCGGGCGCCGGGCGGTATGGACATTGCCGCGGGGGAGTATGGATACGACCTGCCTTACTTCCGCCACATGCTGGATGCGGGCGCGGTTGACGTGCTCCAGGCCGACGCTTCGCGCTGTGCGGGCATCACCGAATTCTTGAGAGTCGGGGCGTTGTGCGAAGCGCGATCCATGCCACTCTCGGCTCATTGCGGCCCCTCGTTACACGCTCATCCCTGTTGCGCGCTTACGCCGGTGCGGCATATCGAATATTTCCACGACCACGAACGGATCGAACACATGTTATTTGACGGTGTCTTGACGCCGGTTGCTGGTGCGTTACAGCCGGACTTTTCCCGTCCCGGCTTGGGACTGGAGCTGAAGCGCGCCGATGCGGAGCGTTACATAATTTCCTAGCGGCTGGCGGTTCGAGGCGCCGCAGAGTTTGGCTTGTCAGAAACTCCGCCTCCTTTCCCTCGCTGCGACCAAGACCGCGGCGTTAAAGAGCAACCCCGTGCGACCTGTGCTTAGCGGCGAGCTTCGCTAACCATTTCCCTGGCGTCCCGGTGTTCAACGGAGGTTCAATGGCAGTACACGCAGTTCAATCCAAACCTTCAAAGCATCGATCCGCGTCGTACAAACTCAGCACGATGAACGCGGTAATCTTGAAGGCTGGGGGTATTTTCCTTCTGGCAAAACGTGACGCGAGTGTGCCCCTGGGAGGTAAACATGGGCTGGGCCTTTATTACCACGACTGCCGGTTCCTGGACGGATACATCCTGAAGGTAGGTGATGTGGAACCGGAAGGATTTGGTAGCCGTTGCCGCGCCATCCTACCGGGCCACCTTCGAACTGACCAATCCTGATATTCCTTCCCTGACCGGCACGACGATCAAGAGGCGGCGCATCGGGATTAAATGGGAACGAATTATCGAGTCCGGGAAGCTCACGCTTCTCGAACGGATTACCTTCAGAAATTTTGACATAGAGCCCATCGACTTTCCCATCTCCATGACGTTCCAGGCGGGATTTCAGGACATTTTCATCATTCACGGTGCGAAGGGAAAGAAGACCGGGAAGCTGCGCACGCCCCTTTGGGATAACGGGGTGCTGCGGTTCAGCTACATAGGTGTCGATAAGATGTATCGCGGTTTGGCGATCCACCTGCCACCGGGCTTTGAGCCCACCAGCGAGGATAGCGCCAAGCTGGATGTGCACTTGGCGCCGGGAGAGAGTGAAGCGGTTCAGCTATCTCTCGTCATCGCTGAATCACCCGTCGAGGAGGAGGGCCAGCCGCACGGGTATACCCGCTCCGATTTTAACACCGTGGCGGACGCCATGCACCGCGCGGCAAAAGAGTGGACGGTAAAACACACCGTGGTTGAGAGCGATAGCCGCCTGCTCAATCAGACGATGCGTTGTTCGCCATCAGATCATCTTATCTTGAGAAGCGAGCTTGACAACGACCATTACTTCGCCGCTGGCCTACCGTGGTTTTGCGCCTTGTTCGGGAGGGACAGCCTCATTGCCGCGCTGCAGATGCTTGCGTATTCCCCTTCGCTGGCAGAACAGACGCTCCGCCTGCTGGCTAGGTTTCAAGGGCAACGCGTCGATCCGTCACGTGACGAGGAGCCGGGCAAGATTCATCACGAACTGCGCCGAGGTGAGTTGGCCAACTCCAAACAAATTGTTCAAACACCGTATTACGGGACCGTGGACGCGACGCCCTTGTTCATTATCCTTCTGTCGGAGCATGCGGCCTGGACGGGTGATTTGACCTTGTTTCATCACCTGCGGAGCAACGTTGACGCGGCACTCGAGTGGATTTCAAAATACGGCGTTCTGGATAAGGACGGCTACCTCAAGTACCAAAGCAAGTCGAAAAAAGGGGCGCAGAATCAGGGCTGGAAGGATTCAGGAAACTCGATGGTGAATGAGGATGGCAGCCTCGCGCCCCCACCTATTGCATTAGTTGAAGTGCAAGGCTACGTCTACCTGGCGAAGACGTTGGTGGCGGAGCTTTACCGGCGAGCCGGAGCGATGGACCGTGCGGACGAACTGCTTCAGGAGGCGGCGAAACTGCGCTCGCATTTTAACCGGGATTTCTGGATTGAGGACAAGAACTTTTATGCGATGGCCCTTCAACAACACAACCGCCCAGCCTCGGTGATCTCTTCCAATCCAGGCCAGGCGCTCTGGTCGGGCATCGTCGATTCGAACCGGGTCAACCAGGTTGCCGATTGCCTGATGGGCGAGGACATGTTTAGCGGATGGGGCGTCCGAACTTTGTCCGAACACGAGCGGCGATATAACCCCATCGTCTATCACCTCGGAACGGTGTGGCCACACGATAACTCCATCATTGCGATTGGGCTGCGAAAGTACGGGTTGGATGACGCCTTCCAGCGCGTGTTCAGCGGCATCCTTAGAAGCCGCTTCGCACTTCGAGTTTCACCGGCTGCCGGAGCTCTTTTCTGGTTTCAGGCGTGAGGATTATGGCGTTCCGCTTCCGTATCCTGAAGCCTGTCATCCTCAGGTTTGGGCTGCCGGAGCTATTCCGATGATGCTGCAGACGGCTCTGGGTCTCGTGCCATTAGGATTTGAAAAGCGGCTACGGATCGTGCGTCCGGTGCTGCCCGATTCTGTCCAACACCTCGAAATCCACCGCCTCAAGGTCGCAGGCGCCACGGTGGACCTGCGATTTGAGCGGACCCCAGAGCATCGAGTGGCGGTGAAGGTTCTTCAGGTGGACGGCGATCTCAATGTCAGCGTCGAACCGGAATAAAAGGAGAATGCCATATGGTTAGGCGCGACGACGGACATAAAAATGGGCGTGAAGTCGTTGTTGTCACGGGTGCGACAGCCGGGGTGGGAAGAGCGACCGTACGAGCATTCGCGAAGCGAGGAGCGCATATCGGGCTCCTGGCGCGTGGGCGCGATGGTCTGGAGGCAACTCGCGCCGAGGTTGAGGCCGCCGGCGGTAAAGCGCTGCCGCTCCCTACGGACGTGGCCGAAGCCAAACAGGTTGAGGCGCGCGCGGCCCTGCGGGAGCTGAAGCGGAGGAGGGACTGACGATTATCCATCGAACGGTCCTTGGACTTCAGTACGAAGGGAACCCGGCACGGTGAAAGAATTAAGAACGAGAATTTCACGAAATAATTAAGGAGGCCAGAATGCAAAAACAGAAGCCGGAAAACGTTGTGCTGGAGGGTGAATCGATTATCCACCATGTTCGTGAGGGCAGATTTCAACGAAGTCTGGCGTTAATTGCGGGGCTATCGAGTGTCACCAGCGGGCTGGAGGTTGCCTACGAACACTATCGTGGCAGCTATGGTCAACGGATCATGTACACGCCGGTTATTTTAAGCCCGGTGCTACTGGCAGCGGGGGTATGGGCCTTTAAGAGCCCGCGAGCCGCGCGCACCGTTTTGCCCGCTGCCTCGGCAGCCGTGCTCGCCGACTGCCTTATCGGATTCTATTACCACGTGCGCGGAATCGCGCGAAAGCCGGGCGGGTGGCGAATCCCGGTAACCAACGTGGTGATGGGGCCGCCCGTTTTCGCGCCGCTTTTGTTTGGCATCAGTGGATATCTCGGGATGGTGGCCTATTTCTTGCGCCGGGAGGACGCTTCAGCAGACGGATTTCTTCCCGGCGTCGCGCGTCAACTTCCATCGTGGACGAAGTTGCTGCCCGCCAAACTAAAACAGGAAGAAATCACGCTGGCTCAGGACGTGCGTGAAGGCCGTTTTCAGACGCATCTAGCAGCCGCCACATTCGGGTCGGCCTTCTTCAGTGGCGTGGAAGCCCTCTACTCTCATTACAAAAACAACTTCAGGTATAAGGCGCAGTGGACCCCGGTCCTGATTGCGCCCGTCCTTATGGGAGCGGCGCTCGGCGCGATGAAGAGCCGGAAGGTCGCGCATACTCTTCTGCCTGCAGCGTCAGCCCTTGCTGTTGCGGACGGCGCCGCAGGGTTTTATTACCACGTGCGCGGAGTTACAAGACGTCCGGGCGGCGTAAAGCATCTGCTTTATAACATCATGTACGGGCCGCCCGTCCTGGCACCGCTTCTGTTCGCCGCCTGTGGATTTATGGGCTTGCTTGCCAGCTTCTTACGAAAGGAACGCTAATGCGCAATTCCAGCCGCGATCGATGGCTCGTGCACCCGGAGACCGGAGATCCCTTGCCGCCTAAGGCGCAACCGGGCTACTACCCGGGATTCAGCACACTCAGCCAAAACAAGTTTTGGGACGAGGCGACGCGCAAAATCGTGATGGCCAGACTGGAGAAAGTGCCCCCGGTTCGCTTCTTTTCTCCCGAAGAAGCGGTGCTCCTAAAAGCAGTTTGTGACCGCGTACTGCCGCAGGATGACCGCGATGAAGTTCACAAAATCCCAGTCGCCAATTTCATTGATGACCGCCTTGATAGCAATCGCCTCAATGGCTACCGCTACGAGAATATGCCGCCCGATCAAGAGGCGCATCGGCTGGGCCTGCAAGGAATCGAGGCGGCAGCTCAGCGCCTCTACAGTCAATCCTTTATTGATTTGGAACCACTGGAACAAGACACCATTCTGAAGAAGTTGCACCACGGGGATCCACCCGCGGGTGATGAAATCTGGCAGCGTATGCCTGTACACCGATACTGGTTTCTCCTCGTGTCGGACGTGCTGGAAGCCTATTACGGGCACCCATATGCCTGGGACGAGATTGGTTTTGGCGGACCTGCCTACCCTCGCGGCTACATGCGGCTCGAACGTGGCGAGCCGGAGCCCTGGGAAGTGCGGGAGCAGCGTTACGAATGGAAGCCGCCTGCCGGCTCAGATTCAGGCGGGTATGATCCGGTTGCCGGAACGTTTGAACACAGGGGCGTGCCGGAATAGGGAGGAAAATGAAGAAGCCGATTCTGGGCGCCTTCGGTCGAGCCCGAGAGCACAAGCACATGCTGGGATCTATTCAGCGCATTGATGTTCCCATGCAGCGGTATAGTCCCGGCGAGCGGGTGGATTACTGTATCGTCGGTGCCGGGTCGGCGGGCGGCGTGCTTTTGCAGCGGCTCGCCCGCGCTGGCTTCAGCGTGGTGGGCCTGGAAGCAGGGCCCTTCTGGGATACCGAGCGCGATTGGGTAAGCGACGAGGCCGGCTCGCACAAGCTATACTGGAACGAATTGCG
This sequence comes from Terriglobia bacterium, assembly GCA_050745065.1. Classification (GTDB taxonomy): domain Bacteria; phylum Acidobacteriota; class Terriglobia; order UBA7540; family UBA7540; genus RH2-MAG17b. The sequence continues at coordinate 16,657 of JBOGJT010000406.1, forward strand.
CATCACCGGCGGAAAAGATCCCGTCGCTCTGGGCGCCAACAACAGCGGCCGCGGGGTAGGCGGCGGTTCAGTGCACTGGGCGGGCTTCACCCCGCGCTTCCATCCTTCCGATTTCCGTGTCCACTCCGAGGATGGTGTGGGCGTTGACTGGCCCATCTCCTATGCAGACATCAAACCCTATTACGAGCTGATCGAAAAGGAGATGCCCGTTTCTGGCCCCGCCTATTTTCCCTGGGGTTACCCGCACGGCTACCCTTACGGGCCTCACCCGATGGGCGGGTGTGGTAACGCCCTGATCCGTGGGTGCACCAAGCTCGGCATTCGCGTCTCCATTGGCGGCCCGGTTGCAATTCTCGCTGGTTCGCACGGCGATCGCCCACGTTGCATCTATCGCGGCTTTTGCATCCAGGGGTGCAAAGTGGGCGCGAAGCAGAGCACGCTCATCACTCACGTTCCCGATGCGCTCGATCGTGGCGCCGAGATTCGGGACAACTGCATGGCGGCGCGCATCAACATGGGCGAAGAAGGGCGAGTCACGGGCGTAACTTACTTCGATGCAGACGGACACGAGATGGAACAAAAGGCTAAGGCGGTTATCGTCTGCGGTTACGCGATTGAGACGCCTCGCCTGCTGCTTAACTCACGCTGCCCAGGCTTCGAAACAGGGCTTGCAAACTCGAGCAGCGCGCTTGGCCGCTATCTCATGGTGCAAGCGGGCAACGTGGTTCTTGGCCGGTTCGCCGAGCCAGTCCGCATGTACAAGGCTCCCCCCGCGCATGCACTGACCGAAGAGTTTTATGAGACCGACGCTAAGCGCGGGTTTGCGCGTGGATTCGCCATTCAGACAGTCGGGCCGCTACCCATCGCCTTTGCGCGCCAAATGATGGTCGCAAAGGGGGCTTGGGGCTGGGGAATGCGTCAGTTGATGATGGACTACAATCATTGGGCGGCGATTGCTTTGCTGGGCGAGATTTTACCATGGGAAGATAATCGCGTCGAGCTGGCGGAAGACACCGACCAGCACGGGATTCGAGTCGCCAAGGTCACATTCAATCTGCACGATAACGACAAGAAGCTGATCGAGTTTGGCAAGAACAAGGTGATGGAAGTCATGTGGGCGGCCGGCGCCGAAGAGGTCGTCCAGGAGCCGCGTTATGCGCATCTCGTCGGAGGGGCACGAATGGGGAACGATCCTCGCACGTCGGTGGTCGATAAATTTGGACGCACCCACGATATCCCAAATTTGTTTATCTGTGATGGCAGCATCCTGCCCACGCAAGGCTCCGCCAACCCCGGTCTGACTATTCAAGCACTGGCCGCGCGGACGGCCGATTATTTGGTGTCGCAGGGAGCCGCTGTTTTCACAACATCGATTCCCTCAATGCAACCGCCCCCGATGCGGCACGACCTCTCCCCGCCGGCGACCTGGGGAAAGGGTGTGCCCCGTCTGAAGTGAAGCTGGGTGTACAGGTTAATTCCAGTTGGTGCGGATCTGCATGCAGCCGATCCAAGTTTTCAGGGCTGGAATTTGCGGCCAAGAATCCTAAAAGCGGCTCGGATCGCTGCCGCAACCGCTCGAAACTGAATGGCGGGCTCGGCGAGGATAAGCTGCAGATCATCGACGGTCCGCCCGGTCCGGGGTGTCGGCAGCAAGGGTGCGAAAATTTACGGTAGCGTATTGTGCGCCATATCAACCCCCGGCATCTCCAGCTCAAACGAATAGGTCCCGGTGGGAATGATGTGGGCGCGGGGTAGAGGAGAGACGCGGGCCAGGTCGGCATCCAGAATCTCTTCTCCGGAAGCCCGCAGGCGGTCAACGATCCCAGCGATCCGCACTGTGTTCCAGACCAGAACGGCATTCGAGAGCAGGCTCAGGCAGCTTGCTTTGTTCGTAATTTCGTTCAGGTCGCCGATGCGAAACTCCCCCGCGGTTAGCGAAGAAGAGACAGCGGCGCGTCAAATCGTGACGATGCTCGCGGTGATTGAGCTGGAGCTTCACGGTATCCCGCATTTTCTCGTCATCAAGATAACGGAGAATGAAGATCGATTTAGCGATCTGCCCCAAGGCGGTGAGAGCTCTCGCCAAGCGGTCCGAGGAAGAAGCGTTGGCCAGCCGCTGGATGATGACGTTGGCCGGCGCGGTGCGATTCCTCAGCGAGGCCGCGATCCGCGCCATGGTGTCCCATTCTGTTCGCGAATTAAATCCGTCTCGGCGGTGTGGTGCAGCAGCGGGTCCAGGCATCCGTAACTCATCCCCCGCACGGGCTTGTAGAGCTGCTGGTCCGCCAGATCCCGCAGCCTCAGCATAAACGAATAACCCAGCAGATAGGAGAGCGCGAAGACGTGTTCAGTAAAACCATGCGTGTCCGTGGTGTGCTCGCCCACGCGCAGAATGGTGTTGTTCTCAAGCAGGCCGTCGAGCACGTAGAGGGCTTCGCGCGGCCCGCACGAGATAACCCGTGTCCCGAAGACGCTGAACTGGTCCGACATGTGCGTGTAAACCGACAGGGCACGCTCGTAGTACCCAAAGTAGCGAGGGTAGGAGGAGGCGAGCAGCGAGCTCTGCTGAATGCCAAACCGCTGGCCGTCTGAGGAAGAAACATTCTCTGATCCCCACACCCGGCTCAGCGGCAGGCGATGGTGGTAATTGACCAGGACGGCGTTGGCGGCCTTGAGCGTTTCCTCGCGCAGGAATCACCGGCTCACATACCGCAGCATGTCGACGGAAATGCCGGGCGCGCTTTGGCCCATGGCCGCGATGCCGAGGTTGGTGCCGTGGGCAATAAGCGCGGCCAGCAAGGTCGGATAGATATTGCCGCTGCGAGAAGGAGCCTCCGTGAGCGGACGGAACTCCCGGCTGAAGCTGCACCAGGAATCCACCTCACGCAGCAGGGCATCAATCCGCACGGGCGGCAGGCTGGTCTCGATCAGGCGACGCAACTTGAGTACGCGATCAGAGATCTCCAGAGCGTCGCGCCGGCGCAGTTTCAGCCGGCCTTCGGAGATCGAAGCAAACGGGTTGGCCCTCATGCCTGCCGCCGTTTTGCGGACAATCTCCTCAAATTCTTTTGTCAGGTGAGCGACGACCTGATCGCCTTCGCTGAACAGCGCTAACTGCTCGTAGGCCCCTTTTCGTTCTCGCTGCCAACGGTCATCGCTATAAACCAAATTGGAGAAGGAAACATGATGGCGGCTGCGGGGCAGGTAGAGCGCGCCCGAGCGCAGAGCGTCGCGCACAGCGAGCGCCAGCCCGATCTCCCAAAGGCTCGGGTCGATGGCTCCATCTTTTCTTTCCAGGGAAGGGTGCCAGGCGGCGGGAATAAAGTTGAGGGTTGCCTCAGGGGGCAATCGTCTCTTTTTGCTCGCCTCTAGCTCACGCGCGAGTTCGATGGTGGCCAGGAGCTTTTCGGTTCCGGGTTCCGCCCGGAAGGGAAGCTTCAAAAATGCGGGGAGGTAGCGGCCCAGATGATGGTACCGCGCCCGAAGTTCATCCTGATAACCTCGCTCTTCCAGACGCTTGAACTCGCGGCAGGCTTCCATCGCTTCCCGCAACGCCGCTTCCTCGATCTGCCGGTAGAGGGCGGCGAGAAGGTTCCCATCGGCGGGATTCGAGTCCAGAACAATCTCCATCGCCTGAAGCAGCGTTTCTACGCCCTTCTTGGCGCGCTTGCGGAGTTCACGATGGCGTTCCTCAAAGGGCCTATACCAACGTTCGTGTCACCAAGCGCAAAGTAGCCGTCCTTTAGTCAGCCAATACTCTCGTCATACAAGTTAAGCTGGTACCCCGCTGATTGAGGCCCGATTCTCACAGGATCGAGCGCC
>JBOGJT010000407.1:0-4146 GCA_050745065.1 Terriglobia bacterium
ATTTCGTGCTCGACGTTACGGACCGCGACGTGCCTTTCGACGTCTACCTTTACCAGGCGAAGAAGAACAAGCGGGGGCAATACGATCTCGTACCCTATAAGAAGGGCGAGTTCATTTACCAGATTGAATCCACGCAGAATTATCCTGGCCTTTATAAATTCCGCACGCGCGTTCTTGACCCAGGACAGACTTATTACGTCCGCGTGGACGCGAATCACCCCGCATACCAGTTGCGCACTTACTCCTATCCCATTCCTCCTTACACGGATCCGCGCCAGGCGGTGCGCACCGGAATGGATTTCCTGATCAACATGGGTGACACATGGCTTTCGAACACGCCGCGGCGCGGCGCAATCGCTTTGCGCACCACGATGACGCACTCGGAAACCGAGCTTTGCATCGCCTGCCATCCGTCGCAATTCACCACGCGCGGCGAGCTCACTGCCATTCGCAACGGCTACGCGCCCACACAGCGCACCTCCCTTGAATTCATTACCGACCGCCTTTATAACAACGCGAGGCCACTTTACGGTGAGCCCGGAACGAATTGGGTGCGAGTGATTTACTCCGCGCGCACCGTTTCCAGCCGCCTGCCGCTCCTCACGCACTGGTTTGAAACCGAAGTCACGCATGACGGCCCCCGCGCGAACTTTGCCATCCCATATGCCAATTACCTAAAGATTCATTACAAGGACCGCACCGTGATGCCCGGCAACGAAGTGGACGGTTGCGAGCCGGACATCAGCCCCTTTGAGATCGCCGACCAGAGCTGGCAGACCTTTAATTTTCTCTTCGAGCACACCCACGACCGGCAGTGGCTTGCCGAGCGCGACATGGTTGTGCGGCTGGCCGTGCCCTATGTTCCCAAGAACATGATTGACCTGAACTGGAAAATCCAATTTCTGGCGACGATCGGGCGCAAGAAATACATCGCGCTGTTGGACACGCTCATCAAGCAGCTTTACAGCTTTCAGGAATCGGATGGGATGTGGCCCTACCCGTTTGATAAGACCCGCAAAACAGCGGACTTCATTTCTTATCACGCAATTTACTCCCTGGCCCTGGCGGGACACCGGCCCCAGACGGATCCCAACATGGCCCGCGCCGTCGCCGCCTGCCTGCGGGCGCAGCGGACAGAAGGAGACTGGGAAGGCGATCCCGTCTATCAGGGCTTTAACACGCCGTTTCGAGCCACGGAATTTGCCGTGATGGCGCTTTCGCAACTCTATCCAGGACCCGATAAGCGGCCGCTCCGCGAGAAAGGGTGGGATGATGCGTTCCAGGCGCCGCCCACGCGCTTGGCCAGGGGTGATCTTCCGCGCCTGATCTCACAGCTTGACCAGTTCTGGGATTTGGCCCCCGAGCCGGTGCTTGAGCAAATCCGCCAGGTGCTGGCTACAAATCCGCAGCCTCTTGCTCGCGAGGCGGCTGCCCGCGCCTTGGGCCACATGGCGGATCCGGGCGCCGTACCGATCCTTGTCCGCTCGCTCGGGGACCGGAGCAAAGTGGTGCAGATTACGGCCGCTTGGGCGCTGCGGAAGATTCTTACCCGCCGGCCTGCGGTAGCAGAACGAGTAAGCGCGATGCTTGCGGCGGCGCTGCTCTCGCCCGACGCCCGGACGCGATGGGGCGCAACTAGGCTTTTCAATCAGCACTTCAGATACCTCACAGACCATCCTGCGCTGCTTGCCGCCTTAACCCACGACCTGGACGATCCTGTGCCTTACATCCGCTTTCAAGCCGCGGGAGGTTTATGGCGCTGGTACTACTGGCAGGTGGACGATCCTGCCGTGCGCAACGGCATTCTGGAAGCTCTGACCACGCGCCTGGGCACGGAGCGCGATTCGATGGTGCGGCGCGGGCTGATGGAAAGCGTTTACGACGATCTTGATGAGAACACGGGTTACATGGCGGCGTGGATTAAAACGGCCGCCACGAGAGAGGATCAGGAACGCATCGAGAGAGGCTACGAAGAGGTTGTGCGCGGCCAGGCGGAAGCGCTCGCGAGCGCTATTCGCAAGGCGCCTCCGGCCGGCCGCATGGCTGTTCTCAACGCGATGTGGGATTTTCACATTCGCCACTACGCGCTCCCTGCGCTCAAGCCCGGCCAAGTCTCCATCGGCTTGCCCAAGGTCCTCACTCAATATGTGGAGGGCGTGCCCAATCTAGATCAACCCGGCTACGTCTATCCCCCTTATCAAGAGACGGCCGATTTTAAGTACGACCCACACAACAGTTTCTATCAGACCCGCGTAGGCAATGACAGCGATCTGATCCATTTCTTCCGCAGCTCGGGTCCTGACCTGGAAGAGGCGCTGATTGATAGTCTTCAGGGCGCAGACAGCAATATGAAGATTGAGGTGATGAAAGCGGGCAGCACGCTCGAAGGCGCTGGCGGCCAGCGTTTCGCGCTGGCCGCGCTTGAGCTCACCCTCGACCCTGACCCGCAGGTGCGCGCGGCCGTGAGCTACGTCTACAAGGACGGCCAGCGAGGTGTCCTCAACATCACTTCTCCTGAGGTTCCCGACCCGGCGCTCGTAAAAACCGTCGTCGAAATTTTGCAGCACGGTGATGCGGGCGCCCGTGCTGTGGCGCTGCCATTACTCGCGAGTTTGCCTGACGACTCTCCGTGGACAAGGCAAAGCCAGGTGGCTGAAGCGGTGAGAGCATTGCTCGTCCAAGCTCCTCGTCCCAAAGATTACGCCATGGTCCTGACGGCAGCATCATCCTTTGGAAGCCTCATCCATAGAACCGCCTTTCAGGATCGGGTTTTTCGGGGACTTCGCGACGAGAATGCCAGCGTGGAAACGGCGGCAGTCGATATCGTCCTCGAACGGTTTGTGAGCTCGCCAGCCAGCGCCAGCCAGGTCGCCGGGGCACTTGCCCGATTAGGAAGCAAGCAGCGGGCGATTTTGATCGCTGAGGTTTCCGACCCCCGGTTCATGCGGCTCCATTTGGGCACGGCCAGTTTGGGGATTTCTCAGGATGCGGCAGGCCTGCTTGCCGGTAGTTATGGTTATACGCAATATAAGGCGCCTAATTTCCTCACCGACCCCGTCGTGCTGAACGCGGTGATCGCAAGTCTCAGCGACCCGGATGCGAACGTGCGGGCCGCAGCCTTGGACGCGCTGCGCCGTGCCGATGGAATCGAGCACCAGCCGGACTTTATCGCCGCCCTCCACAAGCTCCAGAACGATCCTAACCCACGGCTGCAATTGATCGCTGCGAATGTGCTCGGCGGCAGGAACCTGGCAGCCGCTCTCCGTGACGTGAAGCCCGGCTCGGTACTCGATTACGATTACTTCGTGAAGCGCGTCGAGCCGATCCTGGCCCAGGCCGGGCCGGACGGCAAGGCGTGCGTCATCTGCCATGCCTCGCACGCCATTTTTAAACTGACCGGGCCCGACGAACAGGGCAAGTTTCTGCCCTCCATGAGCGGGCAGAATTACAAATACGCCATGCGCGTGGTGGATATCAGCGACCCGCGCCACAGCCTGATCCTTGTGAAGCCAACGCATAAACCTGAGACGGGAGGAAACATCAACGATTACTACGCCTCGCACAACGGAGGCCAAAGGTGGAAGGGCAACGAGGATAGCTGGCAATACAAGACCATCCTTGATTGGATCGAAGGCGCCCGGCTCCAGACCGCCCGCAGTCGAACCCACGGCGGCCACTAGCTCATTTTAGGGCCAGACTAAAATTCGGAATCTTAAATGTGAAATCGCTACGGATATCGAGCGCGTTCCAGTATGAGTGGTGGCTTTGGGACAGGTGGGTTCAGCGAAAACGTGATAGCCTTGCCGGGCGTGACCCAAGCAGTCTGTCAATTCCGCGTTGTTCTGCGCGACCTGAGTCCGCACGTCCAGCGGGAGTTTACTCGTAATCGGGACATCTCAGGCGAACCCAGCCGCTAACCCATTCAGTAAGAACGCTTTCTTCCTGGTCCGACCGCCCTCCTTCTGTATTACCCTATATGGCGACCATCATCGCAAAGAAAAAAGCCGACCAGCACTATTAGGGCCTATACCAACGTTCGTGTCACCAAGCGCAAAGTAGCCGTCCTTTAGTCAGCCAATACTCTCGTCATACAAGTTAAGCTGGTACCCCGCTGATTGAGGCCCGATTCTCACAGGATCGAGCGCC
>JBOGJT010000408.1:0-3454 GCA_050745065.1 Terriglobia bacterium
GAAAATAAGGTGTAGGGGCGCTGGTTGCCGCGCCCATCGTCCAAAGGGCGCAGGGAAAGCAGTGCTTCCCGCCAGCAGCGCCCTAACGGTGAACGCCGCAGGCCATTTGTTTTCAAAGTTGCCTCTCCCCATTTTCGGGACAGAATGACAGCTCATTCGCGGATGTCCCCACCCAGCGCTGCGGCAGCAGGAAGGCGGTGTTTCGGCGCTCAGAGAGCGCCGGGACAACAAATATCCGCCCCTGACTTTTGACGCTTTGTCTAAACAGAGTGGCAGGCCAGCCGATTGCCGCGTCGCTTCCAAGCGTAGTGGGCGAGGCAGTTGGCCGCCTGCGCGTATGATATCCTGAAACGAGCGCGAGCATTGAGGATTACCAACCGAACGGGCGGCGTTTGCTTTGGAGGCGGCTTAACGCTGCCGGCAGACGAATTTACGCGGCGCCCCGAATCGCTTATGCCTGAGAAACGCCGTCCTCGAATTTTAAGCGGCATGCGCCCGACGGGGAAGCTGCACCTGGGGAACCTGGTGGGGGCGCTCGAAAACTGGGTGAAGCTTCAGGACGAGTACGAGAGCTATCACTTTGTCGCCGATTGGCACATGCTCACCACGGAATACGCGAACGTGCAGGGTCTGCAGGAAAACATCCTCGAAATGGTGACCGACTGGCTCGCCGCAGGACTTGACCCCGCCAAGGCCGTCTTCTTTGTTCAGTCGCGCCTGCCGGAGCACGCCGAGCTTCATCTGCTCTTGTCCATGATTACGCCCCTTGGCTGGCTCGAGCGCGTGCCGTCCTACAAAGAGCAGCAGGAAAATCTCCGCGACCGCGACCTCAAAACCTACGGGTTCCTGGGTTATCCCGTGCTCCAGGCGGCAGACATTCTGATGTACAAAGCTGACGCGGTCCCGGTGGGCGAAGACCAGGTGCCGCACGTCGAGCTGACGCGCGAAATTGCGCGGCGCTTCGATCATTTATACGGGGACGCGGGTATCCTACCGGAGCCCAAGGCGCTGCTCACCCGCTCACCACGGCTGCCCGGAACCGATGGACGCAAGATGTCCAAGAGTTACGGAAACGCCATTTACATGTCCGATTCGCGTGAGGTCGTAGCCAGGAAGGTGGCGGCGATGCTGACGGACCCGGCCCGCAAGCGGCGAAGCGATCCAGGAAATCCCGACGTGTGCCCGGTTTTCGATTTTCACAAAATCTTTTCGCCGCCTGACGTGACGGAGCGCGTCAACCGTGAGTGCCGCACGGCGGAAATCGGCTGCGTCGAATGCAAGAAGCTGATGGCGGGCTTCCTGAATTCCTTCCTCGACCCGATCCGCGAGCGGCGCAAACCGCTCGAAGAAAACCCGAAGCGCGTCTGGGACATTCTTGAGGAAGGAACCGCGAAGGCTCGCGCCGTAGCCCACGCCACAATGGCGGAAGTGCGCTCGGCCATGAACCTGACGAGAACGGATTGAACGATTGTGAGGGCGCGCTCCCCTGGGATGCCGCCGCAAAAGGGACTCCGCCAAGCATGGTCGACGAACTTCAAACACCGCAGCCTGGCGCCTCCCGCGACGAGCCGGGCGCGCCGCAAGCGAAAATCGTGATGCCGGCCAGCGCCTCCTCACCGCTTGTTCGGCTGCAAATCTACGAGGGTCCGCTCGACCTGCTGCTCGACTTAATCCGTAAGCAGAAGATCAACATCTACGATATTCCCATCGCCCAGATCACGCACCAGTATCTCGACTATCTTCATCTGCTCGAGGAAATGAACATCGACGTGGCGGGCGAGTTTATATTCATGGCCGCAACCCTGATCCACATCAAGTCGCGCCTGCTGCTGCCGCCCGATCCGCTGGCGGCGCCCGAGGAGCAGGAAGACCCGCGCACTGATCTGGTGCATCGCCTGATCGAGCACGAGCAGTTCAAGAATGCGGCAGAAATGCTGCAATCGAAGCGCGTGGTGGAGGAAGCCTCCTGGTCGCAGCCGGGGATTGGAGAATTCATCGACGCGGAGGATGAGCCGGGCCTTGCCGTCTCCGTGTTCGACCTCATTGCGGCGTTCCGGGAGGTGGTGGAGCGCGCCCGGAAGCGGCCGCCGCTGAGCATCGAGCGCGACGAAGTGACGGTGGCGCAGATGATCGAGCACGTCAAGCGGGTTCTGGTCTCGCGCTCACGCGCCGTCGATCTGGATGATTTAATGGCCGGGATTGTGGCCCGCCCGGCGCTTATCGCTCTGGTGCTGGCACTGCTCGAGATGGTGCGAGTTCACGCCATCATCTTGCGGCAGAAGGAGCTGTTCGGATCGATTACCATCCATCGCAGCAAACACTTTGACGAAATCATGGCCGGGATCGATACCGCGGCAATCGAAGCCAGCTTTGAAGAAACCACCGGCGGGCCGGAAGAACCCGCCGGGACTTAGCAAACACGCGCGGCGAACCAGCGGACGAATAGGGAATCACGTTGTAGCGGCGGCCTCTGGCCGCCGCGTTTTAAGAAGTGAAGACCGACGGCCAGAGGCCGCCGCTACAGCAAGGTACGTACCCATGCTGAGTGACGAAACGCTCAAAGCACTCATCGAAGGCATCATCTACGTGGCGCCGGACCCGGTGACGCTTGACACGATCGCCAAGGCGCTTGAAGGCGAAGAGCGCGAACGCGTGAAGGCAGCGCTCGAAGAACTGGTCCTCGAATACGACCTGCCGGGGCACGGCATCTGCATCCGGCCCGTTGCCGGCGGATACAAATTCTATTCGAAGGCCGAGCACCATGAAGTTTTGCGCCGGTTCGTGCGCAGCCTCAAACCCGCGATCCGACTCTCGAAACCGGCGCTCGAAACCCTTGCCGTCATCGCTTACCGGCAGCCCGTGACGCTGCCGGAAATCGAAGAGATTCGCGGCGTCGATTGCGGCGGCGTCGCACACACACTGATGGAGAAAAAGCTGGTGGTCACCGCGGGCCGTAAGAACGTGGTGGGCCGACCTATCCTGTACAAAACGTCGCGCGACTTTCTGGTTCATTTCGGTCTGAAGGACGTGGGCGAGCTGCCCAGCCTCAAGGAATTTGAAGATCTCGCCCGCCAAGCCCTTGGCGCGCCCTTGCCGGGCGAAGAGGAATTGCCACTCGCCCCGGCCGAAGGCCCCGAATCAGAACCGGTGCCGAGTGCTGTTGGTGATGAGGTCATTGAGGCAAACGCGATGCCTGAAGAGCGGACGAGCGCCCATTTGATTACACATACACCTCCGGTTGAAGGCGAGGAAGTTTAGAGAGCGCCCATGGTAACTGAAGGCTACGGAAGCCAACACGACTACATGAGCAGGATGAAAGCGGACGCTGACACACGCCAAGCTACGATTGAAGCGGCCATACGCAAGGCATTCGCGGGCTTCATTGAGAAACGAAAGGTTGAGATCATCGCATTTGGAAGCATGAGCGCGCTCGACTTGGCGAAGGCGCTGCTTG
>JBOGJT010000409.1:0-2552 GCA_050745065.1 Terriglobia bacterium
CCTTTCCTCAGCAAGTCGTTGCCTAGATTGAAGCGCGCGGGCCTGGTTTCCGGTGAAAGCAGGATAGCCTGGCGGTATTCCGCGATGGCGTCATCCAGCTTTCCTTGCGCGCTCAAGGCGCGGCCCAGGTAGAAGTGCGCAGCGGCATCGGCCGGGTTCAACTGAACCGACTTTCGCAGCTCTGTCTCGGCGTGGTTCCACATGGCGCGATCCAGAAGCGCTTTTCCCTCGGACCGATCGCGCTGAGCTTCGAGCACGTTCGGGTTTGACGGCGCGTCTTGGACGGGTGGAAGCTGGGGCGCCGTATGCGAGAGCTGATCGAGCAGAACTTTTGCCGCGCCGTCTTCTTGCAGGTCCTTGAGAAACGCGGTCGTGACGTGGAAATTGATGCCCCGCTCCCGCACCAACTTCGCAACGCGCTGGTTGGAAACACCGCCCCGCACCAATCCATCCACCTGCCGCGCGTCCAGGGGAGACTGGGAGCCGGAGGACAGAAGGAGCGCCGGAGCCGCCATCATCACGGTGATGAGCAGCCCGCAAGCTACGGCGTGGCGCCTGCACAGAACCCGCGTCTTCATCGTTTCTCCAGCCTAACAGGCCGCGGGGATAACTGCGGTTGAAGCGGCGGCGTCCCCGCCGCCGGATTTCTAAAAGAAAAGACCGGCGGCAGGGACGCCGCCGCTACAGCACAAAATCCGCATTTGCCATACGGACCTTCAAGGGCCATCGGCCACGGGTTCGGTGCCCTGGCTCACTGCAGATATTTCGCTTCCGCCGCCTTGGCCTTCCTGGCACGAGCAATTTCCGCCGTCAGCTGCGCATTGGAGGGGGAGTGGGTCAGGCCATCCTGATAGGCGCGAATCGCTGCGTCATAATCGCCGCGATTAAAATAATAGTCGCCGCGGGTGATGGCGGCCGCGACCAGACCAGCAGTATTTTCCACCGCGCGCGGGGCGCGCCTTACTTGTTTTTGGGGAACGCGCGCGGTTTCCGGCGTGCCACTCGGACGCGCCAGATTAGGAGACGGCTCCGCTGCCGTTGGTGTTGCCGCGGTGGAGGCCGCCAAGCCCGGATTATTGGCATTTGCGGACTGCTGCATTCCCTGATGTTGTTCCGGCTGCTCAGTACTTCTTGACGGCGCCGCTCCCCCGACCGGTGAAGCGCCAGGCTTTGAGGAACCGGCCGAAGCCGACGGCACAGCGGTCGAGACCCCAGGCGGCGCCGAATTCGGCGCCGTGCTCAGAGGGTTGGACTGCGAATAGGCATCGGTCTCAACCTGGGGCGAGCTGCTCGTCGTTCCGCCGTTAAGAAACGAAGAGACACGCATCCTTACATAATCCGGATTGAGCCAATAGCTTCTGCCTGTATAGTAAAGAAAGCCGCAACCCGCGCCAATTAAAATCAGGATGACGATCGCCGCGATCGCCAGCGCCTTCGGCCACCTCCGCCTCCGTTTTGGGCGCGGACTGTAATTTGCAAACAGCACTGGACCGCTTGCCGCGGCGTGAACTGCGACGGGCAAAACCGGTGGCATGGCACGAACGGGCTCTGTGTCCTGCGCGCGCTCCATTGTTGCAGAGTCAGGTTTCGGGATTTCGGGCAAGCCGAATTGGATATCGAAGCCTCCCGTGTGAGCTTGCGCGGAGTGAGCCGCAAAAGGTGGCGCCGAATCGTCGTGCTCCTCGGCCACTTGCGAGGTCCACTCTGCTCGCTCAGATTCCTCCCCAGGGTCGGCCCGTTCGGCAGCCGCTTCTCCAGGTAAAGATATGCTGAATGCCGCCTCCGATGATTCCCGAAGATCGGCCGAAAAATCGTCGTGAGGCAGCGTCGAAGAGACAGGCGAAGGTTCCCGAGACCGCTCCGGGGAGAATTCTAATTCCGCAACCGCGTCCGGTGCGGCCTCGACCGGAGCCGCAGATGATTCACCGGGATCGAGATCCAGCGCAACATCTTCCTTATGCGGCTGAAGCTCGAGTGAAGGCGCCGAAGTGTCCGACGCGCGCATCTCGAACACCGGAATTTCTGGTAGCTCGGGCGTCGCGGCCATCGCTGGCGCTGTAACAGGTGTAACGCGCGGAGCGGGCGGCTCAGGCTCGGGCGGAGGAACGGCCGTGGAGTGTAGTGCTTCCGGCTTCGCTTGTGCCAAGGGAACCACTGCGAGCCGCCGCGTGGGAGCTTTGCGATCTTCCCAAGCCGCGAGTTGATCGATGAGCGCCGTGGCGCTCGGCGGTCGATCCTCACGCCTTTTAGCCAACGTCCTCATCACCAGCGTTTCCACAGCCACAGGAGTCTCGCGGCCCGCCGTTTCCGAAAATGGGCAGGGCTCGGAGAATATCTGCGCAAGCAGCATTTCCATCGCATTTGCGCCCTGCAGAGGCAGCTCACCGGTGAGCATCCGGTAAAGGATAACGCCGAGTGAATACAGGTCGGATCGTCCGTCCAGCGCTTCGGCGCTCGTGCCCACCGCTTGCTCGGGAGAAATATATTCGGGCGCTCCGAAGAGGCTCTGCCCATCCGCGGAAACCGCCAGGTGAGCCAGGTTGACAAACAGG
>JBOGJT010000410.1:0-10278 GCA_050745065.1 Terriglobia bacterium
TCGGTAACCCGGCCACCCCAAAATCTTCGTCCAGTCGTTGTCTCTCACACGGCGGAGTGTACCCGAAAGAGGGACCGGCTCAAAGCCCCGTCAATTCGCCACTCTGTCAGATTCTTGCGCAGAGCCCAATAAAGGATGGTATCGCTGTGAGGACTTTCCAAAAACGCTCACACGGAGCATTCGAGCTTAAATTGATCTACATGCTGCTTGGTTTTTCTCTGGCTTTCGCTTCGGCGATTGCCCAGACCGCTCCTCCGCGCGCTGCGCGCTCCGTGCCAACATTCACCGGGCAATTCATCGCGGCAGGCAAGCAATACCGCTACACGGTGGCGGGCGGCAGCCCGGAGCGAGGCGGGACCACGACCATACCCACGGTCCTGGTCCCGGTGTCTCTCGTTTTCGAGGGGCAGGCGCGCTCGTCAGGAAAAGAGCGGCGGATCAGCGCGGCTTCAGATGTATCGAACGTGGTTGGCTCGCCGATCTTCCAGAAGTTCGCGTTTGCCACGGGTACAACCCAGTACGGGGATGCGGTCGAGCGCGCGGCGTTCTACAAGGAGGCCGGCTCAAAGAAAGGCCCAACCGCCTGGCATACTCTGCTCGGCCAGCCCCTTGTAACACCGGTGCTGCGGATTAATATTCCTGCGGCCGATGGATATCTGTTAACCTCCACGCGAACTGGGCATTCGCTGGCCGTGGTTGACGTGGAGTTTGTCAAAAAGGCGTTGTTTAATCGTTTGTCGAAGCTCGATGTTAAACCCAACGAACTCGTAATCGCTTTGACCAAAAACACCATGTTCTATCCGCTCAATGACGCGACGGTGTGCTGTTCATGGGGCGCTCACGGCGCCCAGCTTGACGCCGCGTCGCAGTCCGCGCAGGCGTTTATCCTCGGCACATATCTGGATCCGGGCGTGGTGCCGCGATATTCCGACGTTCAAACGCTCACGGAGCAGGTTGCCGAATGGATGAACGACCCCCTGCAGGGTTATCAGACCAATACGTTCCCGGCATGGATGAGTCCGCCGAAAGACTTCCGCTGCGGGGGCAGAGGCGAAGGCAGCTTCTATCGCTTTGCCGAGCCCACGGACGGTACGTCCGTGTCGAACGCGACTCGCGTGACCCTGCATGGCAGGGTATATCATCTGGAGAACGCCGCCTTGCTTCCGTGGTTCGCCGAAAACCCCGACCCCGGGACGTTCCAAGGCGCCTACAGTTTTCCGGACACACATGCGCTCACAGCCGCTGCCCGGCCGTGCATGAGCATGCGCCGGCGGAGCTTCGGCGTAGCGGTTCCGACCGCGGCCCCGCTGGCGGAAACACGCTCTCCGAACGGGCACGAGTTGATCGGGTATTGGGCGGGATATTCCACCGCCAAGACGTTTCACCTTCGAGACGTGTCGCCGCAGTGGGATGTGGTCATCGTTGCGTTCGCGCCGCCGGTGAAGGGATCGACGAGTCTCATGCGGTTTCGCACACCCGTAGGCCAAACGAGAGACCAGTTCAAATCTGAAATCGCTTACTTGCAGGGTAAAGGCACGAAGGTCTTGATCTCGCTCGGCGGCGGCGGCCAGGTGGTCATATTGAATACGGCGCAGGACATTCGCCAGTTTGTGAGCTCCGTCTCGGCCATCGTGCAAGAGTACGGGTTTAACGGCGTCGATCTTGATTTCGAAACTCCGTCGCTAATTCTGAATCCGGGGGACACAGACTTCCGCAACCCGACCACGCCTTCGATTGTGAATCTGATCTCGGCCATGCGCCAGCTTCGCCAGCGCCTCGGACCCAAGTTTATGATCGCCGAAGTTCCCGAAGGTCCCCAGGTACCCGCCGGCATGGAAGTCTACGGCGGACAATTCGGCTCTTTCCTACCGGTCATTTACGGTACCCGCGACATTCTTTCCTTTGTGGACGTACAGAATTACAACACACCGCCGCTCGAAGGATTGGACGGGAACTATTACATGCCGGAAACCGCGGACTATTACGTCTCGATGGCCGAACTTATGGTCCGGGGCTTCCCGGTTGGAGGGAACCCGAAATCCTTTTTTCCGCCCCTGCCCGCGGATAAGGTAGCCATAGGATTTATGGCTGGTCCGCCTGCGATCCCAACCATTGAGAACGCGCTACGCTACCTCATTGAAGGGAAACCGTCCGCTGGCGGCGTGTATAAACTTCGGCGATCCTCAGGCTACCCGGATTTCAACGGCGCAATGTTTTGGAATATTCAGTCGGACCGGCGTGAAAACTATCAACTGTCCAATGCCATCGGCCCGCTTCTGCATAGCTTCCCGCCGAGCAGGGCGATGGCTAAAATCCGGCCGCGGTAGCACCGCGCGGTCGGCGCACACTGTAGCGGCGGCGTCTCTGACGTCGAAAGGAAGGAAAGACCGGCGGCGGGGACGCCGCCGCTACAACGCGCGATAACTCGCGGTAGCTGCGTACAGCCTACCGCTTTATCCATCCGGGGCCGCGCAACGGCCTGCCCGCGTAAACGCCGGTGAGGCGTCCGTTCTCATATTCGAGCTCGCCGTTGACAAACACGTAGTCCACGCCGGTCGAGAGGCTTGCGGGACGCAGGTAAGTGGCTGTGTCTTCGATCGTGGCCGGATTGAAGACGGTAATATCCGCGTCGAAGCCGGGTTCGAGCAGGCCGCGGTGCGCTAAGTGCTCACGCTGAGCGGGAAGACTCGTGATCTTGCGGATGGCGTTTTCCAGCGTGAGCAGGTGTTTTTGGCGGACGTAGTAGCCGAGGAAACGGGGCATTGATCCCCAGGCGCGCGGATGATCGTGCGGCTCGTAGAGGGGCCCATCGAGCGAAGTCTCCTGCGCGTCAAGCCCAATGCTGGTCCACGGCTGCTTCAGGCCGTACTCCAGATCTTTCTCTCCGGCCATAAAGTAGAGCGCTTCCGTTTGCGCGTTGTCCGCGAGGATCAAATCCATCATGGCGTCGAGCGGGGCCTTGCCATCCATTCGCGCGATCTGGGCAAGAGTTTTTCCCTCGAACTTATCGAGTTTCGGGTTCATCACGGACGAAATCCGGACACCCGAAGCGCCGCCGCTATCCACGTAAAGATTTTCCCAATCCGGGTGGTCCTGCGCCATCTCCGCCTTGATGCGCGCGCGAATACCCGGATCGCGCAACCGTGCAAGTAATTTATCCGGACCGCCGTTGGCCACCCAGGGCGGCAGGCAGGATGCGAGCGACGTGTTGCCCGCCGTGTAAGGATACATGTCCGCCCGCACGTCCAGGCCGGAGGCGCGCGCGGCGTCGATCATGGCCACGATTTTGGGCATGGATCCCCAGCGCGATTTGCCGCTGACCTTCATGTGAAAAATCTCCACGGGAATATGCGCCTCGCGGCCGATGCGGAAAGCCTCGTCGAGAGCCTGGATTTCCATCGCGCCTTCGCTTCTCAGGTGGGTTGCGTAGATGCCGCCATACCGGGCGGCCACTTTGGCTAGAGCGATAAGCTCATCGGTCTTGGCGTAGGAGCCGGGCGGATAAATCAGCGCCGTGGAAATCCCCAGCGCTCCCTGCCGCATGGCGCGAGCCACGAGATCTTCCATCCGGGTTAATTCGGCCGGTGTTGGCGCGCGGTCCACGTCGCCTAACACCGCCTCGCGCACCTGGGCGGCGCCCACATAAGTGCCGAGATTGATGGGTGTTCCCGTAGCCTTGAGGCGCTTGAAGTAGCCGCCAAGCGTGGTCCAATCCACTTTCAGGTGATAGTGATCGAGAAAAGGCTCGAGCGGCGCCAACGTGAGCGCGTCTTGCGGAGCGATGGAGCCGCCCTCGCCGGTGATTTCCGTGGTGATGCCCTGCGACAGCTTGCTGAGCGCGCGGTGATCGATGAGCAGCGCCCACTCCGATTGCCCAAGCATGTCGACAAAGCCGGGCGCCACCACGAGGCCGCGCGCGTCAATCACCCTGCGTGCTTTTGCTCCAGCCAGCTTCCCGATGGCGGCGATGCGCCCGTTCTCGATGGCCACGTCGCCCGCGTACCATGGGTTGCCGGCGCCATCAATGATGTGCCCGTTTTTGATCAGCACGTCGTAGACGGGCGCGGGACCGGCGGAGGGGGGATCGGACTGCGCCTCGGCGGGCCCCAGATCCGCGTATCCAGCGGCTGCGATCTGACCGAGCGCCTGGCCCACGATCTCCTCGGTGAGGTCGCCGTGCCCCGGCACGGCTACTTCATTGGCATAAATCGCAAACGCGATATGCCTTCCGCCGGGTGTGGTGAAATAGCCTGCCAGCCCCTTGCCGGTGACCATGTCATTCTGGTTGAGCATGTCATAGTCGTCGAACGTTCCGGTTTTGGCGAAGACATGGCCGGCCGCGGGCGACTGTGTTTGAGTATCCACCAGCGTCCCGTCGCGCCCAAGGATGGGAAGCCCGGCGAAGATCTGAGGGAAAAAATTCTGACGCCGCACAAAGGCGAGATAGCGGACCACGAAATCGGGAGTGAAAAATGCAGCGGGTGAACCGCCGGCGCCATCCGACTGCGACGCCCCGGTTAAGTCGAGTCCAGCCTTCTCGAGGAAATTGTGTTCGAGGTTGAACCCTGCCTGATCGATGTTAACCGTGGCATGCCCAACGACGGCTCCCAGGATGTAAGGCATGAGGCTGGCGTGGAGGTTCTGGCTCACCTTGAGGGTGATTTTCACGTCTTCCGAAAGGGGCGGCGACGTGTGCTCTGCCACAAGGTTCGCCGGTGTGTAGCTCGCCGAGAGGCGCTGGAAGTCCGGCCGCGCTCCGCCGCCGCCGCTCGTGACCGTAACGCCGTTAGCCTGCAAGGCGTTTGCGAGCGTGATTTCCGCAAAGCGGCTTGGCTGGGGGATGGCGTAGGGGAAATTCTGCGGCGGTTTGCCGAGCGGCATATTCCCGGTCACGATGACGGTGTGCGTGCCGTCCGGACCTGCCTCGTCCTTGCTCCATTCGATGTCGGGCTCCGAGCCGGTGGGCCCCGTCGTCGCCCGGTTCACGAATTGAACGTAACTCGTAGCAGGCGAAATGCGTAGCGCGACCGGAGCACCAAGAGCAAGGCCGGGGCTGGCGGTGACGTCGACAATGTTATCGTTGATGACGACCGGCGAAATGATGGCGCCGGTGCCGAGCTCGGGCTGGCCTTCGGGAAACAGGCTGACATCCACCAGCACGCGGCCGTCAATCTGCTTGACGCCGCGCGCGGCCACTTGCGCGGCCAGTTGCTTGATCACAATCAACGGATCGCCGGGAACGGCCGGGCCACCGTAGCAGTGGTCGTCATTTTCAAAAGCAAGTGTGCCATCCGGCTGGATTCGCTGCGAGAGGTTGGGATCACCGCTCCCCACGAGCACGAGGTCACCATGGAGCACGCCATGCTGATCTACGGGCCCCGTACGGTAGACTCGGGTGTGGAACCGGTAGCCCGGTCCCAGAAGCGCGAGTGCCGTGCCTTCCGTCAAGAGCTTGGTGGTGGAAGCCGGCGTGAACAGCTTTTGTGGGTTGAGCGCGTAAAGCACCTTGCCGGTATCGAGCGAAAGGAACTCAATGCCAAAGCTCGCGTGGTGGAATACTGGCCGGTTGATGATCTGTTGAATACGCGCCTCGAGCGGCGGCGCGTTTTGAGCGCGAAGCGGGACGGCGGGATGCGCGGGAGCGAGCAGCAGCACGATAAGCACTCCTACAAGGTATCGAACGTTGCGGGTCAGCATGGCGGTGAACACTCCTGATCGGTTGATGAAAGATTCGGAAGCGATGTCATTCTTAGGAGCCGAAGGCGGCGGGGAATCTCGCGCGTCATTAATTCAAAACAGAAGCAGATTCTTCGCTTCGCTCAGTCTGTTATGTCGCTTCGCGACACTCCGAAGGATGAAAATAAGGTGTAGGGGTGCTGCTTGCCGCGCCCACCGTCCAAAGGGCGCAGGGGAAGCAGTGCTTCCCGTCAGCAGCGCCCCTACGGTGAACGTCGTAAGCCAGTTGTTTTCAATGTTGCATTTCCCCATTTTCAGCACCAAATGACAATGCTGGGCATTCCTCAGCAACCTCCCGAAGATTTTCGTGACGGCTGGATAGTATAACTCGCGGGGGCAGTATTCTGGCGGAGGCGTGCGCGCGCCGTGTTAGAATCGGGGAGAACGTCCTTGCCCATGCGCCTGAGCGAACGGATCCGGTTTCTCTTCCGCCTGTTTCTGTTGTTTACGTTTCTGGCCGCCGTCGCCGTGATCAGCGCGATCACAACGATCCGGCTCACCATCAATGGAAACCAGGAGACGCTGCCCAACCTTGTGGGCGTGAACCTGGACGCCGCCGACACCGTGGCCGAGGGCATGGGGCTCGAAGTCAAGGTGGAGGACAAACTCTTCAACAGTAAATACGCCGCGAACCAGATTATTTCCCAGGAACCGCCGCCCGATACGCGCGTGAAGGCGGGTCAGCACGTCCACGTGCTCGTGAGTCTGGGCGCGCGGCGCATTGACGTGCCGGACCTGATTGGGTCAAGCATGCGCGTTGCTCAGATCCTGGCCGTGCAAAAGGGACTGACGGTGGGCGACGTGGTTCAGGTGCACTGGCCTGGGTCACAGCCGGACCAGATTATGGCACAGGATCCACCCGCTTCAACAACCGAGATTCACAGTCCGGCCATCAATTTTCTGGTTTCCCTGGGACCCTCCCCGCCCGCCTACGTTTGCCCGGATTTTGTGGGAATGAAGCTTGACCATGTGCAGCCGGTTATCCAGAGCGGCGGGTTCGCCGTTGCCAAGGCGAACCGGGTGACCGGGAGCAGCGCGCCCAGTGGGACGATCCTCGGGCAATCTCCTAGCCCTGGGAGCAGAATCCTGGCGGGAGGTTCGTTCATCTTTCAGGTGGCGCAGTAGTATGCCCGCCCACCACCCGCGCCCAGACCATCTCCTCGACCCGCGAGCAGAATACTCCCGCCGCCTCGATTCCACCCTCAATGCCCTCGCCGTGCGGGAGCGCCTTCACATCCGCGCCGGTTACCTCAAATTGCTGACGCTTGCGGCCGGCGTTGTGATCGCTTGGCTCGCGTGGGTAAGTCACCTCTTCCCGGCTTGGTGGCTGATCGTCCCTGCGCTCACTTATGCTGGTTTGGCCGTATTCCACGGACGTGTTCTCCGCGCACGCGGCCGCCTGGAAAAGGTAGCAGGCTTCTATCGCGGGGGGTTGGCGCGAATCGAAGATCAGTGGGCGGGCACGGGCAACACCGGAGAGCGGTTCCACGGTACGAAGAGCGTTTATGCGGAAGATATCGATATTTTTGGAACTGGCAGCCTGTTCGAGCTGCTCTCTACCGCGCGAACGCCGATGGGCGAGAACAAGCTTGCGGAGTGGCTGCTGTCTCCGTCGGCGCCCGGCGTTATTGCTGAGAGGCATGGTCTGGTTACGGAGCTGCGGAGCAAGCTGGATCTGCGCGAGCGCTTGAGTACCGTGGGTGAAGAGCTGCGCGCGGCGCTCGATCCTGATTTACTCGCCCGGTGGGCCACGCTCCGGTCAGACCGGTTCCATCCCCTCTATGGGATTATGGCGGCGGCGCTCGCGCTTTCCGCCATTGTGACGTTTGTTTTCGCCCTGGCCACTGTCGATTACGTTCCCTTTTTGATTGTGCTAGCCCTTGAAGCGGTGCTGATCCGCAGGTTGTGGAAACCGTCGAAGGCGGCGACGCTGGGGATGGGTTGCGGCAGCAAGGGCCTCACGCTCTTGGCGGAGATCGTCGAGCAGCTCGAGACGGAAAAGTTCCATTCCGCTCGCTTGCAGAACCTTAACGCCGAACTGAGAAGCCACGGTCGGCCCGTATCGACCACAATCCGGCGCCTGGCAACCCTGGCCGATTGGATCGACGGCCGCGATAGCATGTTCGTGAAGATCATCGAGCTTCCGCTGCTTTACACGGTGCAGGTGGGCATGGCAACAGAGCGCTGGAGGCGGCGGTACGGCAGCCAGGTGGCGCTTTGGATGGAGTGGGTGGCAGAGATGGAGGCGTTGTTTTCGCTTGCCGCGTATTCTTTTGAGCATCCCGCCGATCCCTTTCCGGAGTTTGCCGGTACATCCGGCGCTGCGCCCGTCTTTGATGGAGAGGATTTGGGCCATCCTCTTATTGCCGCTGCACGCTGTGTGTGTAATTCGGTTCGCCTTGGCGCGGACACGCGATTGCTCATCGTGAGCGGCTCCAACATGTCGGGCAAGAGCACGCTGCTTCGCGCGGTAGGAATCAACACCGTTCTGGCGATGGCCGGCGCGCCGGTGCGCGCCCGCAAGTTGCGCTTGTCGCCGCTGACCCTCGGGGCACGCATCCGCACCACGGATTCCCTGCAGCAGGGCCAATCGCGCTTTTATGCAGAGATCCTGCGGATCCGGCAGGTGATGGATCTGACGCTGGGTGGGATGCCGCTTTTATATCTCTTCGATGAGCTGTTGGAGGGAACCAATTCCAAAGACCGGCGGGCCGGCGCCGAGGGATTGGTCCGAAGCCTGATGGAGCGCGGCGCCATTGGAATCGTCACCACGCACGACCTCGCGCTTACCGGGATTTCATCCTCTTTGGGCAACTCGATCCACAACGCTCATTTTCAGGAACGTATCGAGGCGGGCGAAATGAGCTTTGACTACAAGCTGCGGGACGGCGTCGTCGAGACCAGCAATGCCCTGGAATTGATGCGCTGGATCGGGCTCGACGTGTAATGAAGAACCCGCACTACCAAAACACCAAGACACAGAGAAACCCAGAGCGGGTAAACGATAATTTATTCCTTGGTGTCTTCGTGTTTTTGTGGTTTGTTGAGACGCCTCAGGCTGTCACAGAATCCTCAGCTTCTTGGCCACGCTTTCCAAGATGCCGAGCGCCCGCGCGAGCTCGTCCTGTGTATGGGTGGCGGTTACGATGGTGCGCAGCCGGGCTTTTCCCTTCGCCACGGTGGGAAAGCCAATACCTTGCGCGAAAACGCCAGCTTGAAAGAGGTCGCTCGAAAACTGATGTGCCAGCGCGGCATCGCCCACGATGATGGGGGTGATGGGCGTCTCGCTCGCGCCGGTGTTGAAGCCCAACCGGGTGAGACCCTCCTTGAAGAATCGAGCGTTAGTCCAGAGCTGTTGGACGAGCTGCGGTTCCTCATCCAGCAGCTCAAAAGCCGCGAGGCAGGTGGCAGCCACAGACGGCGGATGTGAGGTGGAGAAAAGGAAGGGCCGCGCGCGGTGGTACAGAAATTCGATCGTTTCGCGTGAGGAACAGACGTAACCGCCCAGCGCGCCGATGGCCTTGGAAAGCGTTCCGACCTGGATATCCACGCGGCCATGAAGGTTGAAGTGGTCCACCGTGCCGCGGCCGTTGCGGCCGAGCACGCCCGACGCGTGCGCATCGTCAATCATCATGATGCATTCGTATTCTTCGGCCAGCTTCACCAGGCCGGGTAAAGGCGCGATGTCGCCGTCCATCGAGAATACACCGTCGGTAATGAGGAGCTTGTGCCCGCGATGGCCGCGAATCTCCTTGAGGACCTTCTCGCATCCGCCGATATCCTTGTGAGGGTATCGCTTGATTTCAGCCTTCGAGAGGCGGCATCCGTCAATAATCGACGCGTGGTTGAGCTCATCTGAGATGATGATGTCATCGGGACCGATCACGGCGGATACCGTTCCAGCATTCGCCGTGAAACCGGATTGGAATACCACCGAGGCTTCAACGCTCTTGAATTGAGCGATCTTCTCTTCGAGCTCCATGTGCAGCGTCATGGTTCCGGCAATCGTGCGGACGGCGCCGGAGCCCACGCCGTAGTTTTCCACGGCTTCATGAGCGCGCCGCTTCAGCTTGGGATGCGTTGTGAGGCCAAGATAATTGTTCGACGAGAGGTTGATGACTTCGCGTCCGTCGAATTGCGCCACCGGCAGCTGTTCGCCCGCAAGGATTCGCAGCCTCTGGTAAAGGCCCTGGTCCTTGAGTTTCTGGACCTCATCCGCCAGGTATTGAAGTTGAGCTTTGGGCATGGAAACTCCTTCGAAGAGCAACGAGCAATTTTATCACGCCGTCCTCGGGTGATCGCGTTTAACAGCCTGCGGAAAAACACTTCGGAACACTGGCATTCCGAGCGAAGCGAGGAATCTCGATCTGCAAATAAATCACTTCCGAGATTCCTCGTCGCGTTCGGCTCCTCGAAATGACAGGCTGGACGGGTTTTTCCGCAGCCTCTAAGCGCGGGGGCCGGAATGCTATGATAGGGGACGCCAGCAACCCTTTTTCTCTGGAGGGCATCATGAAGCGAATGACGATTGCACTCTGCCTG
>JBOGJT010000411.1:0-4409 GCA_050745065.1 Terriglobia bacterium
ATGCGGTTCAGCCCCCAGCGGACAGGCCAACGCAGGTCACTGGCCAACTTCCGAGTACGCCGTTATCCGAGAGCTTCTGCGATCGATTCACAAAGCCGACTTACATACCCACTATTACTTTCACAGAAATGCTCACAACTCTGGTGGTGTCCCTGGTCTAGTGGAAAGTGAGTAGCGGCTGTGAATCATCTTACGCCACTTTCCCTTTCGGGTTAGCGGTTTTTTCGGCCTTTCCTTCCAAGATGGCCTTCAGCGCCCAGAGGTCCTTGTAACCCATGATGCAGCGGAAATTCCGCTCGGTCCGCAAGTACGCCGCTGCCGCCCATCGCTTGGCCATGTTTTTGTCTTTCCAGCGGCAGACCTTCCGAGTTCTCCGGCGGACGCCGCCGTTGGGGCTCTCGATCAGATTGGTCGAGGCCAGGCAGCGATGCAGCGAGGGCGGAATATCCAGGCGATTGATCGTGAAACACTCTTCCATCCCTTCGCGCAGACTGGCGGCCGCGTCCGGATGTTCCCGTTCCAGCCACTGCGCCAGCTTCTCCAGTCTTGCCATCCCCGCCTTGGCGTTCAGTCTCCAGGCCGCGCGCATGAGCGAACGGGTTTGTGCCTGCTGGTCCTTCGGCAAACGCTCGACCACGTTCCGCAGCTTGTGATTCTGGCAGCGCTGCACCAGTCCCTGCGCGCCGAAAACGGCGTGGATCGCCGTGCGCAACGCCTTCGATCCGTCGATCACGAACAGCCGCCTCCGGCCCGCATCCAGACCCCGCGCCACCAAGTCCTCCAGCAAGCTCTTGGCCGCTGCGCCATTCTCCGTGGCCCCCTCCTGCAAGCCCAATACGTGCTTCTTGCCTTCCCCGTCCACGCCCACCGCGGCAATCACACACTGCTCGCCCAACGAGATGCCGTCGAGATAAATGATCAACAGGTCCAACCCCTCCAAGCGGCGATTCAGCAATTGCCCCAGCTCGGCTTCCGAGGCCGCAATCGTCTCCCGGCTGACACTCGATTTCGAGATGCCCACCGTCTCGGCCATCGCCGGGATCACCCCCGCGTAGCTTCGCGTCGACACCCCGTTGAGCACGATATCCAGCATCCGCGCTCCCAGCCCGGCGCGGTCCTGCATGGCCTGGTAGGCGGGGATCTCGACTTCCGCCTCTTCGCTCGCCTGCTTCTTCCGCAGTCGCGGCTTCCTCACCCCCAGCTTCCGCTCCTTCAGGTATACTGACCCTCGTCGCGTCCCATGCCAGAAAATGTCGCCTTCGCGCTTCCGCCCTTGCTGCGGCGTCCCGGCCACCTGCCGGGCGGACAGCCACAAAACCGCTTCGATGGTCTTGCGCCCCACCACGTCGATCACCTCATCGACGGCCATGCGTGCCTGCTCCACCAGTTGCACCATCGGCAGCAGCATTTGCCCATTGCGGGCCAGATATTCGGCCAGCTTCCGTTCGTTGGCCTTTCCTTGCTTCGCTACAGTGTGGTAGTTTCTTTTCACGGCGGTTCTCCTTTTCGTGGTTTCGCAACCCCCGATTCTATCCGAATCGGAGGAGCAACCGCCGCTCAACTTTCAACTATCCTCGGGACACCGCCAGTATGGCTTCGAATTGGAGTATCGGCCGCCCGAGCGGCCGACGTACGGAGCGCACATCGAAAGGCTCATCGGCACGATGATGGGCGAAATCCATCTCCTGCCCGGAACCACTTTTTCGTCCGTGGCTGATCGCGGCGAATACGATTCGGCGCATTCCGCAGCGATGACGCTCAAGGAGTTCGAGACCTGGTTCACGTGGCAGGTGGCGGGTGTCTACCATCAACGAATTCACTCCGGACTCGGCATGCCTCCACTGCACGCTTGGAAGTTGGGCGTGCACAAGCACCCAGGCGCCATTCGACCCGTGCTCGATCCAAAGCGTTTTTACGTAGATTTTCTGCCCTTCGAGTTACGCAAGGTCCGGCGAGACGGCATCCGACTCTTCAACATCCAATATTGCGACAGCGCGCTGGAGCCGATGGCCGCGCGGTCGGAACAAAAATACGCTATCAAGTACGACCCGCGGGATCTCTCTCGCGTTTACCTCAAAGAACGGTCGGGTGAATTCGTAACCATACGGTACCGCGATCTTTCCCGGCCTCCGATTTCGTCGTGGGAACATCGGTGGGCGACGCACGAACTCCGGCGTCAAGGTCGCTTGGCCGTCAACGAAGATAATTTATTTGCCGCCATCGAAGCTCAGCGCCGCGTAGTCGAGAAAGCCCGCGTCGACACACAGACTGCTCGAAGAAAACCGCAGCGGAATACTCTCAACAGAACAGCGGAGAATCGCTCGAGGCCACCTCTACCGACGAGCATGGGAGCGGAGTTGATCGGCCCCGTGAAACCGTATCACTGGGAGATCTGGGAATGATCACCGAGATGGAGCACTTGACGCCGGAGTCCCGTGATGAAGCGCGCCAACCCGCGGCAGAACGTATTCAGCGCGTCCGCGTGGAACATTGGATCACTTATCCGCGCGGGGACTTTGTCTTGGGTCGCCTCAGCGAGCTCCTGAGCTACCCGCCGAGAGATCGGATGCCCTGTCTGCTGTTGTTCGGCGCGACCGGCATCGGTAAAACGAAAATTATTCGTAAGTTCGTTCGTGATCACCCGTCCCGTTTCGAGGTGCGCACCGGCATTACCACGGCTCCTGTGGTAACGATGCAAATGCCGCCTGAACCGGATGAGAAGTCATTTTATGAAGAACTGCTGAGCGCACTCCAGGCTCCCGTCAAACACGGCCACACGGTCGGTCAATTGCGACGGAGTTGTCGTGACTTAATGGGCTTTATGGGCGCACGAATGCTGGTCATCGATGAGGTTCACTCGCTTTTGGCGGGAACCTACCGCCAGCAGCGCCTCATGCTGAACACCTTGCGATTTCTGGCCAACGACCTGCGAATTCCGCTGGTATGCGCCGGTACTTCCGACGCCAAGCGCGCTCTCATGACTGACCAGCAGTTGGCAGACCGCTTTGAGGCGGCCGAACTGGCTCCTTGGCGCAATGACGAGCCGTTCTGCCGGTTCCTCGCTACCTACCAGGCTATGCTCCCGTTGCGCAAGCGATCGGATCTGCTCGGGGGACCCGTTCGGCAAACCATCATCGATCTGAGTGAGGGCACCACGGTGCGCATCGTTCGGCTCATCGAGTCGCTCGCAATCGAAGCCATTCGCTCCGGGAAGGAGATGATTGACGAAGAAAGCCTTTCGACAATTCCCTTTCCGGCGGCGCTTCTCTCGATGGCCGAGAGCGAGGAGAGTTCGACACCGACCTGATTGACGGTGCCGTCCCAGCTTTGCCCGTAACCCTTTGCCCTGAAAGTGGTGAACTCCTGCTGTCTTGGCTACACCGAATCGGATCTCTTTACCATTATTCACCGACAGGGGTATTTACTTGACGCCACCGACCACAACCCAACCCGGCCCAGCCGGAACCAAACAGGGAAGTAGGATCGGTTTCAAACTGCCCTCATAGCCGCATGAATAAAGGACGGAATCGGGGTGGTCAAAAATATTCTGCCAGAAGATGACAGAATCCAACTCTAAAGGCACTATAGTGTTAAGGGCCGTGGTCGAGGATTATCCGCGAACCTTGATCGAGCTGGAACAACGTTTTAGCGACGAACAGGCTTGTGCTGAGTACCTGGCGAGGCTGCGCTGGCCCACCGGATGGATCTGTCCGCGATGTCAGGGGACTGAAGCTTGGCCAGTCCGCCGAAATCGGTGGCGCTGCGAGCGGTGTCGGTACGAAATATCGGTCACCGCCGGCACCATCTTCCAGGACAGCCACCTGCCCTTGACCACTTGGTTTCGAGCGATGTGGTACGTCACCAGCCAAAAGAACGGCATCAGCGCGTTGGGATTGCAGCGTGGGCTGGGTTTGGGCAGCTACAAAACCGCCTGGGCGATCTTGCACAAATTGCGCCGGGCCATGGTTCGCCCTGACCGCGATCGACTGAGTGGCGTCGTTGAAGTGGACGAAACCTACTGGGGTGGGGAGGAACCAGGGGTCCTGGGGCGGGCAGCGGAAGAAAAGGCCTTGATTGTTGTTGCTGCACAGGAGGACGGGACAGGTATTGGCCGCATCCGGCTGGCCCGTATCCCAGACCTGACCCGTGAGCACCTCCACGGATTTATTGCACGGGTCATCGAGCCGGGAAGCACCGTTCGAAGCGACGGTTTGCATGCCTACATGGGGCTGAGCGGCTATGTCCACGAGCGACGAGTTCAGCGTCATCAACCCGAAGGAGAGTACCTGTTGCCTCGCGCACTAAGGTGGACCCCATTGTCAAGACCATTTTTTGATCTCAAGATGTTTTGGTCTCAAGAGGTTTATCGTCGTCGTCGTTTCATTAAGCAGGGGATGGGGTTGTGGTGT
>JBOGJT010000412.1:0-5555 GCA_050745065.1 Terriglobia bacterium
CCCAGTCGGGGATCGTCTCGCGCACGCGGACGCGGGCGAAATCCAAGATTCGGTCGTTCAAGCTCTCGATATGCTGCACGTTCATCGTGGTGAGCACGTTGATGCCCGCGTCGAGCAGAACCTCCACGTCTTCCCAGCGCTTGGCTCGCTCTGACTCGGGCACATTCGTATGGGCAAACTCATCCACGGCGCAAACGGCAGGCCGCCGCCGCAAAATCGCCTCCGTATCCATGTCCTCGAAAACGGTGCCGCGGTACTCCACTTTCCGGCGCGGGACGGTTTCGAGATCCTTCGTCAAGGCGATGGTGGGTTCGCGGTCATGGGGTTCGAAGAAGCCGATCACCACGTCGGCGCCGCTGTTTTTGAGCGCGCGCGCCTCCTTCAACATGCGGAACGTCTTGCCGACACCGGCGGCGTAGCCAAGATAAATCTTCAGCATGCCGCGGCGGTTGTTGGAGGCGTCAGTCATTAATATGTCCAGCGTGGAGATCAGTTCGGGAAGACGCGCACGTCCATCCCTTCGGCCTGCCGGATCAGTCGATCCACAAAACTTCCCCAAAGCCGGTGCCACACGTTCTCGTGCGTGCTGTGGCCGATGAAGATTTGCGTGATGAGGTGGTGACGGGCAAATTCGATGATGGCGTGGATGGGATCCTCGCTTTCGAGCATGTGGACGTCCGCGTTCACCCTGCGAGCCAAGGCGAAATTGCTTTCGAGGGCCTTCTGATCCTCCGCGGTCAATTCCGGTTCGTTCACGTAAATCACATGCATCTCTCCGTGAAACCGGTCGGCGTTACGCCGGCCGCTCTGGATCATGTGCTCCGCGTTCAGCCTCGGCGTCACGCAGACCAGGATGCGCTCCTGCGCGCCGCACACTTGCGCAATGCCGTGGCGCGCCAAATAATTTTCAAACTGATAATCCAGCACGTTAGCAGCCAATAAGAGCGCGACTTCCCGCAGCTCGCTCAGCCGCTCCGCGCTTTCCGCGACACCCCCGTCTGCGCGTTCCGCCGAGCCGCGCTCCGACGACGTTTCCGCTGGCGGCGTATCCACCACCTCGATTTCATCGGCGCTCTTCACAAAGGCGAGCGGAATTGTGTCACTGACTTCCTTGCCCGTGATGCGCTCCACCTGATCGCGCAACTCTTCGATATATTGAAGGTTGACCGAGCCAATCACCGAAATTCCGGCGGCGAGCAAATCCTCCACGTCCTGCCAACGCTTCGCGTGCGCGCTCGAGGGAGGATTGTCGTACGCCAGACCGTCGATAAGGCAAAACTGGGGGCGGCGGCGCAGAATCGCGTCCTTGTCAATCATGGGAACGCCGTCCACAACTTTGAGTGGAATCACTTCCATCTTGCTGAGGATTTCTTGAGCTGCCGGAGAGCCATTCGGCTGAATGGCGCCCACAACCACGTCTTGACCGCGTTGCAGACGGCGGCGGCGCCCCTCATCCAACATGCGAAAAGACTTTCCCACTCCGGAGGCGTAGCCAAGAAAAATCTTCAACCGCCCGCGCTTGCGGAACTCTTCCTCCGCCTGAACGCGGCGCAGTAGCTCCTCCGGGTCCGGACGCGTCATCACGCTAGGCATCGGGTCAACCACCTCGTCCCCCTATTATGGCGAAGATTGATCGAAAGACAAAATGAGGAATGGAACCGCCCGCGTTCCACGCACGCGAGGCGCCGCCGGTGGCGAAAATGGGGCGTGTGACGAAGGAAGACGAAAAAAGCCCGACCCGAGCGGCGCAAGACTCCTATCTCGGACCCGGATTATTCACGAAGAGGCCGCTTGACGGGCGCGGGCCGGGTTTCAGCCCGCCCCGGACGCAGTCTATGCGAACCGTCATAAGTCAGCGATGGGCATTCGCTGTAGCCGCGCGAATTGACGACGGCCAGAGACCGCCGCTTCAGAGTCGAACGCCGCTGGCTTATGACATCGTGTTTAGTTCGGATCGTAATGGCGTGCGCTGCAGTGGGCCAATCAATTCGGTTTATTCCCTGGACAAAGGGACGGGGGAGTTGGGAGTGCGGGGTCACGCTGAATATCTATTCTCGCCGAGGCAATCGATCCAAGGCGAGATTGACTTCGAGCACATTGACGCGCGGTTCTCCGAGAAAGCCGAACTGCCTCCCCTCGGTGAATTGCCGGACGAGCCGCCTCACTTCGCGCGGGGGGACGCCCCTTGCGCGCGCCACGCGCGGGGTCTGGGCCTCGGCAGAAGCGGGGCTGATATCCGGATCGAGGCCGCTTGCGGAGGCCGTAACGGCGTCTGCCGGAACAAGGCCACGATACGTGGGGTTTTCCGCGTAGAATCTGGCGACCGAGGCCCGCACTCGATCGTAAAGGGCCCGGCTCGTAGGACCCAGATTCGAGCCGCCCGACGCCATGGGATCATAACCCTCAACCCCTGCCGCCGAGGGACGAGGATGAAAGTAGCGCGCGCCGGAAAACCTCTGCCCAATCAAGCTTGATCCGATGGCCTTACCGTTCAGGTAGATCAAGCTGCCGTCAGCGCGATGAGGAAACAGGGCATGGCACAAGCCGGTAACGACACCGGGGTAAACGAAACCCAGGACGATCGTCATCACCACCATAATCCGGAATGCGGGCGCGATATGCCGCCACATACGAGTCTCCTTTGCGCAATGATGGAAAATCCCACTTCACAACCCATAACGAGGCGGATGTCATTCTGAGCGAAGCGAAGAATCTGCTTGTCATCAGCGCTATGAAAAACAGATCCTTCGCTTCGCTCAGGATGCCATGCTCAACAACGTTCTTGAGCATCTGGTTAAGCCAAGTGCAACACGGCGAGCAAGCGGTCGATGATCCAGATGCCGGGGAACGGAGCGATAATTCCGCCTAGCCCGTAAATCAAAAGATTCCTCCGCAAAAGCATCGTGGCGCCCAGAGGCCGGTAGCGCACGCCGCGCAGGGCCAGGGGCACGAGGCCGATAATAATGAGCGCGTTGAAGATCACGGCCGCCAGCACGGCGCTTTGCGGCGAGTGCAGGTTCATGACGTTCAGGTGGCCAAGCGCGGGATAGGTGACGGCAAACATGGCCGGAATGATGGCGAAATACTTGGCCACGTCGTTAGAGATGGAAAAAGTTGTGAGCGCGCCGCGAGTGATGAGAAGCTGCTTGCCGATGGCCACAATCTCTACGAGCTTCGTTGGGTTGCTGTCGAGGTCTACCATGTTGCCGGCTTCTTTGGCCGCCATCGTGCCGCTGTTCATCGCCACGCCTACGTCCGCCTGGGCGAGAGCGGGCGCGTCATTGGTTCCATCTCCTGTCATCGCCACCAGCCGGCCCATGGCTTGCTCTCGCTTGATGTATTCGAGCTTGTCCTTGGGAGTGGCCTGAGCGAGGAAGTCGTCCACGCCGGCTTCGTTGGCGATGGCGGCCGCAGTGAGAGGATTGTCCCCCGTGATCATCACCGAGCGGATGCCCATGGTGCGCAGATGGGCCAGCCGGTCCCTCATCCCACCCTTCACAATATCTTTGAGGTGAACCAGGCCGAGCAGACGGGCGCCGTCCGCGACGGCGAGCGGCGTGCCACCGCTGCGCGAAACACGGTCGGACAATTCCACAAAATCGGCCGGGATGTTGCCGCCGTTATCCTTCGCAAACTGCATAACAGCTTCGGTCGCTCCCTTGCGCAAGCTGCGCCCTTCAAGATCCACCCCGCTCATGCGGGTGTAGGCGGAAAAGGGGATGAAGCGCGCCTCCTGTTGGTGCAGCTCGCGCCCGCGCAAGCCGTACTTCTCCTTCGCCAGCACCATGATCGACCGCCCTTCCGGCGTCTCATCGGCAAAGCTGGCAAGCTGCGCGGCGTCGGCCAGGTCCGTTTCGTCCACTCCCTCGGCGGGAATAAACTCCACGGCCTGCCGGTTGCCCAGGGTGATCGTGCCTGTCTTGTCGAGCAGCAGCGTGTTTACATCGCCTGCCGCTTCCACCGCCTTCCCGCTCATGGCGAGCACGTTGTGCTGCATCACGCGGTCCATTCCCGCGATGCCGATCGCCGAGAGCAGGCCGCCAATGGTCGTGGGAATCAGACAGACGAGCAACGCCACCAGCACCGCGACGCCGGGAACCCTGCCGCCGTGCGCGGCGTGTGCAGCGTAGATCGAGAAGGGGTGGAGCGTCACCACCGCAAGCAGAAAAATAAGCGCAAGGCCCGCGATGAGAATGTTGAGCGCAATCTCGTTGGGTGTTTTCTGCCGCTCGGCGCCTTCAACCAGGGCGATCATCCGGTCGAGGAACGTCTCGCCGGGATTTGAGGTGACCTTGATCTTGATGCAGTCGGAAAGAACCTTTGTTCCCCCCGTCACCGCGCTGCGGTCACCGCCCGATTCGCGGATGACCGGCGCGCTCTCGCCGGTGATGACGGATTCATCGACCGTGGCGATGCCGTCGATGACTTCGCCGTCGCCGGGAATGATGTCACCCACTTCACAGATGACAACGTCCCCGGCGCGCAGCTTCGACGCCGGGATGACCTCCTCCTTGCCTGACCTCGAAATTCGCCGGGCGGTGGAGTCTGTCTTGGTCTTTCGCAGCGTATCCGCCTGAGCTTTGCCGCGCGCCTCCGCCATGGCCTCGGCAAAATTGGCGAAAATCACCGTAAACCATAGCCAGATGCAAATCTGCAGAACGAATTTGATATCCGGCGCATCAGTCCAGATGTTCCGCCCCAGCAGGAGGGTGGTGAGCGCCGCGCCCACCTCCACCACAAACATCACCGGGTTCTTTAATTGAATGGCGGGATTCAACTTCACCAGCGAGTCCTTGGACGCGCGCTTCAAAATCTCCCGGTCAAAAAGCGGCCGCGCCCGCACAAGCCTCTTAGGGATAAGCTCGGAATCGTGTTGCGCCGAGGTTGTGGACATATCAGTTGATATAAGGCTTCAAGTTCAGAGCCGGCTCGACCGGGAAAAATGCCGGTTGATACCCGTGTTTGCGTTCGCGTGGTGGCTTGCCGCCGGGCGTTCTGGCCGTCATCTCAACGCGGCAACACCGCAGCCGCGTACAGTTTGCCGTGAACCATCAAAAAATGCTCCACGATGGGTCCGAGCGATAGCGCGGGGAAGAACGTGAGCGCTCCCACAATGACGATCGTGCCAATCAATCCGCCCACAAAGAGGGCGCCGTGCGTCGGCAAGGTACCGTTGGTTGAGGGGATCTCGCGCTTGGCGGCGAGACTCCCGGCGACGGCAAGCATCGGAATCAGAAACAAAAACCTGCCGATGAGCATGGCGAGGCCCGTGCTCAGGTTGTACCAAGGCGTGTTGGCGTTGATGCCGGCAAACGCGCTGCCGTTATTGCCGTTGGCGCTTGAATAGGCGTAAAGAATCTCGGTAAATCCGTGCGGACCCGCGTTGCCTACGTTGGCTGCGGCCTCGCCCGGAGGGTTCCAGTAGCCGCCCTTCCTGAACCGCGCCACCGAGCCCATCGCGGTGAACAGAAGAATGTTAGCCGCCATGATAATCATGCCCAGCATCGCCATCTTCACTTCTTTCTGCTCAATTTTCTTGCGGATGTACTCCGGCG
>JBOGJT010000413.1:0-12964 GCA_050745065.1 Terriglobia bacterium
GCGGTAGGACGACGCCACGGTGCCCGTCATGTTCCAGTCGCCAGGTTTCCTATCACAGCCAATCCCCGCGACGGCTGCATGATTTACCGTGGCAGGGACAGCCGGTTCGCATTCAGCTGCGCATCCGGCGCTATCGGTGCGGAAATCGGCAATGTAGCCGGAAGATTTTCGCCGAGCGTCTGCCGGGCGTGGCCGCTCCCGGAGCGCGAGAAACGGACCGTCGGTGTGAGGTGGTTCGTCGGGTCGGGTATGTTCTGGGCGGCTTGCCGGGATCGCGCCTGTTGGAGCGGCTGGGGATGAAAGCCAGCCGAGACACGCTGCTGCGCCGGGCAAAAAAGCAACCCGCCCATCCGGCAGAGATGAAGGTTCGCGTCCTGGGAGTGGACGACTGGGCTCGGCGAAAGCACCAGAAGTACGGGACCCTGCGGATGGATCTGGAGCGGCGACGCATCATCGATCCGCTCCCCGTTCGATCCGCTGCGAATTTTGCCGACTGGCTTCGGCGGCATCCGGGCGTGGAGATGATCGCGCGGAACGGGCGCAAGAGAAGAGCCCGAAGCCCTGCGAAAAATTGACTCTCGTCGAAGCTCGGTACCTGCACTGCCGCCAAGCGCGATACGAACGCTATCGAGCGGTTGTCGAGCGGGGGCATCAGGGTAACACCCAACTCCAGATTGCGGAGAAGGTGGGCGTGGGGGACGGAGACGGTGGCGCGCGGGCTGCATGCGCCGGGATTCCCGGAGCGGCGCATCCGCAGTGACCGGCAGCGAGACCCAGCGCGCTTTCTCGAAGATCGGGACCGTGGCCTGCAACCCGCATTAACCCGAACCCATTTCTCTTCAGCTCGCGTGACCGCTCTGCGGCTGACACCGCCCCGCGATCTGTCGGCAACTCAACTAAAGATATCGCAACCGCTTTCTGCGCTTCTGCCCAACCGCTTATAAAATCCGCAGACTCGCCCTTCGGTTTCGGGCGATGCTCAGAGGGCGATGGTCAATCCGACGGAGGGAGTGGATCGAGGCGGCAACCGGCTCAGGGTTTCCTTTCATTGCCCAATTGGGCAGAACCCTTCGCCGCGATCTGCGTGCGGTGGAACGGGCGATCACCGCGCCATGGAGTCATGGGCCACGGGAGGGGCAGATCAACCGACTTAAGATGATCAAGCGCCAGATGTAGGGGCGCGCCGGCTTCGCGCTGCTTAAGGCGTGGGTCCTGCCGCTGTCAGCCTGACCCCCTCCGAAATCTCGAAGATCTCAAGGCGGCGAAGCGCGTCGGATGCTTCTTGAGGTGAGCATTCGTTTATGTCGAGTCCGCCCGCCATGAAGAGGAGACCTTGGATTCGAGGATGGCAGCGCAACGGGAGCCACACGGGGAGTGGCTCTGCGGCCCATTGGCGCTTCCTCGAGCCGACTCGTCACGGCGTCGGTCGGCATCCCGGCCCATTGAGGAATCTTCGTCCCGGCGGTGCAGCACCGAAAGTGCGCAAGAACCCTTTTAAGTACCGCGCGACATCAGCTGCTACTGCCACATAACTCCCTCTCAGCAATCTGCGGCGCTACCCATTTTTCCGAGCGGGCGCTCTCAAGCACCGCTTCGGCTACCGCCTGCGTTTCGAGCGCGTCGCGAAAATCAGGACGCGCCCGTTCCCCTTTTTCGAGCGACTTCAGAAAATCCGCCAGAGCGTTAACGAACGTGTGCTCATAGCCAATGACGCATCCCGGAACCCACCAATTCGCCATATACGGATGCTCGGCGCCGGTCACGA
This sequence comes from Terriglobia bacterium, assembly GCA_050745065.1. Classification (GTDB taxonomy): domain Bacteria; phylum Acidobacteriota; class Terriglobia; order UBA7540; family UBA7540; genus RH2-MAG17b. Next base: position 1,766 of record JBOGJT010000413.1, read on the forward strand.
GGATTGTCCGCCAGCCCTGCAAGTGGGATGGGTCTTCGTGAGCGAAGTATTGGAGTTGATGCATATCTTCGAGGTCGAAGTAGAGCGAGCCTTTCTCGCCATTGATTTCGAAACTGTTCTTGTTCTTCCGCCCGCGCGCGTAGCGGGTGGCCTCAAACGTGCCGTTCGAGCCGTTCGAGAAGCGCGCCATAAACGTGCACACGTCCTCAATTTCCACCCGCGCAGGGCTGCCATCCGGACGCCGGCGATCCTTGATGAAGATTTCCGTCATGCCACAGACGCGCGAGATCGCACCATTCAGCCAGATTGCCGTGTCGATATTGTGAGTCGAGAGATCGCCGGAAACCCCCGCGCCCGCGATGTCCTTATCCAGCCGCCAAGTCGCCGCGCCACCGACGGGCACTTTGGGAGAGATGGTCCAATCCTGGAGATATGTCGCGCGGTAATGGAACATCTTGCCGAGCCTTCCCTCGTCAATGATCTGCTTCGCCAAGCTGATGGCGGGCACGCGCCGGTAATTGAACCACACCATGTTCGGCCTGCCGCTCCGCTCGACGGCCGCAGTCATCCGGCGCCCTTCGTCCAGGTTCATGGCAAGCGGCTTCTCACATAAAATCATTTTGCCGGCAGCGGCGGCCGCCAAGGCGATTTCACAATGCGTGTTATTCGGCGAGCAGATGTCAATAATCTCAATGTCTTGTGCCTCCACCAGCTTTCGCCAGTCCGTCTCCGCACGCTCCCAGCCCCAGTGGCGTGCAAACTCCTCCGTGCTGCCTTTGTCGCGTCCCGCTACCGCCTTGAGCACGGGCTTACACGCCACCTCGAAGAAATGATTGACACGGAGATAGGCGTTCGAATGAGCGCGGCCCATAAAGCCGTGACCTACCATGGCGATATTCAGCAGCTTGGCCATCTACATTCCTTTCGTCAGTTCAGAACGCAGCATATTCCTTCGCCTTCCCGTCGAGAAACTTCTTGGCGTCGGCGGTTACTTCCCACGCGTCGGGCCAGAAGCAAAGATCGATCGTCCACCAGTTCGAAGGGCATCCGCAGTGAAGCGTTTCAGGAAGCAGCTTGCCGAAGTCAAGAACTCCCTGCCCAAACGGCGCGTGGATGCTGGTTTCGTTGTTATGGAGCGTGCCGTCGGAATCGATGAGATGAAGATGGCCGATCTTGCCCTGCAGGCGGGTGAGGAGCTCGAGGGCGCCGCCGGGCAGCGTCTCTTTTGGGCCGGGCTGGCGGGCGCCGACAGCAGCGCAGGTGTGAGCGTGAGAGGTGTCGAAAAGCACGCGAAAGTTTTCGTGACCCACATCATCAACGATGCGCATAATTTCCGACGGCTTATTGAAAGCAAACCCCGGCTCAAATTCCCACACCACGCGAATCCCGCGGTCTGCCGCCTTTTGCGCCGCTGCCTGAAAAGTTCGGATCAGGCGCTCCCAACCGAGTTTCGGATCGATGCCCTCTTTTTCAAAAATGTCGGGAGGGCTGACGCTATCCACGCGGATGCAATCAATGCCGAGGTCGCTGGCAAACTCCAGGTTCTGCTCAAACGCAACCATCCATTTAGAATTATCCTCTTGCGGGACGATGGGGCAGGACCAGAGGTCGGCGGCCAAGCCTGAAAAGGCCAGGCCGTGATCGGCTACTTTCTTTTTCAACTCCGAGCGCTTTGCCTTGGTGTTGAACTCCGCCGGGTTGGGGTGGGGGACGAACCCTCCCAGCTCCACTCCGTCAAAGCCCAGCTTTCCGAGCTTCTCAATAACCGTGTCAAAGGAAACCGGATTGTCTTTATACGGGCCAAAGCAATAGGCCCAACTGCCGATCGAGAGCCGAACCGGATTCATGGAACGCCTCGCTTCCCAGGGTAAAGAGACTACGAATAGGTTAGACAAGCCCACGGCGAGAAAAGGCGCTCGCCGCGGCCACCGCTACGCAGTGGCATTCTCAAATAAGTAAAGGCCGGACTTCCCGGCAACGACGACATCCAATTTGCCGTCGCCGTGAACGTCAACCACCGGAATCTGCATCCCGCCTCCTGTGCGCCCGCCGTAATCAATGATATGCCTTTTCCACTGAACCTCACCGTTCAGCTTCATGGGTTCATACCAGTAAACGCCCAGCGGCTCTTTGCTTCCGGGGTCGTGGCCATTGTGAGCGAAGTAGCGCTTTCCAGAAATGAGATCGAGGACGCCATCTCCGTTGAGATCGACAAGCGTCATGGCGTGCGATTGTGACCAGCTGTCGTCGATGAGATGCTTGATCCAGGTGCGATTACCCGCGCCATCCTTTTTTTGCTCGTACCAGAAGATGCCGTAACTGTGCGCGGCGCTCGTCACGAGATCGTTCACGCCGTCACCATTGACGTCGTGAACGTAAATGAATCCGACCGCTCCGAGGTCGAATTCGGGATGGAAGGTCCACGAGCCGTTCCGGGGATCGGCGGGGGCCTCAAACCAGCCTTTGGGCGTAATAATGTCATTGCGGCCGTCGCCGTTGACGTCTCCCGTGCCGATGCCGTGGCCGTAGCTGCGGTCGCTCACTTCGTGCCGCACCCAATGGGCGACTTCGCCCTCGTCGGCAATTTCGTACCACGAAAGCGGGGCATCCAGGTCGCCAAACTCGGGAAGCACCTGGCGCGGTTTGCCTGTATTCAGCAAATCCACCAGAAAAGCGAACTCAATGTTATACCCGGACTGGATCACCGTCTCGCGCCACGGCCCGGCCTCCTTCCCCGGGTTCCGATACCAGGCCAGGCGTTTTGAAAACCAGGAGCAGCTTACAATGTCCGGATAGCCGTCGCCATCCACGTCAATCGGCAGGTCGCTAAAATTGTCGATGTAATAATTGATATAGGGCAGCCTGCGGAACTTGTGCTTGATCCATTGCGGACCGGGCGGCTCGCACCGAGTTATGGCGACTGCGACCCCGCCAGGCTGCGGGACCTGCTCGTACCAGTTTTCGCCCGAAATGATGTCCAGGCGGCCGTCGTCGTTCACATCGGCTACGGCGCAGGTTTCATTGGCGCCCAAGTCAAGAGTGTGCTTGAGAAAAGGAATCTGATCGTCCCCTGCGGCTTCGATGCAGAGGCTTTCGTAAGCAGGTGAAGCGGTCGCTGCCCCTTGTGCCGCATCGGCTGTAGTTGCGGATGCGGGCAAGGCAAGGGCCACAGCGGGCACGCCCAGCGCTTTCAGAAAGCGCCTTCGCGAAGCGTTTTCTTTTGGGGGCATATTGCTCTAAACGCCAACCTCCTTGCACACCCCTTTGATAAAAGCGAGCCCCTGGCGCGCGAGTTCATCGCCGGAGGAAGCAAGATTGCGCCAGATGGCGGCGGCCGCCAGGCCGGGATCAGGCCGCGCGAAAGACTCGATGGTAAGCCACCCATCGTAACCCATTTCTTTGAGCGCGAGCACAACGGCTTTCCAATCCACATGGCCGGAACCGGGTATGCCGCGATCGTTTTCAGAGATGTGGACGTGCCCAAGCTCTTTGGCCACGGCCTGAAGCGCCTTCGCGGGATGCCGCTCTTCGATATTGGCGTGGAAAGTGTCAAAGTGGACATGCACGTTGGGCATCCCCAGTTCAGATACCAGCTTGGCCGCGTCCTCTAACGTGTTGAGGAAATACGTCTCAAAGCGATTGAGCGGCTCAAAGCACAACTGGACGCCAAGCTCCTGGCCGCGCCGCGCGGCAGCGCGCAAGCCCTCAACCGCCCGTTTCCATTCTTCGTCGGTGCGCCGGCGGCCCGTGATCACACCGAGACCGGCATAGAGCGGGCCACACAAAAGCTGCGATCCCAGTTCCGCCGTCCTCTCGATCGAACGTTCGAGATATTTTACGCCGCGCGCGCGAACCGCGGCGTCAGAGCTTACCAAGTGGGCTTCGCGCGGTAACACGGTGCACGCGGTTCGCTCAAGGCCCAGGCCGTCCAGCGCTTGGCGGACGGATGGAATGTCCGCGGGCTCTTCGGGAGAAAGAAAAAGCTCTGCGCCGTCAAAGCCCCATTCCTGGATGCGGGAGAATAAGGGCTGGTGCTCCCGCGTTACGTGCATCGTCCATACCAGTGTGTTGACGCCGTATTTCATATCGCTATTCCTTCAGCGCCGGGTTCGTGCATCCCGGAAAGGCGGCAAGATAAGTGTTGCCCTGATACTCTAAGTCCTGATGAATGCCGATGGCGGACGTGTAATAGCCTTGTACCGCCATGCGCTTCAGGGTGACGAAGAAATGCTCTAGGTCGCTTTCGGGATGATCTTCGTGAGCCGCCGCCTTTACCAGCGCCTCGGCTAAAGAAGATCGCTCTGCTTCCTCGCGCGTCAGGCTGAGGCCGCGACGCCAGTGAGCTTTCGTTTTCATGTTGCTGGCGGCAACCATCACGTCTGCAAAGAGGCTCACTTTGGCCGCACGGGCGCCGGGTGAATGCGCATCCGCCGGGATGATCATTTCCATCAACTCGTCGAGCAGATGGTTTTCCTCGGGAGTAAAAAAACGCAGCTTGTCGTCGCTGGCGGACCATGCCACGCCCGCGTCCAGCGTTTTGAGTCCAGGCGCCAGGGTGCTTAGAGCCACAATTTTGATTGCCGTCCGTCGTTTCATGGAGAGTTACTCAGTCCTGGGTCTGAACTCATAGTTCCCCGATCTTCCGTTTCGCCTTAATATAATCCGCTGCGCGCATGGAGAGCGCCATGATGGTGAGCGTTGGGTTTTTTTCGCTGCACGTGGTAAAGCAACTGCCGTCGGTGACGAACAGGTTTTTTACCTCCCGCGCCTGGCAGAAGCCGTTGAGCACCGAGGTATTCGGATTCTTGCCCATGCGCACCGTCCCCACTTCATGACTGGCAAAGCCGCGCGGCGCGCTGCCGTAGTCTGTGAATACCGTTCCTTTCAGGTGCGAGCAGATTTCAAGCTTGCTCTCATTCGCGGCGCGCCACAAAGCGTAATCATTTTCTCCAAACCGAAAGTGCCCGACGGGAATGGGAATTCCGTAGTCGTCCATCTGAGCGGGATCGACGGTAATGCGATTCTCCGGTCTGGAAATTACCTTTCCCCAGCTTCCGAAAATCAGAAGGCCCGGCTGAAGCTTTCGCACCTGAGCCTTGAAGCTGGCGCCGTAGCCGGGGAGGTTGATGGCCTGGAAGGGAAACATATAAGAACCGTAATTAACTTGCAAGCCCCATCCTCCCGCATAATCGTAATGGCCAAATAGCTGGTTGTAGCGCGGGACGTAGACGTGATCTGTGGCGCCGTCCTGATTGACGGGAGGAGTGCCCGCGAGCTCACTGAGGTAAATAGAGACTTGATTCTGCACATGCCCGTTCAGATAACGCCCGACAACGCCGTTGGAGTTGGCAAGGCCGTTCGGGTGTTGCGGAGAGCGGGAATTGAGCAGCAATCGCGCCGATTCGACTGTGGCGCAGCAGACCACCACAACTCTCGCTCGGACTTCTTCCTCTTTTTTTGTGACCGTATCAATCAAAGAAACGCCGCCAGCCAGGCCTTCGCGGTTGACCAGGATTTCACGGGCCAAAGCGTTTTCGAGAAGCGTCAGGTTGCCGGTGGCGCGCGCTTTGGGCAGCGTGCAGTCCGGCGTGGTGAAAATCGAAGAAGCGTCGCAGCCATCCATGCAGTGCCCGCAATAGTGGCAAGCCGGACGGTTGTCATAAGGCACAGTGAGCGCGGCTTTGCGCACCGAGATCACGGGAAACCCCATTTTTCGCGTTGCCCGGGCAAGAATGCGCTCGCTGCAACGCCAGGGCAACGGAGGCAGGTAATGCTTTCCAGCGGGGAGGATTTCCAGGCTGTCGTCTTCACCGCAGACGCCGATCAACTGCTCGACGCGGTCATAATAAGGCTCCAACTCTTCGTAGCTGAGAGGCCAGTCTTCTTCCACGCCGGCGAGCGACCTCTCGCGAAAATCCTGCGGCGCGTAACGCAGCGTGACTGCGTTCCAGTGCAGCGTCCTGCCGCCCAGCACGCGGATCCGGTCCAAGCCGATCTCGTCACAATCGTCGTAGCGGATCGAGCGCCGCACGTCACCCTGGTAGAAAAGCTCCTGCTTCTCACCCCGCAGCCCTCGGTAGGGCAGCTCGTAAGGCCACTTGTGGGAAAGAAACTGTGAAGGCCGCACTTCGTGACCGCCTTCAACCAGCAACACCTTAGCCCCGCCTTCGCAAAGCTCCTTGGCCATCATGCCGCCAGCAGCGCCCGAGCCGACGATACAAACGTCAAAAAGTTGCACTTCCAGAGCTCCCATACAAAGAATGGAAAAGCCGCAGCGTTGAAAGGCGAGCGCTGCGCTACCCTAACCGCATCACGACCTATAGATAGTGCCCCTTGTATCAGCCAGAGAGTGCGCGCTTCACGTATGCCAGCGCATCCGCCACGCCCTTAACCGGGTCCACATTTTGCACTCCCCACTCGATATTGGCCGGATACTTGAAGTGCATTTCCTGCAAGGTATGCAAAATTGGAATGAGCGGCGTAGGGCCCTTGCCAAAGGGAAAATCCGTATAATGAGGAAGAACTCTGTTCTCGTCCTTCAAATGAACGCTGACGATCCGCTGATGATGTTCTCGAATGAACTTGACCGGATCGTAGCCCGCAGCATACAGATGGCCAACATCAAGAGTAGCGCCGACCCAGTGCGACGACTTTCGGAAGACTTCAACATAGTCGGAAGGAAATTGGATTTGGTCGGGCTCCTGGCGTCCGTACACTTCGTTGTGGAGTCCGACACACATCTTGAACCTTTGGCAGGCCTTGTCCACGCGCGGCACCAGGGACTTCGCCACGTTGGAGCTTAGAACGTCAGCGCCCAAGAGCCGTCCAACTTGGAAGTTCCGGCCAAACTGCTCATCGCTCGCATCCTTCTGAAAGGATACAAAGTAGGAGGTCAGCCTCACACCGGCATCAGCGAATCGTCTTCTCCAGGCCGCTATCTCCTGGTCGCTGGATTTAAACGGATCAAGGTGACCACTCCAAAGTTCCACGCTGGAAAAGCCTATCTTGACGATATCCTCCAGAGCCGCCGGGAGAGATCGTTCGCGAAAACTCCAGGTCATGCAGCCGATTTGCAAGCCACCAAACCGCGAAGAGGGCGCTTTTTCAGGACGAGTCGATAAGGTCATGGCGAAAGCACGCGATGCTGCATCCGTATCGCGGCCTCCGAACAGCGCGAAGGCCCCCACGCCGCCAAAACAAATTTTCATAAGAGTTCTTCTTGAAAGATTTCTCATCATGGCTCCTTTTTGGGGAGGGCGAGGTTAAGAAAAGCCGCCTCGAAAATGCTCCGTCGTGGGTGGTGTATCAGGGCATGGCTTTCCCGATTTTGGATTCTAGATTTGCGATTTTGGATCGAGCCGTCTGCGGCTTGTCCAGGCCCCACGAAAAGCCGCAGCGTTAGAATACGAACGCTGCGCTATAGCCTCTCCCCGAGGGACGACGGACTTAAACACCAAGCCAGATGCGCTACCTCACTTTCCCTCGTCCTTAAGTCCGAAACAGTAAACGTCAGAGTCGTGGTCAACTACATAGACGCGTCCCTCCGCCACGGCCAGCCCGCTGAAGTGCGTCCACGTTGTGATGAGGGCGCCGCTACTATAAAGCTCCTTTCCCGTCCGGGCATCCAGGGCGTGGAATATCGCGTGTGTTGTGTTTTGGGTGCGCTGCGCATTCGATAGCAGCCCTTTGTATCCCTGGTTGATGACCGCAGCGCTTTGAACAACTTGGTTGGGGTTCTCCCCCGTGGAAAGAGCAAAGACAACCCCATTGGCGATGGCCACAGGCTCCGGCAAGTCAAAATCTCCTGATATCCACGCAGGTTGCAGAGCCGGCTTCTGAGTGGCTGGTTTTAGGATGACCTTAAACGCCATAATGCTGCCGTGGGGATGGTCCCCGTCCGTGATGGGGAATTGTGGAGCCTCTCTCGAAACTGGTCCTGAAATGGGAACATAGATCCAGGTCTCGTCTCTGGGCAAGTCTTTCCACATCGAAGGCGCCCCCCAGATACCCTCTCCCTCAAACGTGACTGCATCGTTGGCTAGATGTGGCGTGGCATACAAGGAAGTGTGATGATCTTTACTCCCTAGCGAGTCCGCGTCAAGCATGTAGAGGACGCCTTCCTTGCCACCTACGCAGATGAGGTTGTAGTTTTTATACGCAAACCATACAGCGCTGCCTGAGCCAAAATCCAGATCATAACGTGTCAGATACGCGTAATTGTCGGGTGCAAAATAGTCAACGAGATTTAGCTTGCCCAGCGTCGCCGCTACTACGCTGCTGGCGAATTCTCCCTGGGAAGGGTCAAACGCACCGTCGCCGTCTGCCGTGAAGACGCGATGGTCGAGGCCGATTACCGGTCCGCCTCTTCCCCAGATTCCGCCGCCAAGATTGGAAACCAGGAGGTCGCGAATCACAGGATGCATCGGATTGCGGACGTCCATCGAATAGATACCGGACTGTCCGCCGCCGCACCCCTGAGAAAGCGCCGTATAAATGATTCCCCCGAAAAGATTCAGGCTCCAGCTTTTGGAAAAGGGTGGAACGAATTGAATAGGACCGAATTTCACCGCGCCCGTGCCCAGATCGAGTCCAAAGAGCCTTCCATCCGTTTCAATCGCGTAGATAATCCCCGCTCGCCGATCAATCACTGGCGTCGCATTAATTCCCTCGGGGCAAAGCCAGAACTCCGCATTGACGGGCTTCGAGTCGGTCTTGAACGTCCGGCTCCAGATGATTTTTCCGGTCGCTGCGTCCAGCGCAAACAGGTGGTTTGAGCTCCCCGCAACGTAAACTACAGTCTTAATGCCTTGTGGAGTGGTCACTTCGGTTGCGACCACGGGAGCCGTTAAGGCCGTAAGGGCCTTCGGCTCGTTTTTCACTTGAGTCTTCCACTTCAGCTCTAAACTGCTGGCATTTGCCGGGGAGATGGTGTCTTCGCCAAAGGCCCAGCCAGTGCGCTGGGGATCGTGCCCAAATGTCGGCCAACCGCTCGCGTACAAGCACTGAGCCATCAGAAAGATTGCAACAATAATCTTGACCCACAGAGGCTGGTTTCCAACCATAGATGTAAAACCTCCTGTACCGTCAGATGTTCCCACGAGAAAGGCCTGTCAATTCGCCCGATCTGGCGTCTTTTAGCGCGGGATTGCATGCCGCACCGGAGCCTCGAAAATGCACGGCCATAAACACTCAGCACGTCCTTTACGGAGGCCCGGAGGGCCGACAGAAGATAGCCCAGGGCGCATCCCCTGGGAAGGCGGAATCCCTAATCTGCCCAGCCCCGGAAGGCGTGGCGGAAGCAGAAGTTTGAGCGTAATCGGGTGGGCGGGATTTCTATCGCCCTTCCGGGGCTCGATGATGGAGATCAGCAGGGACCCGGTGGTCACGCGGCTTTCGCTTGGACTCGGAACCGCGGGTACCATCGCCGAAAGACTTCTTCCAGCTCATCATTCAGGACCTTGGTCCGAGCCTGCAAAAGCAGGTGTGCCCCGCATAGCGTCCAGTGCATTTGTTGACGCTTGACGAAGCGCTGGCTCACAACCTGTTTGATCGTCGATTCGACAAACGCCGTGCTGATCGTTTCACCTTGCCGGTACCGCTCACCATAGTTCGGGATGGATTCCTGATTGTTACGAATGTAAATCTCGAACTCCGTCAAACCCGCCGCCATCTTCTCCGCCGGTACAGAGTAGTCCCGTATCAGCTCAAGGTGTATGAGCAGGTTGGTCAGCCGCTCAAGAGCCTCCTCGGCATTCCCGTGCCAAAGCAGCTGCTTGATGCTCTCCACCTGCTTCGAAACCGCGGCGCCGGTCTCTGGCCGCTCTTGCTGCAGCGCCTTCGTCTGGTGCTGCAAGACCGTCAGCCGCATCGTGATGTGAAACCAGTCGATCACACATTCACTGTTGGGATACAGATACTCGCGCACCTGCCGGATGTCTTGGCCCCCGTCGGAGAGAAACACAACCTGCTGATTTTCTTGCATCCCTTGCGATTTCATCAGTTCCCATAATCGTCGGCGCGGCTTTTGATCGTACGTTTGCACGAAGCCGAAGCATTTGGACGGCGGAACAGCATCCTCTTCTTCTCTACGCCGGAATGCCACCACGCTCGGGCCCGCGATCACATCGAGAAAGCCTTCTTTATGAGCTACTCGCACGTAGCCGCCGGCAATCCCCACCGTCATGGACCCATCGGGCAAGGACAAATCGGGATCCTCGCCGGGTTTCACCGGATCGGGCTGCCGTTCTTCGCCCAACTCCATCTCCATCCGCTCGGCGACGGCTTGCAGATTGTCCGCGCCGGTTTAGAATAGCAGCAATCCTGCCGGTTTTGTGTGCGTCAAAGGGGATGTCTCTCGCGGGCTGGACGCAATTCAAACCTGGCTGCCGCCAGCGGTGCGTAGTCCGACGGGCTTCGATTTCTGTGCCCGCAATCCTGATCAGGCCAAGGACTCAGCCTCCCGCGCCGTCAACACGAAGCGGAACTTTGGCGGAAAGTACCTTCGGCGGTTCGTCACGGCGCTCGTGCCTCGGCGACTCTCTATGGGATTGGCCAAGTGATCTCGATAGGTCAAACCGGGTGAAGGTCGCATGACAAAAACCTTAGTCAGATCCCTCCATCCACAGGATGAGGACAATGATTGGCGGTTCAACCAGCAATAGGGAAATCTGAAAATAGCAGAAACCTTTAGAAACTGCTATAGAGCAGTTTCTATATATCAGTTGAGACCATGAAAATGTGTGGGGTGCTCGGGCCGCAATTGATGGGTGAAAGTTTGGGTACCATGTGCGGAAGACTCGTTCAAGGGTACCATTCAGGACGTGGACTCGCACCATGAGGACCGGCTGAACGGGCGGAACTTCACCGAGTTTCTGACGCTGAACGCAGGAACGGTTTCTTCTCCTGGCGCAGAGGCCGGGTCGATGCGCGAAGGTAAACGGACCGGCCACAACATCAATGGCAACCGGACATCCAACATAAACTACACGCTCGACGGCCTGATTAACACGGACGTAACGCAGGGCGACCCGGCAGTCATTCTTTCACAGGACGCCATCCAGGAATTCAAGGAACAGAAGCCGGCGCACTCAGCCGCCTACGGGTTCAGCTCCAGTCAGGTAAACATCATCAGCAAGAGCGGCACCAACAACCTGCACGGATCGGTCTTCGAGTTCGGACGGAACGATGCGCTGGACGCAC
>JBOGJT010000414.1:0-5535 GCA_050745065.1 Terriglobia bacterium
GACGTCATCCAACGCAAAGACGTTCGCCGGGTCACCCACCGCCAGAGTGAGCGAAGCGCCCGTGCGCAGCAGGGGCAGCACGTGGTGCTTGAGCGCGGTCTCCATGGGGATAAGCTTGACCGCCGCCGGGTCAATCGGAAACTCGCTCAGTTTTACCGATGGCACACCGTATTGCACCGCCAAAGCTTCCGTGACGTCCTCATCCGTGGCAAAACCCAGCTTCACGACCGCGTGGCCGAGTCTCCCCCCGTGGCTGCGCTGATAGTCCATGGCCTGGAGAAGCTGATCTTCGGAGACCCGCTTCTCCCGCAACAGGATCTCACCGAGCCGTGTAACTACCGCCTGAGTACTCAATGCCATGCTCCGTCTCTAAAAATCTCCAGACTGCTGAAGACTGTTGGGTGGAACAAAATATTTGAGCCACGGCTAGAAGCCCATGGATCGCCCGTGGTCCCATTCCACACAAGTACCATTCTTGACATCGTCACTTTGGGGGCATAACTTTAACCCATATGGCCATGCCGGGTGTTTGCCCTTCTCGGGGGCGGGAGGGATCACTCCGCGACTACTACGAGCGCCTGTTGCAACACTTCGGCCCGCAAGGCTGGTGGCCCGCGCGCACGAGGTTGGAAGTGATTCTGGGGGCGATTCTGACCCAGAATACGGCGTGGTCGAACGCCGCTCTGGCGATCAAACAGCTTCGCAAGTCCGGGCTGCTCAGCCTTGATAAGCTGAGAAGGGCAAGTGCGGATGAACTAGAGCGCTCTATTCACCAAGCGGGCTTTTTCCGACAGAAGACCGCCACCATCCGCGGGTTCCTGGAATACTTGGACTCGAATCACGACGGCTCCTTGCGTGAGCTGTTTTCGATCCAACCCATCGAACTACGCGCGCGACTGCTGCGGATCAAAGGGTTGGGACCCGAAACCGTGGATGCGATTCTTCTTTACGCGGGCAGAATGCCGTTTTTTGTGGCGGATGCATACACGCGGCGGGTACTATCGCGTCACGGATGGATTCCCGCCGCGGCCACCTATGATGAAGCCCAAGCTGTTTTGCAGCAGGAATTACCGCGTGACAGCGAAACCTTCAACGAATTTCATGCCCTGCTCGTGGAGACGGGAAAGCGTTACTGCCGCCGGCTCGTTCCGCTATGCGAGCAATGCCCCCTCGAAGAATACTTACCTGCCGGGCCGGCGCGGCGGGGTGCCTGTAATTATGAGGTCACCACGGCGCCGCCGCCGCGCCGCCGACAGAATTGAACACCAGACACGGCGGACGCACCGCCGCGACGTCTGCGGTTGGCATCGGCCGCTAATCCCGAGCCATCGCCTCAAGAACCCCAATGGATGAAAAGCTCCATAAAGCGCACCGCTCGTTTCTAATCTTCCTTCTCATCCTGGTGCCCGTATTGTTCCTCATCGGCTGGAGCCAGGCTTCGCTGAATCTGAAATTCATTCATCCTCACAACGCCACAGAGACGTTTTTCCTCACCGCCGTCTCCGCGTTCGTTTTTGTTCTGTTCGTGATTTTTGCCCTGATGTTGACGCGGATCCTGCTGAAGCTTTACGCCGAGCGGCGGATGGACAAGATGGGGGCGCGCTTTAAGACCAAAATGGTGGCGGCGTTTCTCGTCCTCTCGGTTTTGCCGGTGTGCTTCCTGTTTCTATTCTCCTACGGGCTGATCAACCGGAGCATCGATAAGTGGTTCGCCATACCCTTCGACGCTGTGCGTCAGGACGCTACCGCCATTACGCAGGAGGTGGCGGCGCGATCGCGCCAGGAAGGTCTGGAAAACGCAGGGCATCTCGCTTCCCTCACCCGCCTTCAGCGGCAACTCGCGCTGAATCATGGCGCGGCGCTGACGCGATTTCTGCACCACGTGGCGCAAGGCATGAGGCTTGAATCCATCATGTGCCTGGATCCCGCTGGCCGCGTCGTCGCGCAGGCCGGTAAGCGCCCACCCGGCCGGGCTGAAATCATGCAACTTTTCCCGAAAGCCGCGACCGGCGAAATTCCCCAGGGCGGCACGACCGCCAGTCTAAGCCGGGACCACTCCGAGCTTTTCTTCGCCGCGCAGCCGGTGACGAACACTGCCGGCAACAAGCTGGGAACCGTGATCACCGTGCGCCGGCTACCCCTTGACATTCAGCTTCTGGCGAGCCAGATTCAGCAGCAGGCGCATCGCTACGATGAATTGAGCCACGAAAAAACGGCGTTAAAGCGCCTTTACTTGTCTATTCTGCTTCTCATCACGCTGTTGATCCTGTTCGCGGCCACGTGGCTTGCCATGTTTTTCGCCAAGCAGGTCACGGTGCCGGTTCAAGCGCTTGCCGAGGCCACTCACGCTGTTTTGGAGGGAAACCTTAGCTGGAGAATCACCGCGAGGGCAAACGCCGAGCTCGGCAGCCTGATCGGCCTTTTTAACGCGATGACCCGGCAGCTCCAGGAAAGCCGCGTGGCCATCGAGAAGGCGACGCAAGACCTCCAGCGCGCCAATCGAGCCATGGAGGAGCGCAACAACACGATGGAAGCGATCCTCGAAAACGTTCCGGCCTGCGTCATCTCGTTCAACCCGGAGGGCGAGATCACTCAGGCCAACACGGCAACGGAACGGATGTTCGGGCGCGCTCCGGCAAAGACAGCCGCGGGCCTCACGGAGCTTTTTGCCCCTGACGAGGCCCGCGAGATTTCCCGGCTCTTCCGGCGCGCGCAGCGGCAGGGCGTGGTCAACCGGCAGTTGACGCTGGGACTCGCAGGCCGGCGCGCTTTGGTGAGCCTGACGCTCTCTGCGGTATCCGCACAACATGGCGCCGTTGGCTTCGTCATGGTCATCGAGGACCTGACAGACCTGGCCAAAGCGCAGAGGAGTGAGGCTTGGCGCGAGGTCGCGCAGCGCGTCGCTCACGAGATTAAGAACCCGCTCACGCCCATCAGGCTATCCTCGGGCCGCATCCAGCGCCTCATTGAAAAATCGCCTCCGGATGCCGCATCGCCGCGCCTGCTCTCAGCGGTGACGGAAAGCGCTTCCCTCATCGAGCGGGAAGTCTCGACGCTTGAAGCGCTCGTCGATGAGTTTTCCAATTTCGCCCGGTTCCCGGCCTCGCAACCCGTTCCCTTCCCGGTGAATCAAATTATTGAAAATGCGCTCGGGGTTTTTGACGGACGCCTGTCGAGAATCCTCATTCACCGCGACCTTGCAAATGATATTCCCGCCGTGCGTGTTGACCCGGAGCAGATGAAGAGAGCCGTGGTGAACCTTATCGACAACGCCGCCGAGGCCCTGGAGAACTCTACCTCGAAAGAAATCTGGGTGCGCTCCCGCGCGGATGCGGACCGCGAAGTCGTGGCCATTGTCGTGGCAGACAGCGGTCCGGGCATTCCACCCGAGGCGAAGGAGCGCCTTTTTTTGCCCTATTTTTCCACCAAACAGCGCGGCACGGGTCTCGGCCTGGCGATTGTGAGCCGTATCGTCTCGGAGCACAACGGCAGCATTCGCGTGGAAGAGAACTGGCCCTCGGGCACCCAGTTTATTATCGAGTTGCCGTTGGAATATTCGGTGGCGCTGAATGGGTAGCCGATCGCGTTGGCCGTTTCACGAAAGCGAGACGTAGAGGCCGCCTACAACCGCCAGAAATTGCGGAGTGGCGGTGAGCTCAGGAATTTTGTAGCGGCGCTGCTTGCTGCGCCCGAAGTTCTGTGGGCGCAGCAATCGGCGCCCCTACGACGCACCTCTCAACTATGCCCTCCAAGTGCTCAGTTTTGATCGTGGACGATGAGTCCGGCATCCGCCAGTCCCTGGCGGGCATTCTGCGAGATGAGGGCTATTTCGCGGAAGCGGTGGAGAGCGGCGAGGAATGTCTCAAGTCACTCGCCATCCGGCGTTTTGACGTGGTGATGCTGGATGTCTGGCTGCCCGGCATGGACGGGCTCGAAACGCTGGAGAAAATTCAGGCCGTTGAGAATCCGCCCTCGGTGATCATGATCTCCGGCCACGGAACCATCGAGACGGCCGTGCGGGCGACCAAGCTCGGCGCTTTCGATTTTATCGAAAAGCCGCTCTCGATTGACAAAACGCTGCTGACACTCGAGCACGCCGCCGCGCAGATGGACCTCTCCGTGGAGAACCTTCGCCTGCAGGAGGAGCTTTACGGCCGGCAGCGCATCCTGGGCGATAGCGTGCCGATGAAGGCGCTGCGGCAGCAAATCGCGCTGGCCGCGCCGACTCAGGGCCGCGTTTTGATCTATGGGGAAAGCGGTGCGGGCAAGGAGCTGGTGGCGCACGCCCTGCATCATTCCGGGCCGCGGCGCCAAAACCCCTTCGTTGAAGTCAACTGCGCCGCGATCCCGGAGGAATTGATCGAAAGCGAGCTCTTCGGGCACGTCAAGGGATCATTCACCGGCGCCGTCGACGACAAGGCTGGGAAATTCGCTCAAGCAGACGGAGGAACGCTCTTTCTTGACGAAGTGGGCGATATGAGCCTGCGCACCCAGTCCAAAGTTCTGCGCGTGATCGAAGAGCAACGCTTCACTCCCGTCGGCTCCGGCGGCGACATCAGCGTCGATGTGCGTATTATCGCCGCGACGAACAAGCATCTTGAAGAGGAAATCCAGAACGGAAATTTCCGCGAAGATCTTTTTTACCGCCTCAACGTCATTCCCTTTTACGTCCCTGCGCTGCGGGAGCGCGCCGAGGACATTCCTGCGCTAGCCAACTACTTTCTTGCCGAATTCTCGCGCACTTACGGGCGCCGCGCCAAGCAGTTCACGGGCCCGGCGATGGAAACGGTATGCCGGTACCGGTGGCCCGGAAACGTGCGCGAGTTGCGAAACCTGGTGGAGCGGCTGGTCATCATGGTGCCTGGAGTCCGCGTTGAGCGGCGCCACCTGCCGTCCGGCGTCCATCCCGAAGCGGGCCGAGCAAAGCCTCGACGGTCTGGCAGCGCGGCCGGGTCGAACGGAGCATTTTCCTCGCTCCACGAAGCGCGCTCCGCGTATGAGCGCAATTACATTCTGCGCAAGCTCGAAGAGAACCGCGGCAATATGAGCCGCACGGCTGAGGTTCTGGGTCTCGAGCGAAGCCACCTTTACCGGAAAATGAGGTCGTTGGGGATTACGACTGGGGACCTATAAGCGCTGGGAAGGCATGAAAATATTCAAATCTGTCATGCTGAGCGTAGCAAAGCATCTGCCTTTGGTTGAAAATAGGCGGGCGGGATTCCTCGCTTTGCTCGGAAGGACATCGCTGGCCGATTTTTTCAGAACTTCTGAGCCATTGGTCTGGGGTTCTCCCCAACGCGGCGGGAGACGAACGAACGGAGGGAAACGCTCGTCACCGCGGGGTTGAAGCCCCGCCCTCCTGCCGCCGCGGCTCCTACCGGGCCATAGCATCAATCACACAATAACTCATTGGCGCTCGTTCCGATAATCAAGCGACGCCACGAGCGCCTTGCTATCTCGCCACTGCGGCTCGACGCGCACGTGAAGGTCCAGGAAAACCTGGGGAGGGAACAGCTTCTCCAAATCGCGGCGGGA
>JBOGJT010000415.1:0-18853 GCA_050745065.1 Terriglobia bacterium
AAGCGCGCGGCGTGGCGGCGCGAACGCTCGAGCTTTTCGACGATGCGGATTACGTGGTCGCTCCGTCCGGATCGTGCTCCACCATGGTTCGCGTTTTCTACCCTGAGTTATTCGCGGACGATCCGCCCCGGCTGGCCAAGGCCCAGGCTCTCGGGCGTAAGCTCTACGAATTTTCCGAATTTCTGGTGAAGGTGCTCAACGCCGAGAACGTAGGCGCGAGCTTCCCGCACCGCGTGACCTACCACGATTCGTGCCACCTGCTGAGGGAGCTCGGCATTTCAGAAGAACCGCGCAAGCTGCTTCGCGCCGTTCGCGGCATCGAGCTGGTGGAGATGGACGATTACAAATTGTGCTGCGGGTTCGGTGGAACGTTTTCGGTGAAATTCCCCGAAGTTTCGGTCGCCATGGGCGAGGACAAGCTGCGAGCGGCGGCGAAGGCCGGCGCCGAATACCTGGTGGCGAATGACTCAGGATGCCTCATGCACCTCGCCGGACTGGTCCACCGGCAGGCGCTTCCGCTCAAGACGATTCATCTCGCCGAATTATTGGCGCAGGAAGAGCCGTAGGCGGCTGGCGGTTGCGCAAATCGGCAATTTGAAATTGGAGGTTGGAACGTTGGAATTGGGGATTGGGCGTTGAGCACCGCAGATTACCGGCTGACTGAGAAGCTGTGAAAAAATTCGAATCTGTCATGCTGAGCCCTTCACTCGTCACTTTGAGGCCTTTGCGCGTCATTCTGAGCGAAGCGAAGAATCTCTGTATTTCGCTCAGGGTAAACTCCGCGGAGCATCTGCGTTTTGTTGAAGATAATACGGCGGGATTCCTCGCTGTGCTCGGAATGACATCGCGGGCCGATTTCTTCACAGATTCTGAGGGGCGACGGCTGAATGTTGATGGCTCATCGCTGAATACTGAAAGCTGATAGCTGATAGCTGGAAGCTAAAGAAATGCCAGACACCGGAATCCAGAGCGCGCACATTCACCAGCGGGCCGCCGAGACGATGCGCAATCCGCGCTTGCAGGAGGCGTACCGTTCTTCTTCCCTTCGCCTCTACACTCATCGACTCGATGCTTTCGCCCAAGTGCCGGGGTTCGAGACGCTGCGCGAGCGGGCGCGAGCGCTCAAGCGCGAGGTGATCGAGCATCTCGACGAATACCTCGCAGAGTTCGCGGACCGCGCCGAGCAGCTCGGGACCACGGTGCATTGGGCGATGGATGCGAGCGAGGTCTGCGGCATCGTGCGGGGAATTGCCCAAAAGGCGGGCGTGAAGGAGTTCGTGAAATCGAAGACCATGGTGGGCGAAGAAGTCGAGCTTAACCACGCGCTCGAGGCCTGGGGAATCCGCGGCATCGAAACCGATCTCGGCGAGTTAATTATTCAGTTGGCCGGTGAGCGCCCGGCGCACATCGTCGCGCCGGCCATACACAAGACGCGCGAGGACGTTTCCGAGCTCTTCGTGAAATATCTTGGCTCCGAGCGCACCACGGACCCCGAGCGGCTCACCGCGATCGCGCGCCGCGCCTTGCGCGAATCCTTTGCGCGCGCAGGGTTGGGGCTGAGCGGCGCGAATTTCGCCGTTGCCGAAACTGGCTCCATCGTGCTGGTGGAAAACGAAGGCAACATCCGCCTCTGCACCACCGCGCCGCGCATTCACGTCGCGCTGGTCGGAATCGAAAAAATGATCCCGCGGTTTCAGGATCTCCCGGTCTTCCTCCGCTTGCTCGCGCGCTCCGGCACCGGACAGAAACTCACCGCTTACACGTCGATCCTCACCGGTCCGCGCCGGGACGGTGAAGACGGGCCGGAAGAGATGCATGTGATCCTGGTGGATAACGGCCGCACTCGCGCCCTGGCGGACGAAAAGACGCGCGAGTCGCTTTATTGCATTCGCTGTGGCGCGTGCCTGAATGCGTGCCCCGTCTACCGCAAGATCGGAGGCCACGCCTACGGCTGGGTTTATAGCGGTCCCATCGGCGCGCTCGTGACGCCGGAGTATAACGGCATTGGTACGTCGCGGGAGCTGCCGTTCGCCTCGTCGCTTTGCGGCGCGTGCCGCGAGGTCTGCCCGGTGAAAATCAACATCCCGGATATCCTGCTGCACCTGCGGGCGAAGGCTCAGGAAAAACCATCCGGCTCCGCACGGAGCGGCGCACCGCGCGGCGAGCGCGCCTCGATGCGGATGTGGGCCTGGGCGATGAAGCGGCCATGGGCCTACGCGCTCGGCGGCAAGCTGGGGCGGTGGGCACAGAAGATGTATGCCCGCAATGGCTGGATCCGCAAGGCTCCGATGTTTCCTGTGTCGGGTTGGACCGGCGGCCGCGACTTCCCCGCCCTGGCTTCGGAATCCTTCCGCGAGCGTTGGAAGAAGCGGGCGCGATAGCTGCACTGTTCCAGCCCGTAGCGGCGGCCTCTGGCCAAGCTTGTCTAATTACGCCACGGATCTTCGGACTCGGCCTGCGGCTTTGCCGCTTGTTCTTCGTAGGGGCGCTGCGAAATTAAGTGCGGTCGAGGTTGTATTGGCGGATTTTGTAGAGGAGGGCTTTGTAGCTGATTTTCAACATTCGCGCGGCCTCTTTGCGATTCCACTTGGTATGCTTCAGGGCGCGGGAGATCGCCTCGCACTCCGCTTCGTCCTTTAGCCCGCGGACCAGCGATTTCAAGTCGCCCGGCGGCTCTTTCGAGAGGTCGCGCGCCGCCTCCACCGGCGACGGCTGCTGCTCTTCTTTTTTCGCTTCAAGTTCCATAAGCGCCAGAGCCTCGTCACCGAGGATCAAGTAGCGCTTCACAAAGTTCTCGAGCTCGCGCAGGTTGCCCGGCCAGCGGTAGTTCAGGCAGGCGTCAATCAGCGCGGGCGAAACGGCCAGCGGCGCCCGCGCGTAGCGCGCGGCAAACAGCCCCATGAAGTGGCGGATAAGAAGAGGGATTTCCTCCTTTCGCTCTCTCAGCGGCGGGACGTTAATGGTGAAAGCGTTGAGCCGGTAATACAGGTCCTCGCGGAACTTCCTGGAGGCAATCGCCTCGGGGATGTCGATATTCGTGGCGGCCAGGATGCGCACGTCAACCTTCACCATCGTGCGGCTGCCGAGACGGGAGAACTGCTGATCCTGAAGCACGTGCAGTAGTTTCGCCTGCAAGGCGGGAGGCATCTCGCCAATCTCATCCAGCAGGAACGTTCCTTTGTCGCAAAGTTCGAACTTGCCCGGCTTCGACCGCGTGGCCCCGGTGAACGCTCCCGGCTCGTAGCCAAAAAGCTCGCTTTCGAGCAGGTCGGCGGGCAGCGCGGCGCAGTTCACCTTCATCCAGGTGCGATCCGCGCGGCGGGAAAGTTTATGGATAAGGCGAGCCACCACTTCTTTTCCGGTACCGCTTTCTCCCAGCATCAGGACCGGAACGTCCACCTGCGCAAGCTGGGCCACCTGCGCGCGGATCTTGCGCATCGCGGCGCTCGCCGCGACGAAGTACTGGTCCTCGCTTAGCTCCTCTACTTGGCCGCTGGGCTGCGGCACCGAATGATCGCTGAGGCAATGGGCCAGAACCGCATCCAGCTCCGCCTTCTTGAAGGGCTTGGTCAGGTAATCCTGCGCGCCCAGCTTGATGGCTTGGGCCACCTTGCGCGTGTCCGTGACGCAGGAAAGCATCACCACGTTCACGCCCGGCTGGATTTGCCGCAACTGCTCGAGGGTTTCCAACCCGTCAAGCTCCGGCATGAGAAGGTCGAGCAGAATCAGGTCCGGCGCCAAGCCCTCGCGGATCAGGCGAAGCGCCCCCACACCGCTTCGAGCGGTCGCCACCTTATACGAATCCACCTCCAGGAGTGTTTGCAGGTAGCGCAGCATGCTCGGCTCATCGTCCACCACCAAGATGCTGCCCGGGTTCTCGATCAAGGGTTTTCTCCGGGAATTCAAGACTGCCTGAGCGGAAGAAGAAACGCAAAGGTACTACCCGCGCCCGGCTCACTTTCCACCCAGATTTTTCCTTGGTGCGCCAGGACCAGACGCCGGGCGATGCCGAGCCCCAACCCCATGCCGCCGACAGGTTCGCCGGGCTGCGAAAGCTTTACAAAATCGTCGAAAATCTCCTGCTGAAACTCCGGCGCGATGCCCGGTCCTGTATCTGAAACGGCCACACGCGCCGAATTGGGCACGGTCGCCGGCCTCTGGCGACGCTCATCCATCGAGTAGTCATCCTGTCGGCTCCTCCGCTCCCACATGTAAGGCTCCGAGGTCAGCCACACCGTGCCTCCGGAGGCCGTAAACTTTAGCGCATTCTCCAGAAGGTTTGAAACTACATGCTGCACCTTATCATAATCGAACGCAAACGGGGGCAGCGGCTGCTGCGCCGGAAGGTAGAGCGCCACGCCTTTTCTTTGAAATGACGTGAGCCAATACGAATACAACTCAGCCAGGCAGGCATTCATATCCCCAACGCCGTACTTCAGCGCCAGCTTCCCGGTTTCGAGCGCACTGTAACTGAGGAAGTCTTCAATGTACTGCCGCAGGCGGTTGCAATTGGTCTGCGACTCCTGCAGGATCTGCTGCTGGCGGTTGTTGATGGCGCCGGGCTTTCCCGTCAGCAGAAGCTCGATGTAGCCGGAAATGATGGCCAGCGGCGTCTTTAATTGGTGCGCCGCCGTCCCTAACGCAACGGTCCTGCGGCGATCCTCCTCCTGCAGCCGCTCAAAGGCTTCAAGAAGCTCCACATAACCGGAAGGATTCAGGCCCGTCGCGGCCTCGGCGGCTTCCCGTGAGGCCGTCTGGCTCTTCCTTTTTCCGCCCGCCCCGGGCGCCGGAGTGGTCTCTGTTTCTCGAGCATTGACCATGGAATTTAGGCCTTGTGTCAAAAACGGCTCGCGTAGCGCTCAGCCGCCGCAGTCTCACGGGCGCCGCGAAGCTTGGCCCGATTGCCTTCGATACAAGTGTAGCGCGCTCATGCTTACCCGGTTGTTTCAGGTAACCACAAGGCGTAGGGGCGTTCCGCCGTTTCCCGCCCAACAGATGGGGCCGTGCTGAGTCAACCGGATAAGCATGAGCGCGCTACCCTCACACCCGACCCGAAGTTATCACGGTACACCGACTTTTGCGCCATGAAAAAACCCCTAGCGGAGGTGCGTTTGACGGACGGCTTGCACACTATTAAAGAGAAACAATCTTCTCTGGATGAGAAAACCTTTCGCCTCAGATCGAAGCCACAGGCAATCACTTCGCGGACTGAGCGCAGTCTTGAAATCATAACTCATTGATGATATTACTAGTTACTAGCGTATCCAAAAGAAGCGGTCTGGATTACTTTGGCCCTCGGTTTGCAACGGAGTGGGCGAGTTCGTATTGCATCCGAGGGTAGCCAAATCTCGCCGGAGGGCCAGAACCCATCGTTTCCGATGTTCTAGTACAAGGAGTCTCCGTGGAAAAGCGCAGGCGAGGCAAGGAGCGCCGCAGCTCTCAGCGTTTGCCGCTCGGCGTACCGATTTTCGCTCGCGGGCGCGACGATCACGGCAAAGAATTTCTTGAGTTCACCACGACGCTCAACATCAGCGGGAGTGGGGCGCTCGTCGCTATGCGCCGTTACTTGCCACCGGACACCACGATCACCCTGGAAATTCCCGCCGCGCCGCTGCCGCGCCTGGCCACCCGGCCGCAAATGGTGCGAACCGTCGCGGCGCAGGTGGTTCGGGTCGTGCGCTCGGAGCCATCATACCTTTGGGCTCTAAGTTTCAATCATCCCATAGTATAGATCGACAAAACGGCGGCAAATCTTGAGAGTTGCCTCGGGGGGCGCGCGCTTAACTGAGCTCGCCTCCCCGCTTCTGGCGCGCCGCCTCGGCTGCATGGATTCGCCCTCCAAATTCCGAATCCCAGGTCTTCGATGCCGCGTCCTGAACCCCGCGTTACGAATCCCAATCCCCTCGCTGCCGCTTTCTGACTTCTAACACGTTACTCAACAACCCTGACAGCGCGTCATTCTAAAGAGTTGGAATTTCGCTTTGCGACACCCGCAGTGCATGAAAATAGGGCTTAGGGGCGCAGCAAGCAGCGCCCCTACGATGAACGTCGTAAGCGGTTTGCTTTCAAAGTCACCTTTCTCCATCTTCAGGACCGCATGACCGCGATGAATGACGTCAAACGTCAGCGACGTTCGACTCGGCAGCAGAGGCCTCTGGCCGCCGGTGGTTACTGTTAAAAACCGGCGGCCAGAGAGCGGCGCCATAGCAAATGCCCATCGCTAGGCTTATGACGGTTCGTATGAAAGGGGCTTTCAGCAGCCGGCTATAATACAGGCTCGTCCCAGCTCTCCAGCGTCGCCTTGATGCGCGCCACGAAACCGTCAGCCACGGCGCCGTCAAGAACGCGGTGATCGAAGGAAAGAGTGAGGTAAACCATGGTGCGGATGGCGATGGCGTCGTCTCGCACGACGGGACGCTTCTCGATTTTTCCCACGCCCAGGATGGCAACCTGCGGCTGGCTGATAATGGGCGTGCCGATCAGGCTGCCCGAGACGCCGTGGTTGCTGATGGTAAAAGTGCCGTCCAAAACTTCCTCAACGCTAAGGCTCTTCGAGCGCGCTCGGCCGGCAAGATCGCTCACCGCGCGGGCCACGCCCAGAAAGCTTTTTTCGTCCGCGTGCCTGATGACCGGAACGATCAGCCCGGTTTCAAGGGCGACGGCCACGCCAATATTCACATCGCGCTTGTAAATGATCGTGTCACCGTCGAGCGACGCGTTAACCATGGGGAATCGCTTCAAGGCGTCGACGGCGGCGCGGATGAGAAAAGGCGTGTAGGTCAGCTTAATGCCGTTCCGCTGCTCGAACTCACCGCCATGGCGCGCCAGCTCGCGCGCCACCCGCGTCATTTCAACCTCAAAGACGGTCGCCACGTGCGGCGCCGTTCGTTTGCTCATCACCATGTGCTCGGCAATCTGGCGGCGCATCGGCGTCATGGGCACGGCGTGAGTAGGCCCGCTAAACACCATGGCTGGAGTTGAGGGCTCGACGGGCGAGCGCGGCGTCGTAGGAATCGGCGCCGCGTGCGAGGCCAACTCGCCTCTCCTCGGGGTCTTTGGGGTGGGGGCGGCCGGCGAGGCGGGCAACGCGCGCACGCGAGCGGCGTCCTCTTCGGCACGCGCAAGGTAAGCCAGAATGTCTTTCTTGCTGATCCGGCCACCTAGTCCGGTTCCGGTCACTCGAGACAAGTTGACGCGATGTTGCTGCGCTATTTTGCGGACCAGGGGCGACGAACGCGCCTTGGGCGCCGCCTGCTCCGGCCGGGCGAGGCTGGAACCCGCAGGCGCAGCGGCGACAGCGGCTCGCGCACTCGCCGCCTCTGCCGATCGCGGCCCGGCGGGCGCACGGCCTTCCTCGCCGTCGATTTCCGCGATAATCGTATTCACTTCGACAGTCTGGTTTTCCTTCACCAGGATCCGGGTGAGCACGCCAGCGGCGGGCGAAGGGATTTCCGCGTCCACCTTGTCGGTGGAGATTTCAAGCAGGGGTTCGTCACGCTCAACCCGGTCACCGGTTTTTTTGATCCAGCGGACCACCGTTCCCTCAGCGACGCTCTCTCCCATCTGGGGCATAACCACGTTTACAGGCATAGTTACCTCTGGGACTTCGCTCCCAAGTGATTTAACGATTGAATCAATGAGTCATTGTTTCATTGACTCATTGACTCAATGACTCGATGAACCAATTGTCCCGGCTCAACCATTTCCATTTCAAACACCTTGCCAAAGTGCCGCACGACGCGTTCCGCAGCCTCCTCAGCGTCGACCGGCGCGGCCAGCAGCTTCTGCAAGGAAGTAACGCCCCGGTCGCGGAGGCCGCAGGGAACGATCCACTCAAAGTAGCGTAAATCCGTATTGATGTTGAATGCAAATCCGTGCGAAGTGACCCAGCGTGAAATGTGCACTCCCATCGCCACGAGTTTGTCACGCCCCACCCAGACTCCCGTGAGCCCATCCGATCTCCGGGAGTCAACGCCGTACTCACCTGCAACACGGATGAACACTTCTTCCAGTGAGCGCATATACCACCGGACGTCGCGGCGATGGAAGGTGAGGTCCAAAATCGGATAACCCACAAGCTGGCCGGGACCGTGGTACGTGACGTCGCCGCCGCGGTCGGTCTCAAACACGGCTGCGCCGATCACCGCGAGCCGCTCCGGTACGGCGAGAACGTTCTCACGCCGCGCATTGCGCCCCAGCGTATAGACGTGAGGATGTTCGAGCAAAAGAAGCGTATCGGGAATTTCGCCCGCTTTCCGGGCTGCAATCAACTGCGCCTGCATGTCGAGCGCCGCGGCGTAGTCTATGCGGCCGGGTTTTAGCACGTGGCAAAGCATAAAAAGCCGTCAGCGTTTAGCGATCAGCGGTTAGCTTTCGGATCGCAGAAATGCGGTCGCGGGCCGCCGTTTACTGAAGGCCGAAAGCTAACGGCTGAGCGCGGCCTCATACATGGATGGCGCGGTCGCTCGCCGCGTGAGCGGCTTCGAGGAGCGCCTCGGTCAGCGTGGGGTGAGGGTGCATGGCGTGCGCCAGGTCTTCGGCGGTGGCCTCAAGGCGCATGGCGACCACCGCTTCCGCGATCATCTCAGTCACGCGGGGCCCTATCATATGGACGCCGAGTATTTCACCATACTGCTCTTCGCTGACGATTTTCACGAAGCCCTCACGCGCGCCCAGAATGGCCGCCCTGCTGTTGGCGGAAAAGGGGAATTTGCCGGTGCGGATTTTGTACCCGGCCTCACGCGCCTGCTTCTCCGAGAGGCCCACGCTCGCGACTTCAGGCTCGCAAAAAACACAGCTCGGGGCCTGGCGGTAGTTGACCGGCGCAGGCGACTTCCCGGCGGCATGATCGACTGCCACAAGCGCCTCCGCGTGTCCCACGTGAGCCGATAAGGGGCTTCCGGCGACGATATCACCTACGGCGTAAACGCCCGGCTCCGCCGTAAGCATGGCCTCGTCCACTTTGATGAAACCGCTGTCGGCAACGATGCGGGTGTTTGCGAGGCCCACATCCTGGGTGTTCGGAACACGGCCAACAGCCACCAGCACCGCCTCCGCGTCAAGCCGGTGAACCTCGCCGCTGCTCTCGGCGAAAACCACTCGGACAATCTTGCCCGTTTTAGCCGCACGGCCCCCGCCCGATGTGCCCGCCGCGACGCTCGGCTTCGCCGCGCTCTGCAATTTGGCCTGAGTATAGACCGCGATACCCTGCCTGCGAAGCGATTTCTCGAGCTCCCCTGAGATCTCCTCGTCCTCGCCGGGCAGCACGCGTGGAAGCGCCTCGATCAACGTGACCCTCGTTCCCAGGCGGTGAAAGATCGAGGCAAACTCCACGCCCCAGGCGCCCGCGCCGATCACTACCATGGACTCGGGCAGCTTCTTGAGGCCGAGGGCTTCCTTGTTCGTTAAAATGATCTTGCCGTCCGGATCAAGCCCCTCCAGCTTCCGCGCCTCGGAGCCGGTGGCCAGCACAATATTCCGCGCCGCGATTTCTGTGTGCTTTGCCCTGGGGCCTGAGATCATAACGCGCCCGCCGCCCGCCAGCCGGCCGTATCCCTGAACAATCTCCACCTTGTTTTTCTTCAACAGGAATTCAACCCCTTGCGCCAGCTTCTTGACCAGCTTATCTTTCCGGTTCTGCACCGCCTCCCAGTCGAAGTCAAAGCGCTTGCAGGAAATCCCGTATTCGCGCGCATGTTTGAAATAGGTGAAAACCTCGGCGTTAAAGAGCAGCGCCTTGGTGGGTATGCAGCCCCAATGCAGGCAGGTACCACCAAAATGGTTTTCCGTTTCGACGAGCACCGTCTTCAAGCCGAGCTGCCCGCCGCGGATGGCGGCAACATACCCGGCGGGCCCGCCGCCGATGACTACGAGATCGAATTGGGGAATTTCCGCCAAAGAACTTTTTCCACCCTGGAGAAGGCGCCGCTACTTCAGGCTATCGAGGTAGGCGATGAGCGCCTTCATATCGTCGTCGGAGAGCGGGAAGGACGGCATGCCTCCGGCTTTCATCTGCGCATTGGGATGGCGCACGAGGTAAGCCAGTTTATCTGGGGGCAGCGTCTGGCCAATCCCAATCAGCTTGATAGCCATGGCCGTTCCTACAGCGCCTTCTCCGTGGCACGCTACGCAGCCCTGCGCTTCGAAAATCTGCTTACCCTTGGTCACGAGCGGGTTCGCAACAACCGCAACGCCCGCCGCGGCGGCTGACCGTCCAGCCAGCTCGGGTTGGAATGGCTGCTTCATGAACTGTTTCTCGGCCGCGTCCTGGCGGGCAAGCTGCGCGCGAACAAGCGGGTCACGGTTATCCACGCGATAGCTGATGATGCCAAGGGCAATTAATCCCAAGAGGACCGCGATGAAGACCCCGGCTGCGATGGGGCGCCGCCACGGCCGCCGCTCAGGACGGCGGTCGTAAAACGGCAAGCCCACCAGAAGAACGGTGATGATGCCCGGTACCACCAGAATCCCGATCACCGCCAGCGGCCCTTCCCAATACTTCAAAAACTGAAAGATGGAGCGATAATACCATTCCGGGCGCGGAATGAATTGCGTGTCCGCCGGGTTGGCCGCGGGCCCCAAGCCCTTAGGGATAAAGTGCGCGAGTAGAAACAGAATGATTATTAAAATCAGGGCGACGACGGCGTCCATCACCACTTGCTTCGGATAAAACAGTCCGGTCTTCAGACGGGGTGCGATGGGATCAGCGCTGGGAGGTCCGGCCGGGCCGGCTTTGCGGAAAAGAAAAAGGTGCGCGCCCACAAACCCCAGCAGCCCGAGCGGCAGAATAAAGACGTGCGCCACAAAAAAGCGGGAAATAGTAAGCGTCCCCATATCCGCGCCGCCGCGCAGAACCAGCTTTAGCCACGGGCCGATGACGGGTGCTTCGCTCATCGCGCTGGTTCCAACCGCAGTGGCAAAATACGAGCGTTCATCCCAAGGCAGCAGATAGCCCGTGAAGGCCATGCCAAGCACCAGGGCAAAGAGGATGCAGCCGGAGAGCCACAAAAGCTCGCGGCGGCCCTTGTAAGAACCAAACATGAACGTCTGGGTGAGATGGACGACGAGCAGGATCACCATGATACTCGCGCCATACGAATGGACGCTGCGCAGGAGCGCGCCGTCCGTTACCACCTTCATCAGGTAGGCCACGGTTGTGTGCGCGTGGTCAGCCGACGGCACGTAGTACATCGCCAGGAAAATGCCCGTAACCACCTGAGACAACAGAACAAAAAGCAGCCCCGCGCCAAAGACGTAGGACCAGCGCGCGCCGCCGGGGATGCGCTCGTCGAGCGCTTCGTGCATCACGGCGCGCCACCCGGTGCGGCGGTCCAACCATTCGGGAAAATCTTCTTTGGGCTGCGGGGAAGGAACGGGGGTTATGTCGATGGGCGTGTCCGCCATGGGCAAAATACCTTCGAAGTAGGGTTAACCGATCAGTTGTTTCTTGGGATCAAGGTTTTGAAAATATTCGTAGCGGACCATCAGACGGCCGTCCTTTACGGTGGTGGGTAGCGTGTCCATTCCGCGCGGCGGCGGGCCGGAAATGTAAGCGCCATCCGGCGCAAACGTACCCCCGTGGCATGGGCAGTGAAAATGATCCGCGCCGGGCTGCCAAGCCACTTCGCACCCAAGATGAGGGCATACCGCGGTGAGCACTTCCACTTTGCCGTCCGGCCCCTTCGTCACGTAGACCACCTTCTCGGATTCCTCCCGCCGCCACCCGTCGACTGTCAAAATTTTAATCAACTTGCGCACGGGAGCGCTCAGCGAAGTGTATTGGTCCGCCGGTCCAAGGTCCGACCATACGCCCGCGCCGGAACCCTTTGCCAGCACGGGATAAAGAGACTCGCGGACCAGCGGGATGCAAAGCAGGCAGGCCACCACCGCGCCGGAAACGCCCAGCACCCAGCCGATAAATTTGCGCCGGTCAGGTGATTCCACCGGCAACTCCGGTGAGGGCGTTTCGGGCGCGAGCACGGGTGTTTCGCTCTGTTGATCGGGATTCGTCTCTTCAGCCATCAATCGATTCTCTCCAAAGTCACAAGAGTTTTGCTGCATGAAAACCCCGGAAGTGATGTTATAAGTCCGGAACGTTCAACTCCGATTGCGGCGGCCAGAGGCCGCCGCTACAGCTCCGTAGAGATGGAGCTTTTTCAACAACTCTCTACACCGCCAACGCCACATTCACACGGGCATTGCCCTATATATCATAAGCCAACTTCTTCTCCGTCCCTGGCTGGAAATGATTGCGACGCGGCCCGCGGTCAATATTTTAGTACGGTATGAATCTCGTACTGTCCGAGTTTGTCGCGCCCCTTGAGAAAATCGAGCTCGATGAAAAATCCCATCCCGGCGACACGCCCCGACAGGCGTTCGACGAGCTCCGCCACGGCGCGAGCCGTACCGCCGGTTGCCAGCAGGTCATCAATGATCAGCACACTCTGTCCCTCGTGAATCGCATCCTTATGGATCTCCAGCGCTGACTCGCCGTACTCCAGCTTATATTCCGCCTTCACCACTTCCGCCGGCAGCTTCTTCGGCTTGCGCACCGGCACAAACCCGGCGTTGAGGCGGTACGCTACCATCGGAGCGAAAATAAAACCGCGCGCCTCAACGCCCACCACCACGTCAACCTTTTTCCCCACGTAGTGGTTCGCCAGCGCGTCCACAGCGCGATGCAATCCCACGGGATCCTTGAGAAGGGTTGTAATGTCATAAAAACGGATGCCCGGCTTGGGAAAGTCTGGTACTTCACGGACTAAACGCTTCAGCGCTTCCAATGGTCCTCCTGAACTTCGAATGTTGTCATGCGCGCCGTTTCCCTACATGACGTCATAAATTACCGTCGTGCGGCGTACTATCCTTCAATCTGAAAACGGGTGAAACGGCTGTCCACCAGCGCATCCATCTCCGTAACATTCTTGACGAGGGCGCTGCCGGGGCCCTCGGCAAGCAGCCGCGCGAATTTCTTGAGGGCACGCTTGTCGCCCATCGCGTACACTTCCACGCTCCCATCGGTAAGGTTCTTGACGTACCCACGCACTCCCAAACTCCTCGCCTCGCGCTCAGCGAAAAACCGGTATCCCACGCCCTGGACCCTTCCGGAGATCAAATACTTCCTGGCGACAACCACCGGCGTATCCGCATTACTACGGCCCAAGAACCTGTCTGACCACGACGTTTTCATACAGCCTCGTCCGCCGCGAGCGGCCTCTCCTCATCAGTCAAGCCGGAGATGATCGACTCGCGCACAGCAGCCTCGACGGCTCCCGTCTGCTCCGGCACGAAGCCTTCCGTCATCACCGGATCGTGAAAGGTGACGCGCACTTCACCCGGCGTTATCAGGACCTTGCCCTTCGGCATAATCTTGCGGCTGCCAGAGATCGATATGGGAATAATCGGCGCACCCGCCTTCACGGCCATAATAAAAATGCCCTTCTTGAAGGGCAGCAGCCGGCCGGCCTCGCTGCGGGTGCCTTCGGGAAAAACCAGAAACGAATGGCCCGCGGCAAGCGCCGCCGCGGCGCGATCAATGGCTTGGAATGCCTTTTCACGGCTCCTGCGATCGATGGGAATAAATCCCCCGAGGCGCATGGCTGGGCCGAGAATGGGAACGCGAAAGAACTCTTCCTTAGCCAGCATCAGGACAGGAGGCAGCAGGCCGATGATCGCCGGCGGATCGCAATTGCTCTGATGGTTCGCCATGAAGACCACCGCGCGCCCGCTCGGGATTCTTTCGCGCCCGCTCACTGCAAGCCGGACCCCGGCCAACCGCACGGCAAGCCGAGCGCCCAGAACGCCGGCACGGTAGAGCAGGTCGGAATCGCCACTCAGCATAGTGTAAAGCAGGAGTGGGCAACCCCATAAGACGATCAGCGCGAGCGCAAAGCAAAAAACACAAAGCGACCGGATCATGGCTTCCCGGCGGTTGCATTCAACGAGGTCGTTCCGTCCAGCCATCCGTCGCGAACCACGATCTCGGGCGGAGGCGCGCCGGGAACTTCCTCGATCTGATAGTGGGCCTCGGTTTTTGATCCCAGGGCGAACTTGAGCGTCAGCAACCTCGACCCGCGCGCGACCCGCAACTTCACACGCTGGCCGGGCCTCAATCCTGTCACGTCGCCGGGCAAAGCGTAAAAACGCTGACCATCGACGGATTCCAGAACGTCTCCGTCGCGAATGCCCGCTCGCGCAGCGCTACTGGCAGGATCAACCGCGGCCACGCGGATGACCCCGTCGAACCCGCGCAGCGCGCTGAATCCCCAATCGGGGCAGGGCGAGCTGTAGGTGGCAAGCTTCAGACCCGCAAAGCCCAGAAATTTTTGATAATCGAGCTCGCTCTTCCCATCTACGTCGCGCTCAAAAAAGCCACGCACCCACACGGAAGACGGACCAAGTGCGGCGACAATATTTTCCAAATCGCCGTCGTTGAACGGCCGGCCGCGCTCGGCAAAGTCCACGTTCAAGCGGCGCATGACGTCGTCCAGACTGTGCGCGTTGCCGCTGGCGTGGCGAATCGCCAAGTCGAGCAGATCGCCGAGCAGCTCTCCCTTGTTGTAATACGAAATGCTGCGATCGGAGCGGAAATAATCCGGATACGACTCCAGCCATGCGTCAATGCCCGCAAGCTCGACGCTCTGGAAATGCCGCGCCGGCCGCCGCTGCAGGCGTTCGATCGCGCCGGCAACGTGATCGTAAAAGTCCTCACGGCTGATCAAGCCGGCGCGAAGCAACACGAGCTCAGCATATGTGCTGGTGACTCCTTCGCAAAACCACAAGTCGCGCGTATCGTTGCCGTGAATGTAATCCACCGGAACGAGCCCTTGCGGGCGGATGCGCTTGACGTTCCAGAGGTGGAAGAACTCGTGGGCAATCATGTTCTCAAATTCTTCCCAGTTGGTCCGCAGCAACGGCGCGGGGAAGCTGATCGCGGCGCCGTAGCTGTGCTCCATTCCTCCTCCGCCGCCCGACGCGGGGAAATGGAAAATAAACGTGTAGCGCGAGAAGGGGCGGTTGCGCATCAGCGCCGTTTCAGCCGCCGTAATCTTCTTCACGGTATCGATGAGGCGGGCAGAAGAATAATCCCCCGAATCGCCTCGCACGATGAGCCGGTAGAGCGCGCCCCCCTGCGTATACGAATAGGCCTGGAATAACCCGGCTTCGACAGGGCTGTCCACAAGCGCGTCATAATCCGCTGCCATGAACGGCCCGGTCGCGCTGTCCTCCGGCAGAAACGCTATCAGCTTCCACTCCGGCGGAACAACGAAGCGCACGACGTCGCCCCCGCTCCGCCGATCGGGAACGAAGAAGAGAACCTCCGCCAGGTTCAAAAAAGCGTGATCGGGAATCAGCTGGCTCGAAAAAACGCCCGGTTCATTGGCATAGACCTCATAACGCACGACCAGCGGAGAGCACGGCTCGCGGCCGGCCTGGAAGGTGTAAACATCTATAGGGCGGAGCTCGAGCGGAGCGCCGCTGCATTCCGCGTGAAGCCCGTCGACGTGGCGCACGAAATCGCGAATCGTATACAAGGCGTTCCAGGCGGGAAACTGAATCTCCGTCGCCGCGTGCGCGTGAGGCACGGTCATGGTAACGCCCACCAGATGCGACTGCGCGCGGGTTAAATCGACGACATAGGAAATAGGTTGCGCGGCCCCAAACGCCCCGACTGAAACGATGAAATCCAGCCCCAAAAGGGCGATACGGATTACCGCGTGACGCCGCCACTGTAAATCTTTGAGCATTCTATACGGAGCGTCATAAGTCCGCGATGGCTATTTGCTGTAGCGGCGGCGTCCCTGCCACCGAAATGACGGCGGCCAGAGGCCGCCGAAAGAACACAAAAACCGGCGGCAGGGACGCCGCCGCTACAGAGTCGAACGTCGCTGACCTATGACGTCATGTAGATCAAGCACTCTTCGCCTGCCTGCGGCCCAGCCTATTGCTAACCCTGTCGATCACAAAAACTGCCAGCGCGGAGTCAAGCAGCGTCCAAAACACCCAGGGACTCGTTGTGAGCGCCGCGGCAAGGACTGCCGCTGCGAACAGCCAAATGAATAACTCTCCACGCAAGGCTTGGCGCCATTCCGGTCGAGCCCCGCTGGCGGGCAGCCGCGGCCGCAGCGCCGGCCAGAGGCGCGGTACAGCCTGACAATATGCACGATAGCGTTCCCCTTGGTCGCGGAGCAACTGGGGCTCTTCCAACGTGATGAGGCGGTAATGGAAGGCCAGATTGCCAGCGAATATGATGACCCAACCCCACGGGCTTGCCAAGACGCCCACTCCGGCCGCCAGCAGCAGGCTGCCGACATAGAGGGGATTCCGAACATAGCGGTAGGGCCCGTCCGCCACTACCCGCTCTGACCTGAGGTTCGGGTCGAAAACCACATCCCGCTTGAGATACGCGGTCCCCCAGCTTCTCAGGATTGCGGCGGCAATTACGAGAGCCGAGCCCACGGCAAGCACTGCTTGCACGTCGTGGTGAATCGATGTGGAACCAAGCGGCCGGAGCGCCCCATTCCATTGCCCGGCAATCCAGTGCGCGACGTTCTGGTGGTCAAATGCGCCGCAACTAAAGCCTGCGGCGTAGATCAGGGCGATGACTCCGGACCGGTAGCGAAACTCGAACGGGTTCTTTTTCGTTTCTATCAAGCAGGGCCTCAAGGGTTGCTGAACCCATCGCCGAATGCGTAATATAACATAAGGAGATGGAAATGCCGGAAGCGAAGCTTTACAAAGCGGATATGCACTGCCACAGCCGTTATTCCGGCATGGTGAAGCATCTGCGCTTTCTGCGCGCCCGCGATTGTTACTCGCAGCCCATCGACGTTTACCGGCGGGCGAAGGCGAGAGGCATGGACCTCGTGACCATTACCGATCACGACTCGATCGACGGCTGCCTTGACCTGCTCAACCGGTTTGGTGAAATGCCGGACTTTGTGATCGGCGAGGAAGTGACGGCGCGGCTGCCGGAGTTCAAACACGAAATTCACGTTGGGGTTTACGGCCACAACGAGGCCCAACACCGTGAAATCCAGGCGCTGCGCGGAAACGCCGTCGAATTAGTAAATTATCTGCGGCAGAATCAACTGCTCCACGTGCTCAACCATTTCTTCCATGACTTCTG
The DNA here is from genome assembly GCA_050745065.1 of Terriglobia bacterium. Taxonomy (GTDB): domain Bacteria; phylum Acidobacteriota; class Terriglobia; order UBA7540; family UBA7540; genus RH2-MAG17b. The sequence goes on from JBOGJT010000415.1 coordinate 17,129, forward strand.
GAACGCCGCCCGCGTCCGCGAGTTCGTTGAGCGCATGGCGGAGATGTTCAGCGTGTTCGAGGTTCGCAACGGCACGCTACAGCGCGAGCACAACGCCTTCATCGTGGCGCTGCTCGAGGGCTTGCGGCGGCGCGGCCGCCACGTGAGCGTGGTGGCCGGGAGCGACTCGCACACGCTTCGCCGCATCGGCCGCAGTTACACCGCGAGCCCGGCGCGCAGCCGCGAAGAGTTCCTGGCGGATATTCGCGCCGGCCGCAGCCAGGTTTTTGGCCCTCATTCGAACCATCTATCGCTCGCGGCGGACATCTACGGCGTCGTATTGCGTTACTACCCTGCGGTGTTGTCCGTCCGCAACGGCGAGTTCTCCGCCCCGAGCCGGGTCGAAAAACTTTTCTTGAGCCTGGCCGCTGCGCCCTTTCTGGTCGCGCCGTATATTGCCGCCATCCGTCACATGCGGACGGAACGCAGCCGGATCAAACAGTTCTCACATCGCCTCACGGGCGCACCACAACGATAATCCTGTGGCGATCGGCTTGCTCTATCCCCACTATATCTAGTAGTTCTGCGTTTCGAATGTCCTGCCTGTTGTGGTTTCTGTTGGACATCCTTTTCCATCCGTGTTAGCCTGAGGGCAACTTGCGAGCCGGAGGTGTTTCCGTTGCTGAGACTGAAAGAAATCGAGCTTCTGGGTTTCAAATCTTTTGCCGACCGAACGCGCCTTGTTTGTGACGGCGGGACCGCGGCCGTGGTCGGGCCGAACGGTTGTGGCAAATCCAACCTTTCCGACGCCGTGAGTTGGGTGCTGGGCGAGCAAAGCGCGCGCATGCTGCGCGGCGAGCGAATGGCTGACGTCATCTTCAACGGCACGGGAACGCGGCCACCCACCGGGATGGCCGAAGTGAGCGTGACGCTGATCGAATCGGCGGATTTCGGAGGCGCGGACGAGCTGGAGAAGGTGATCGGGATCACAGACGAATCAACCGAACCCCGCAACGTGCTGGGGCCGAGCGAGGGCGCCGGGCAACACGCCAGCGAACCCGCGCGGCCCGTCCGCCGCTTGGGAGATGAGATCAAGGTTACGCGCCGTCTCTTTCGCTCCGGAGAGAGCGAGTATCTGCTGAATGGGGATAGCTGCCGCCTGCGCGACATTCAGGACATCTTCATGGGCACGGGCCTCGGCCCCGAGTCCTACGCCATCATTGAGCAGGGGCGCATCGGGCAGATTCTCAGTTCGAAGCCGTCAGATCGCCGCTCCATTATTGAGGAAGCCGCGGGCGTCTCCAAATTCAAATCGAGGAAGCGCCTGGCGGAAGCTAAACTCGAAGCTTCCCGGCAGAACCTTTCGCGCATTAACGACATCCTGGAGGAAATTTCAAAACAGGTGAACTCGTTGAAACGCCAGGCCTCGAAGGCGGAGCGCTACAAGGAGCTGCAGGAGGGCCTGCGCGCGCGCCAACAGCGCGTCTTCACCTCACGATTGCTTGCGCTTGAGGCGGAGTGCGCAAGGCTGGAGCAGGAGCTGGCCGCGGTCCATGAAGAATCAGCGGCCGCGGCGAGCCAGCTCGAATCGCTGGAAACCGAGCGCGGCCGGTCCGCCGCGCGCTATGAGCAATTGGAAGAGAATCTGAAGCAGATGCGCGAGGCGCTCGCGCAAAGCGAGTTGGAGAGCGAGCGCACGCGCTCGCGGATGGTGCAAGCGCGCGAGCAGGCGGCGGCCCTGGAAAG
>JBOGJT010000416.1:0-12884 GCA_050745065.1 Terriglobia bacterium
CTGCTTGCCGCGCCCAACGTGTGAGGGCGCGGCAAGCAGCGCCCCTACGCCGTATTTTCGTGCTTTGCGGGCGTCGCAAAGCGACAGGGTAACGCCTCGGAACGGCACATTCGCGGATTAGGTTCGCATCCTGAAAGATACGCGGCAGTGACTTCAGGCGCGTTTGCCGCCGCGCTGCGCGGTGCGAGTGCTTTTCGATGCTGCCCTTCGCGCGCTGCCAGCCCGCGCGCGTAATGGCTTGGCGCTGGCGATGGCCAAGCCGCCGCCTGAAAGGGCCTTCAGCAAGCCCGCACCATTGGGGCTCCCCCACCCCGTACATGCGTCCCATCCGGGTCCCGCCGTATAAGCGTCGAGCTGGCTCACGTCGTTGTTGCCGCTCGTGATGTCGTGAAAAGCGCCGTTCGCGGAAACGGCGGGCGGATAAATCAGCGGATTCAAATATCCCACCGCTTTTCCCATCTTCTGATTCATGCGCGCGATGAGTGCGGACCAGAGCGGCGCCACCGCGCTCGTGCCGCCCACGATTTCCTGCTGCCCGTCCGTCAGCACAGTGTATCCGGTATCGGGATCGGCATCACCTGCCACGTCAGGCACGCCACGCCCTGCGGCGTGTCCCGAATTGACGGAGGGAGGGACGCCCGCCTTCGCTTGCCAGGACGGAACCGGAAACACGCTGCTCACCCCTCCGCCGCTTGCTCCGCCGTTTGCGCCGTCGTTCCAAACCACTTCGCTTGAGATTGCGTTGTTCGCTGCGATCAGCGTGGTGCCGCCGCAGGCGAGCACGTAGGGGCTGGATGCCGGGAAATCCACGTGCGCCAGACCGTCGTTGACCTCATCGCGGGAGCCGTCATCGCCCGAGGCCACGCAGATGGTCACACCCATCGCTGCCGCGGCCTGAAACGCCTGGTTGACCACCTGCATCGCCTGGGCGGTCCATGTGGATTGGCCCTCCGGATATCCCCAGCTAATTGAGATGACCGACGGTTTGTGAACAGTATCATGTACTGCGGTGGTGATGGCGTCCACCCATCCTTGCTCGGTGAATTCGGCGAAATAGACCACGATGCTCGCGCCAGGGGCCGCGGCTCCTGCCACCTCGATGTCCAGATCGACTTCGGCATCGGGGCTGTCAGTTCCGGGGGTGGGCTGATTTTGCACGCCATCAACGGACACGGCGGTGACGGGCGGCTCGGCGATGCCGAGCTGGGAAAAATATGACTGCAAGTCGGATTGTTGGTAACCTCCGCCAAACTCGATGATGCCAATGCATTGGCCCGCGCCGTTGGTTCCAGCGGGGAAGTTATAAAGAGACGCTACCTGAACGGGCGTGTACGTCAGGTTGGGTGCGACAGCGCGCAACACCTGGCTTCCCGCGCAGCGGCGCCGGACGTGCGGCCGGGCTTGACACCGGTTGTCTAGACCGAAGACGCCTTCGACGATGCCGCTCAGGTCTGCCGGTATCGTGAGGCCGCCGGTGCGGCCCCGGAACGTGCGGCCCTGATGCTTATAGTTTGTAAGCTGCGAGCCAAAGGCCGCCGAGACCTGGAAGATCGTGCCCGCCAACACCACCGTTCGCCGAGCCAAGCTTACCTGCATCACCGTCAAGTCGTATGCGTGCGCAAACGCCTCCACTTTCTTCACGTCGTTCGGGTCGGCGCCGTACACCTTTTCGAATTCCTCGCGGCTAAGGTAGGTGCGCTCGGCCGGGCGCACGGCCTTGAGGGAGCTTGAGGATTGGATGGAGCGATACGACTTCTTCGGCCGCAAGATTACCGAAACTTGAATCCGCGCGTCCGGCGCGGCAGCGCCCACGGGCTCAGCGCCCGGCACCGGCGCGCGTTCTGTACCCGGAACGGTAACGCGGTTTTTGGATGTTGGCATAGCTCGCTCCCTCTTCGTAATGGATGCGTTCCGACGCGCCCGAAAAGACCGGAACGTCCCCTCATATTTGCTCGAACCTCGGCCCTTGTCAACCGAATGAGGATGACCTCATTCGGATATCTCACTACTTCTGGCCGCGGCAGCAGGAGGGAGGGTTTCAACCCTGCCGTATCGAGCGTTTCCCCCCTTTCGTTCGCCCCCCGCCGGGCGGCATAGCGCCGCGGTCCCAGCGGCAAGGCATGGCAAGCTGCCGGCGTTGGATCCCGCGCCGCGCGGGCGGGTTCCACAGAGAGCTCGCTCCTCCAAACACATTTGAAATGGTCGGGACTGTGGATGACGCGCAGCGTCAGAGGGAAGAATTCTCCAAGGATTGCTCGTCACAAGGGAGTCGTATCAACGTATCAGGAAGCAGCGCCGATCAGAACCTTCCGTCCCGTGGGCTGCGGCTCGCCCCCAGCGGGCTCGATGGTCACGGCAAAGGCTTTTGCCGAAACGCCCCGCGGGAGCGGAGGAAGCAGAATTTCACCATTGCCGTGATGATCGGTGGTGAAAACGCCGGCGCTCACAGGATTGCCCTGGGTTGGAATCAGCCAGAGTTGGTATGTGCGGTCTGAGGGCAACTGGGGTAAGTTGGCCGCATAAAAGACGAGACCCTTGCCAGCATTATAAAACGCCTTACCTTGGGGCGCCGGGCGTGCCTGGGCGGGAATCAAGGAGACCTTAAGCGTGTCCGGTGAAGTCAGCACTTCCAATACGGACTGGGCCCTGGCGATCCCATCCCGTTCCAGCTTCTCGGTCCTCATCAACTGCGATTGGTTGGCTTCGAGGGACTGCAGTCGCGCGTCCAGTCGCGCGTTTCGGTGCGCGAGCAAGCCCGCGATCATGGCCAGCACCACAGCCGCGGCGGCAAAGACGGCTATCCCCCATCTCCAGAAGCCTGCACGAGGAGGAGCAGGCACCGGCTTGATTTGCGGACGCGGGGCCGCCGCAATCTGGCGCATTAAGCGTTCTTTGACGGCAGGGGGCGGCGTGGCATACGGCGCGGCGAGGGCCAGCAAAGCCCCGCGCGCGCGCGCCTCTTCGAGCTTGCGGCCACACTCAGGGCATGTGCGCAGGTGAGCTTCGAGCGCCTGCTTCTCTTCGCCTTCGAGCAGCCCAAGAGCGTACTCGTCAAAGACCTCTTCGATTTGTGGATGCTCGTTCACGGTTTCAAAACCTGTCTCAACGACTGCAGCGCGGAGCGCAGCCGGCTCTTCACAGTCCCCAACGGCTCGCCCGTGCGCTGAGCGATCTCAGAATGCGTCATGCCTTCGAAATAGGCCAGTTCTACGGCTTGCCGTTGGGACGGCGGCAGTATGTCAAACGTTGCCCTGATTTTGGCGATCAGCTCGGATTGCGCAAGGCTCGATTCCAGGTTGAAGCTGGCCGGAATCACCGCGTCTGTCATCGCTGTGTCTACCGGCTTTCTGCGGCGTAACCGGTCAATGGCGCGGTTTCGCGCGCTGACTAACAGCCATCCGCCTAGCCCACCCCTCGCGGCGTCGAAGCTCGCGGCAGTTCCCCAAAGCTGATAGAAGATATCCTGTAGAACCTCCTCGGCAGCGCCCGTGTCCCTCAGTACGCGATTCGCCACCGAATACACCACACCCGAGTAACGGTCATAGAGCGCCGCCAGAGCCGATTCGTCGCCCGCAGCAACCCGCCGGATCAAATCGAGATCGGCCGCGCGGCCCTCATCGCGTTGAGGAACGCCAGGCAATTGAGGTGTGCTCTCTCCCATACAGTACGGAATCGAAGGCTACACGGATTCTGCGCGCTTTTCAAGCGGACATTTTAACCGTCCTTCGGCAAAAGTCTTTAGCTCGCCCTCCGTCTAAAAACAAATTAAATCCGTCTAAATCCAAATGAGTGCGTTTGACGTACTGAATATGTCGTCCGGAGTTTGCCGAATTCAAATTGTAACGAAGTTCCGTTGCGCCGGCTCTCATACGCGCTCCGCCAGGGGGAAGTGGTGCGCATCGCTAACAGTTAAGCAAAATCTAAACAGGAGGCTTCTCACGTGATCAAAGAAAAGGTAGAAGGCCTTGTCATTCCGAAGGGATCAATCAACCGCCGCGGCTTCATGAAAACGGCGGGCGTCACCGGACTGGCCGTGGCAGCGGGCGCGACCATGGTTGGAAAACTACCCAAGGTATTTGCATCCGGAAACGGGATCAATGATTTTGACATCCTGAACTTCGCGCTGAACCTGGAATATCTGGAAGCCGAATTCTACACTGTGGCAACTACGGGAAAGACGCTCGCGCAAACCGGCGGTTTCACTCTCAACGGCGCCGGAACACGCGGTATGACCTCCGGCGGCAACAAAGTGGACTTTAGCGGTACCACCTCGCTGCCAGTCGCCGCGATTGCCGCCCAGATTGCTGCCGACGAGCAGACCCACGTTAAGTATATCCAGGCGGCGATCGGCCAATTTGGCGGCCAGTTCATCGCCGAACCCTCAATCAACCTCGATGCGCTTGGCACTGGATTTGAAAGTGTCGATGCGTTCCTCACCGTTGCGCGCGCCCTGGAAGACATCGGGGTTTCGGCCTACGGCGGCGCGGCGCCCTTAATCAATAACCGCACCGTTCTGGGCGCGGCGGCGCGCATCCTAGCCACAGAAGCTGAGCACTCCGGCAACATCCGGCTGCAGGTGGCCACGCTGAATATTCCCACCTCAGCGCTTGACGGCGTAGATATCCTTCCTCCGCCCTCCGGCAGCAAATATTTTTCCGTCACCGATAACAGCGCCCAGACGCAAATCCGCACGCCGGGCCAAGTGCTTTTTCTCGCCTACGGTTTCAAGGCGAACGCGGCGGCAGGGGGCTTTTTCCCTGGCGGCGTGAATGGAAAAATCAACACGTCTTCGACGGCCGCCTAAGCGGTGCGTGGAAATCAGAACCTATAAGGAGAGAACCATGAGACAAAAGGCAGTTTGGTTTGTACTGGGCGCCGGACTGATCTGGCTTGCTGGCCTTCCGGCCCTTGGAGGCAGCATGCCGATGTTCGGCGAATGCCCGGCGGTTGGGCAGGACGCAGGCTGCGCCGTGCTCATCACAATTAATCCCGGTGGCGCGCTGAGCTACCAGGTTGATGACAGACAGGCGCAGTCGTTCAACCCCACGGAGGATGACACACTCGTCGGAGTTCTGAATAATTCCGGCGTGCTGACGTACAACATCACCATTTCCGGAAACGGCATCTTCAACCTTGACGGCAACGGCGCGTGCTCGGGACTATACACTCCCGGCCCGGCCTGCGACCCGACTCAAGCCGTTACCACTTACGAAGGATACGATCTGAACGGAAATTATGTCGCCCTCGCGCCAAATGACGACAACGGCGGGATGGTTTTTTTTGCCAACGGCCTCACACCCAGCGACTCCGCTTTTTTCAGTCTCGAGGGCACGCCGTTTGATATCGATGGCGTACCCACGCCCGAGCCGGCAAGTTTCCTGTTTTTCGCTTCGGGGCTGGCGGGCTTGGGCCTGATGTGGAAGCTGAAAACACATCAAAAGGTGGATGCCTGATCGCGTCTTTTCGCGGTTGGGGGCGCTGGCGGCCTATGTTCAGACGCCGCCAGTTACAGCAGCGCAGACCTCCGTGACGGAGGTCTGCGCATTCCATTGAGCGCAAGCCGCAGACCCGAATGCGCAGGTCCACGCTACCCACTTTCTAAACCCCGTCTTCGCCTTTTGGCTCGCCTTTAGTTTCCCATCACACCTATCCCATCTCTCTCCTTATCTTCGTGCTGTAGTGCTATCGTAGATGCAGTGCAGACCTCCGTTCCCGAGGTCTGCGGCTTTTTTTGAAGGTATCAAGCGGACGCAGCGCGGGCCTCCGTTTCTGAGGCGTGCAATTTCGAGGAGATAATTCGCGGGCCTGAAAAACGGAGGTCCGCACTGCCTCCTGTTTCCCGCTCCCTGTTTTGTACTCCCTTTTTCTCAATATGCGCCCTGCCGTCCTCATCATTGTCGAAAATCTTCCGGTGCCTTTTGACAGGCGCGTGTGGCAGGAGGCGTGCGCGCTGCGTGACGCGGGTTATCGAGTTTCGGTGATTAGTCCAAAGCGAGGCGAATTCACACGAGGGTACGAACAGCTCGAAGGCATTGAAATCTACCGCCATTGGCTTCCCGAAGCGTCCGGGCCCGCCGCGTATGCCTTGGAATATTGCTCCGCATTGGCGGCGGAATTCACGTTAGCCCTCCGCGCCTATTTTCGCGTGCGTTTCCAGGTGCTGCACGCCTGCAATCCGCCGGACACGATTTTCCCCATCGCTTTATTTTTCCGCATTTTTGGCGTGCGGTTCGTCTTTGATCACCACGACCTCAACCCCGAGCTTTTTGAGGCGAAGTTCGGGAAAAAGGGCGGCTTGTTCTACCGCCTCGTTTGCCTTGCCGAGCGCATGACCTACCGCGCAGCGGACGTTGCAATCGCTACGAATGAGTCATACCGCGAGGTGGCCGTTCGTCGCGGTGGAATGGCGCCCGAGCGCGTGTTCATCGTGCGTAGTAGTCCCGATCTCAGCAGGCTTCAGCGCGGTCCAGCGCAGCCGGAGCTCAAGTGTGGCCGGCGCTACCTCGCGGTATACCTTGGCGTGATGGGCCCGCAAGAAGGGGTGCACTTGCTGCTCGAAGCCGTCGCGGACATCATCCGGCAGCGGCGAACTGATGATGTGGCCTTTGTCCTGATCGGCGGAGGCACCGAATTGCCCCGGCTCAAAGTTGTTGCGGCGGAGATGGGCCTGGGCTCAACGGTGACCTTCACGGGCAGGATCCCCGATCGGGAGGTTGCAGCGTACCTCTCAACCGCGGATGTGTGCGTCGCGCCCGACCCCAAGAATCCGATGAATGATAAATCGACCATGAACAAAATCCTGGAATACATGGCGCATGGGCGCCCCATTGTACTCTTTGATTTGACCGAAGGCCGGCGCGCAGCAGGTGACGCTGCCCTTTACGCGCATCCGAATGATCCGTCTGATTTCGCCCGGCATATTCTTGCCCTGCTGGACTCAGAAGCGCTGCGCCGCAGACTGGGCGACGCCGGCCGCCGCAGAGTGGAATCGACATTAAACTGGGAAATACAAAAACAGAAGCTTCTGAAAGCGTATGAAACGGCCCTCGCGTGCCGCCGTTGAGTCGCTGTGCCTCTGCGCTAACCCGCCGATGAGCGAGGCATTGCTTCTATGAACATCATCTGCTTGACAACGATGTATCAAGATAGTAGATTCCGGTTGTTGCTTACGCCATTTACCGTCGGACGGACCCCGAAAGAAGATTTGCGAAACAAAACCGTCACTATCCAGGGGAGATGCCATGAACAGGCTGAGCTTGGTTGCGGCGTCGATGGTTTTACCCTTTGCTACGGCGTTCGCCGGGGCGCGGCGGCCACATGCCGATATTCATATCCCCGCCGTAGTACGAAATGGAATTAACTGTGATTGGGAGTCCAGTTTTTGTTCTGACCTATGGACTCACAAGGACTCTTGGGGCTATTATTCCGGCCACGACGAACCTTCGCTCGCCTTTTATTCGAACCAGCCCGGCTCCGGGAATAACTTGGTCTACAATTTGACGATCCCTTCCGAGCCGCCCACGCCTCCTGCCCAGGACGGGTCGGGCGGAACGGACAACTTTCAGCTTCAGCCGGTTTTTTGGATCGGCATGGCCATGTGTGACACGCAATCGGCGCCCAATTATACGCAAGCCTGCACGCCGAACAGCGATTCGAACATTTATAACAACCCCGATCCTGCGGCGTCCGATTACATTGGGCGCCATCCGGGCACGGCGGACATGGAACTGCAATTCTTCGCTCCGGGATGGGTGGAGGGTTGTTCGCCCACCGTGTGGTGCGTCGAGCTCACGGTGGACAGTTACAGCTTTGACAATGCGGATAACAGGTTCAACAACCAGGCATGCCGCGATACGATCGGCGATGAGCCCGTAAACAACACCTATCTGACGTTCGACGGCATTCCGCTTTTCCCCGCGAATCCTTTGCGCGTTCCCTACGGCGCCTCGATCTTCGACACGAACGAGATATTCTTCATGTTTCCGGGCGACCAGGTGCAAATCTCATTTCACGACACACCGCTTGGCCTTCGCGTGGTGGTTTACGACGTGACGCAGCAGTACGCCGGATTCATGACAGCCGGACCGCAAAACGGTTTCGCGCAGGTGGTGTTTAATCCGCAGGGAAACGGTTGCGCGCTAAGGCCCTACGCGTTCCATCCGATGTACAGCACCTCCACGCCCGCGACGCGCGTCACGTGGGCTGCCCACACCTTTAACGTTGCCTTTTCCGGAGAGCTTGGCCATTTTGAGTATTGCAGCGCCGTGGACGCCAACGGCAACTGTACGGCAGGCGGCGACCCGGGCGTTGATCAGAACGGCAAGCCGTCGATGACCGCCGACGCCGACGACCAACAATGTTTCGTCCCCGGCTCGCCGTTTCTGCCGCCGGGTGACGTGCAGATTGCCGGCTGTATCTTCAACGACATCGAGTTCGACGGGCCATCTTACGGTCTGAATTGGCCGGGTACGGAAACACCGCCGGCGCTGGACATGGAGATTCATCCCTCTTCAATCCAATTTAACAGCCCCGTCTTTTTTAACTCATCCGGCGACCCTGAGAACTACTCGCAGGTGGCGTTTGAAACCAACTTGCCAGGTATCGAGACGCAGTCCACGCCGGCGTGCGACACCAAATCGGGCACGAACTGTGTGAATCCACCGCCCGGAGCAGCGTTCTATCCGATCTACACCACGAACACGGCGAACGGCCGATGTGTGTGGCAATTGGGCGGCGCCCAAATTCCTGGAACCACAAATACGTTTGGCGGGGATGCAAGCGCAGAATACGGGCCGCCCTCGGCTTTTGTATTTCCGATTCCAGGAACGAATGCGAGCGTTATGAGCTATCAGGATTTTCACCGGATGCTGGGCTCAAACCCGTGCAAGGTTAACTTGAGTCCGTCGGCGGAAGTGGGAAGAAAGGCCGGAATAACGGAATAGGCGAAGCCCGCAGTGCCGCGGGCAGGCGCGACGTTTTTTAGCAAATTTTTAGGTGCGCGAGGCCGCCGCTACAAAACCGGGCGTCGTGGACTTATGTCCGTCTGTATGGCAACTTTTTGGATCGACGCGGCCGCCGCCATCGGCACCACGCCCGCGGAAGCGCGGTCTATTTATTGACTGGATTGCCGCTTTCGCGGGAATAAATGGAAATGGCCGTTGGTTGGGGCCAAGGGCTGCGTTGCGCTTCGTCGCCATAAAGGAGGGGTACACCATGCGGCTACGGACGAACGTTACGATTCTTGTGGCAGTTGGGTTAACTTCCGGGCTGGCGGGGATTGCGCGGGCGCAGGCGGGGTTTGTTCAAATTGACGTGCCCGGCAGCCTCTTCACCACCGCAACGGGCGTGAACAATCTTAACGACGTTGTGGGTTGGTATACCACAAACAGCAGCAGCGGGACCGGCTTCGAGTACGACGCCGGGTCATTTATCAATCTCAATATCAGCGTTCCGGCCGCCGGGACCGGCATCTCCAGCCCCTTCACACAACCACTCGCCATCAATGACACAGGTTCGATCGTGGGTGTCTTTGGAGGTGTGGCGAGCGGCCAGGCCGTCTCGTCCGGCTTCCTCATTAACAGCTCAGGCGCTATCCAGATTTCACCGCCGAACGCCATCGAGTCAGAGGCCACGGCGATTGATGATAACGGTGATATCGCAGGCTGGTTTGTGAACGGCCAATCGCAGACGGAGGGTTTCATTTTAGGCGCCGCGAGCTCTACGTACACTCCGGTGTCCGTTCCGGGCGCGTCGGCGACAGAAATCACCGGAATCGACAACAACGGGGACGTGGTGGGCATCGCCGATCTAAGCACGGGCGAGGCGGGCTTTCTCTATGATTACGGCGCAGCGTCACCGCAATTCTTCGCGTTCAGTCTACCGGTCGCGCTGGCGATCAGCGCGATGAGCATCAATGACCTGGGCGAGATCGCATGCACGTATACCGACGTCAACGGCGGTCTTGATGGGTGCGTATCTAACCGGTGGACCTTTTCTACCGTCGACGATCCGAATGGCATTGGCACAACGTCCATTACGGGCATCAATGACGAAGATCTGCTCGCCGGTTCATTCGTGGATTCGAACGGCACGATGCACGGCTTGCTTGTGACGCCGGAGCCGTCCTCGGCCGTTCTCCTAGGAACGGCACTCCTGTTGCTGGGTTTGATGGTTGCTGGGCGGCGGTTTAGTAGTGGGGCACGGCGCCATCCCGCATCCGGGTGACGGCGGCGCCCGGAGCCAGCGCCAGAAGGGGGGCAAAATCTGTTGGACGGCAGCTTTTATTTCGTCACGCGGCCGCTACGGATGCACGACGTGCACACCCGAAGGGCGCGGCGGGCGCCATTGACCATGACGCGAATCTTGCGCAGATTAGGATTCCATCGGCGGTGAGTCACGTTGTGGGCGTGACTTACCCGATTGCCATAGACGGGGCTCTTACCGCAGATTTCACAAGCTCGTGCCATACCTTCACCTCAGAAGTTTGTTCCGGATTATTACCCTACCGAACCGCCTTGCCGGAATCTTTCGCGGCTATCCATCGACGGGCGCCGAGTAAACTCTGGCCGCAGCGCACGATGTTTAAGTATAGCAGGCGGCAGCGCGTCGTGGGAAGGCGATCTCGAGTATTCTGCATTGTGAAAGCAGAATCGGACTCACGGCAATCTTCTTTCAACCGCCTGGTTTCTGTTTTGTTGGCGCGAGGCAGGGTCAGGACGATGCGGTTGAGTGCCGCACCGGCGGCTGATAGCCGCCTGCTTCGCGCCGCAGGGCTACGTTCAGCCGGTTCCAGCCATTAATGGCGATAATCGCCAACGTCAGGTCGACCAACTCCTTCTCACTGAAGTGCGGACGCACCGATTCATAAACGGCGTCGGGCACGTGATCGCGGCTAAGCTCGGTTACCGCTTCCGTCCACGCGAGCGCGGCCCGCTCGCGCGGCGTAAAGAACGGAGCGTCGCGCCACACGGAAATCGCGTAGAGGCGCTGTTCGGTTTCGCCGCCGGCGCGCGCGTCCTTCGTATGCATGTCCACGCAGAAAGCGCAGCCGTTGATTTGCGAGGCGCGCAGTTCAATCAAGTGCAGCAGCGCGGGCTCAAGCCCGCACCCATTGATATATTTCTGCAGCCCATACATGGCGTCGCGAGCCCCTGGGGCGGTTTTTTCGGGTACTATTCGCATGATTTTCTCCTTCGTTTTTGGTGACGATATTCCGGTAGAGCCGCTGGCCGTGCGGGAGGCGCAGGAAAGGGTGAATGCATCGGAGTCTGTCATGCCGCTTCGCGACACCCCGAAGGATGAAAATAGGGCGTCGGAGCGCTGCCTACCGCGCCCACCGTCCCTAGGGCGCAGGGGAAGCAGTGCTTCCTGTCAGCAGCACCCCTACGGTGAACGGCGTAAGCCATTTGTTTTGAAAGTCGCCTAACCGTCGCATTTTCAACACGGCGTCAGGTCATTTTCAGAGCAGAATGACAGCTAAAGGGAGGCTTACCAGCAACGCGGCGGCCGTGTACTCCGCCAAGATAGGCTTCAGTCCAAATCACGCCAGCCCAAGCTGCCGGTTCGAGCGGTGCGATTTACGCGGCGCCAGCCGCACGCGCGGCGGGCGCGCGCAGCGCGCAGCTTAGAACCCAGTCAATCTCGTGGCGCGAGTACGGGAACGCGATAAAATCAAAAGCGCCGCGCGACATCACGTCTATGTAAAGCGACGAATCGTCAGAAGGTGAACAGACGACGATGGGGATATTAGGCGCCAACTTGGCATTTTCCGCCAGCACATCTTCGAACCCGCCGTCTGCCAACCGGCGCTGGCAGAAAACCACGGCGACCGTTTCACGCTTAAGGATGGTCTTAGCCTCATCCAAGGTTGAGGCGAAGAGGGGATCGAGTCCTTTGGTTTCAAGGGCGCTAGCAAGGGCGGTCCTGCCGCGCACGTCGGGAACCGCAACCAACACCTGTGAACGATTCTTCATACGCACCTCCTTGAAAGAACTGAGATGAGATATGCGGTGATCGGGTGGCATCCGAATCGTATCGTATGAAAGCAAACGGAGACGCACCCGTGACTCTTGTGGTGCACCCCTCTCGCGGCGATGACATCTCGCCGATGGTAAACCCACGCCTTACGGAATGAGTTATAACGTAGTATATCCCATCAGCAGTTATTGCGCGAGTGGAGACATTATCCGCAGTGGGCGCCGCATTTTTGCACGCCTGGCCGCCATTCAGGGGGCAAAGGCCAGGGGAAAGCCGCCGCTTCTTTGGGTGGCGGCGCCCGAAAACTGGGAATCTGACAGAACATTTGGTTGAAGAGCGGAACACCCCACCCAAAGGCGCAAAGTAGCCAACGTACGCAAAGAAAATAAGCGAGTCCCATCTGGCGTTGGCGAGCACCTTCGCTCCTTTGCGAGCGGCGGATAATCTTTGCATATCTTGTGACGCATATCGGCCTTGCGCGATCCGGCTTTACCGAAGACGGTTAAAACCTCGCGATGCGCGCCGCCCGTTGGCCAAGCAGGGAGGTTTATCTTGGGCGCGGTACCAGGCGGATCACGAACGGGGTTGCAAGTAGACGAGAAGAGGAATACGATTTCTGGCAGGATTAAGTCAATTTAATATACGGAACGTCCCGCCTGGACGGGCGGCCAGCGAGGAGGCGATTCATGAACCGGAGGGACTTTATTGCTCGCGCGGCATTAGGCCTCGGAGCGGCTTGTGCAGGCGGCGCGTCGGTGCTCGCGGCGCCCAGCTCCTTCGACGCCAGTGATACCGTGACGATCGGGAAAACGGGTATCCGCACCAGCCGGTTGGCGTGCGGCACCGGAACGGTCGGGTTTGCCGGACACTCCCATCAAACCCGCCTCGGGGTGAATGGACTCGCCGAC
>JBOGJT010000417.1:0-11997 GCA_050745065.1 Terriglobia bacterium
AATCGCCGCTTGCGCGGGAACAACGATGGCGCTGACGCGAATTCGCATCGGCGCGATGAGTCCGGCGAAATATCATAGTACAGGCGAAAGCGCTTGACAATCACAAACCCCTTTCTCTAACATATAAGTTCTTTCTTTTCCAGGAGATTGGTGTGATTAAACACGATATTGTGATCGAGGTCGTAGAGCGCACCGGAATCACCAAGACTCGGGCTGAGATCGCCGTGGAAACGGTGTTTGACTCCATGAAGAGGGCGTTGGCCAAGGGCGACCGCATCGAGTTGCGCGGCTTTGGAGTATTCAACGTCCGGCCTCGCAAAACGGGCATCGGCCGAAACCCGCGCACGGGAGAGGAAGTCAGCATCCCGCCCGGCAAGGCCGTGCGCTTTAAGCCTGGGAAAGACCTGCAGTCGGTCTAATCCGTTCGATTTTGCCCGCGCACGAGAGCGAAGGAGAAGATCCGGTCAGGGCGTTTCTATGGGTAACGGGCTTCGATCGGATGGTTTACCCCGGCTTAAACTGGCTGAGCGCGACGACGTACGTGGCAATCGAATCCGCAACCGCGGGTTCCGCCCCGTTTTAGGGCGCATTTTCTATTCCCTCCCGTTTTGTATCTTTCTCTTTCTGCTGACCATCGTGACGACTCTGGTGGTCGGCGTCCATCTCGCGGATAACTACACGGCGCACGTTCCGGTTTTTGACCTGAATATCTCCTGGGCGTTCTTCACCGATCTCAGCCGCCATCCCGCAAGACTCTGGGCCGGCGCCCCTTACGCAGCCACCGTTCTCGGCATCCTTCTCGCTCACGAACTTGGCCATTACTTCACCTGCCGCTATTACCGCATTGACACCACGTACCCTTTCTTTATTCCGGCTCCGACGTTGATCGGGACGCTCGGCGCCTTCATCCGTATCAAATCTCCACTTGTGACGAGACAGGAACTTTTTGACGTCGGCATTTCGGGGCCCATCGCCGGATTCGTGGTCGCCATCCCGGCTCTGATGGTTGCCGCGAAAGACGCGGGATACCGCCTGGCGGCGGTTCCCCCGTCCAGCATTCTCATGGGGCATCCCCTGGCGATTTCGATCCTTGTAGGAGCGTTCCACCCTGATATGCGCAATGCGGGCCACGATATGTCCCATCTCGCGCTGACGCCGGTGGGCTGCGGCGTCTGGGTGGGACTCTTTGCCACCGCCCTGAACCTGCTGCCTATGGGTCAACTCGACGGCGGCCATATTCTCTACGCCGTCTTCGGGAGGGCGCATCGCTACGTGTCCATTGGTTTTTTTGTGTTGCTGATCCCGCTCGGGATCTATTGCTGGTCGGGATGGTTCTTGTGGGCCGTGTTGATGCTCGTCATTGGTTTACGCCACCCCACCCCGCTGATTGACAGTGAGCCGCTCGACCGCCGCCGGAAACTGGTGGCCCTTGCCGCGCTCGCAATGTTCGTTCTCTGCTTTATGTTTTCGCCGCTGATTGTTACGTAGTTATGGCGTTGGCGAGAGCCGCTTTCTGCGGCCGTATTTTTGCGGCCTATTTTGGCGCCCTATTTTGGCAATTGACACCCGCAAAGCGACTAACGTATCATCACGCGGCTTGACCCTCGGACCGATTTAATAGCAGGGGCGAATGGCCAATCCAAACGGAGCGGATCCAACATTGATGCGGAACAGAACCGATTCTAACGCGCGCGGCCGGGAGGCGGGGTTGCACACCAGCCGCCGCACGGGCGTGCAGCGCTTGGACTTCGCTCTGGTGTGGCTTCTCACCTTGCCCTTGCTGGCCGCAGGCGGGTGGGCGGCGCCGGCGAACGCGGAAACGGGCCTTTCACCCGCGATTGTTAAGGCGGACAGCTTATATCAGAACCGGAGCGAAATTGACAATGTTCGCCAAGCCATCGCTATTTTGCGCCGGGAGGTGGCCCAGCATCCTGACAGCTACGCCGCATGGTGGCGCATCGCACAAGCCGATTGCTATCTTGCACGGCACGTGCCCGGGAACCAGCAGGAATCCATCCTGGAGGATGGCGTTGCCGCCGGCAGAAAGGCTGAGGCGCTCAAACCTGACCGGCCCGAAGGCCACTTCTGGGTGGGAGCGAACGAAGGTCTGCTGGCGGAAGATCGCGGGCTTTGGGGCGGCCTGACCCTGATTGATCCCATCCGCGATGAGATGCGTAAAGTCATGAAGCTGGACCCGAATTACATGGAAGACGGCGCCGAACGGATTCTCGGGCGGCTTTATTACGAAGCGCCGTTTTTTAAGGGCGGAAATAAGCGGCTCTCCGTGAGCCTGCTCGAGAACTGCCTCAAGCTCTATCCCGGCGATTCCCTGACCATGATTTATCTTGCGGCGAGTTACCGCGCCACCGGCCGGCGCCAAGCCGCACGCGAGATGCTCGAAAGAGTTTTGCGCCTTACCTCCGACCCGGCCAACGGACCCGAGCTCGCCAACTACAAGGCCGAGGCGCGGAAGAATCTGAGGAAGTATTTTCACGCGGATTCGTGACGGCGGCACGCAGAATGAGCTGCATGGAAACGGGGAATTTCGGGACTTTGAACGAGTTGTTTGTGCATGCGGCTGAACGCCACGCCAAGCAGGATGCGTTCCTGTCAAAGAGAGACGGGCGCTACCAGGGACTTTCCTCCTCGTCCGCGCTGAGGCGGGCCGCTGCCTTCGGTCTGGCGCTTCAACAGCTCGGCGTGCGGCCCGGCGACCGGGTGGCCCTGCTCTCTGAGAACCGCGAAGAATGGGCTCTGGCCGACTACGCCATCATGGGCGCCGGTGCGGTCGGGGTTCCGCTCTATCCCACGCTCCCAGCCTCCGACATTCAATTTATTCTGCGGCACTCGGAAGCGCGCGGCGTCATTCTGTCAACCGCTGCCCAGCTTCAAAAGGTGCAGACGGTCAGAGATGGGCTGCCCGGCCTTGAATTTGTCATTGTGATGGACGAGGCAGTCGCGCCCGCCGCTGGCGTCCGATGCTTCCGCCAAGTGGTTCAGGATCAACTCTCGCGCACACCCGCGCCCGAGGACGATTTCCGCGCGCGCGCGCTTAAAGCCGAGCCGCAGAATACGGCCACAATCATCTATACGTCCGGCACGACAGGCCAGGCGAAAGGGGTGATTTTGACCCACGCGAATATCGTCTCGAACGTCAAAGCCTGCATGCCTCTCTTTGACTTCACTCCGGCGGACAAGCTGCTTTCCTTCCTGCCCTTATCACACATTTTCGAGAGGATGGTCGAATACTTTGCGTTCTGGAGCGGCGCCTCCATTGCCTATGCCGAGAGCTTCGAAGCATTGCCGCGGAATATGATCGAGGTCCGGCCCACCATTATGGCCGTGGTGCCGCGTGTTCTCGAAAAGGCGCACGCCAAGGCGCTCGAAGCGGTCCGGCAAGGCTCACTGGCGCGGCGCAGCCTTTTCCACTGGGCGCGCCGCTCGGGCTGGAAGTATGCCTCCTCTCGCCTTGAAAACCGGCGGCCGGGCGCCGGGCTACGCCTCAGCCACGCCTTGGCCGATCCGCTTGTCGGCGCAAAGCTCCGCGCTCGCTTTGGCGGCAAGGTGAAGTACCTCATCTCCGGCTCGGCGCCCCTGTCGCGCGACATCACGGAGTTTTTTTACGCCATGGGTCTGCCGGTCTATGAGGGCTATGGCCTCACGGAGACGTCCCCCGTGGTCGCCGTGAACTATCCCGGCGCGGTAAGGCTCGGCTCCGTCGGACCCGTCCTTCGCAACGTTGAGGTGAAGCTAGGGGAGACGCCGGAGACCGAGGAAGGCAAAGAGGGAAGGGAAATCCTGGTGCGAGGCGCGAACGTTTCGCCCGGCTATTACATGCAGGAGGCCGAAACCCGGGCGGCGTTCCGGGACGGCTGGTTCCACACAGGAGACCTGGGAAAGATGGATGCGGACGGTTTCCTCTCGATTACCGGGCGCAAGAAGAACCTGCTGAAGACGTCCGGCGGAAAATACATTTCTCCAGAAAAGATTGAGAGCCTCTTCCAGGGGCATCCTTACGCCGCGCAGATGATTGTGCTTGGAGACCGGCACCACTTTGTGGCGGCTCTCATTGTGCCCGAGTTCCAGAGGATTGAGGCGTGGGCGCGCCAGGAAGGACTCACATTCCAATCGCGCGAAAATCTGGTTGCGCTTCCAGAGGTCTACGCCTTCATGCAGAAACAGGTGGACGACGTGTGCCGCGTGCTCGCGCCTTACGAGCAGATTCGTCAGATTGCGCTGCTGGCGCGGGAGTTCACCGTCGAATCCGGCGAGCTTTCGCCCTCACTGAAGGTGAAGCGATTTGTTGTGGAGGAGCGTTACCGCGAGCTGATCGATGCAATCTACCGCCGCACTCGCACCTAACGGTGATGTTACACCGCGATGAGGCAGGACTCCTTCGCGTGCCCATGGCGGCACACCGGCGTCCCCACACGCTTGTTTGAAGCACGCTAAATACCCAGGACCAGCCGCAAACCCTCCTCCACCTGTTGAAGCAGCCGGGAAGGAAGGACCTTGACTCGTTCCGTAAGGAAGCTTTTGTCCAGAGTCACGATCTGGGATATGTTGGCCACGGAGTCCTTTGGCAGGCCGGTAAATTTCTTTTTGCAGAGCGCATTTCCGGGTGCTCGCGCCAGCGCGAGGTTGGAGGTCATGACGATCGCCACAATCGTGCGGATCAGGCTCTGGTTGAATTGATTGGTTTGAATAACCAGCACCGGCCATCGATAGCCGGGTTCGGATCCCGCCGGAGATCGCAGCGAAGCCCACCAGATTTCCCCTCGAAGCATTACCAATCCTCGTGGCTTATCGACAGATCCTGCGGAGAGGCAACGGCAGGATCGAGATCAGAGATCTCATGCTTGTAAACGGCGTTCAGCGACTCTGTCACCCGATCGCCGCGATGGGCGGTGAGGAACGCTTCAACGGCCTTGGCGTAAAGCTGGCTGCGCGGAATGCGTAACCGCTGCGACATGCGTTCTGCGCTAGCGTAGATCGGATCGGGAATGGAAACGGCTATTTTCATGTTGGTAGTATAACCCGGGTTATACCGAGCTGCAAGGCCAGGGGGAATTGCATCATGTCGTGAAAGCCTGCGATAAAAGCGTGCCCTCCAAGCCCGTTTACGGCGTCAGGCGGTTCAGCATGCGAGGGAACGGGATGGTTTCGCGGACATGCTCCAGGCCGCACACCCATCCGACCACGCGCTCGATGCCCATACCGAAGCCGGAGTGCTGAAACGAGCCGAAACGCCGCAGGTCCAGGTACCATTGAAACGCGTCGCGGGGAAGCTTGTGTTCGTCGATCCGCTGGATGAGTAAGTCATAATCGGCGAGGCGCTCGCCGCCGCCAATGATCTCGCCGTATCCCTCTGGCGCGAGCATGTCGACGCAGAGTGCGAGTTCCGGGCGCGCCGGGTCCGGCGCCATGTAAAACGCCTTTACCGACGAGGGGTAGCGGGTGATGAGCACGGGCCGGTCAAACTGGCTCGAGAGAATCGTCTCATCCGTGCCGCCAAAATCACCACCCCACTGAATCTCGCTACCCTTCGCTTGGAGGATCTTCACCGCGTCGTCGTAAAGGAGGCGCGGAAACGGCGTCCTGCATTGGGCGAGCGCTGTGACGTCGCGCCCTAGCGTTTTAAGCTCTTCCACCCTGCAGCGGAGAACGCGCTCGATGACAAAGGCAACAAATTCTTCTGCGAGCGCGCAGATGTCGTCAAGCCCGGCGAAGGCAACCTCCGGCTCGATCATCCAAAATTCGGTGAGGTGGCGGCGCGTTTTCGATTTCTCGGCGCGAAAGACAGGCCCGAAGCAGTACGTCTTGCCCACGGCGGCCGCGGCCGCCTCGTTGTAAAGCTGGCCCGACTGCGTCAGGTAGGCCTTGTCATCGAAGTATCCCACCTCAAACAGCGTGGTGGTTCCTTCGCAGGCGGCGGGGGTGAAGATGGGTGTATCGACCAGCGTAAACCCGCGGTCATCAAGAAAATCACGCGCGGCTTTGATTACTTCATGCCGCACTCCCAGGATCGCCCTCTGGCGGCTTGAGCGCAGCCAGAGATGCCGGTGGTCCATCAGGAAATCAACGCCGTGCTCCTTGGGTGAAATTGGATACGGCGTGGCGGCCGGCACGCGCTGGAGCACCTCAACATCGGTCACCTCAATCTCGTAGCCGCCTGGCGCCCGCTGGTCGTCGCGTACTTTCCCGGTGATCCGCAGAGAAGATTCCTGCGTTAAACCTTTGGCGCTCTCAAAAACAGCAGGCGAGACGGCGGATTTCGCCACCACTGCCTGAACCAGCCCCGTGCCGTCACGGACAATGGGAAAAAGGAGCTTTCCACTCTCCCGCAAGTTGTAGAGCCAGCCCCGCACGGAGACTTCCTCGCCCGCGTGCCGGCCGAGATTGCGGATTTCAACAATGGGAGCCAAGGATCGTCCGTCCTAATAAAAATTACATATTATGGTGGCGCCAAATGCTTTAGCGGCGGACGCCGGACGCCGTTTTCAATAGCAAAGGCCGGCGGCCAAAGCCGCCGCTACAGCACGTTCAGCTTGGCGGCGGTCTCTTGAACCCGGGCCATCTCATGGCCTTCCGCGCCGTGGTCCTGCAACTCCAGAAAGCCGCTGGGGCTGCCGTCTACGCTACGCAACTCCGGCATTACCTCCGCCCAGGCGATGGAGCCCTCGAACGGAAGGAGGTGGTCATCTTTATCCTTCCGGTTGTCGTGCAAATGCACGGTCGAGATCAAGGGCTTGAGGACGGCGAGGGCGGGCAGCACGCCTCCGGTCATATGCGCGTGGCCGGCGTCAAAGCAAACCTTTACCTCCAAGCGCGTGTAATGGACAAACTCACGCAGGCGCTCGGCAGTGCTCAGCGCGCTGGTCCCGTTTTCGAGCGCGATGGCGGCGCCCCGCTCCTTGGCGAAGAGCTTCAAATGTTCAAGGGAGGTAAAGGCCGCGTCGAACTTGCGCAGGTCGTAGTCGTCGTCCGCCAAGCCGAGGTGGATCACGAGGTAGCGGAACGGCAGGCGGTCTCCGATCTCGATGGCGCGCTTGATTTCATCCATCGATTCGATGCGCAGCCTTTTTTCCGTATACGAAGGGGAAATCGCGAGGCTGCCAGACCGGCCGGAATCCACGCCGGCAAACAGCGGCGCGTGGACCGAGTGCAGGCCGATCTCGTGATCGGAGAACCACTGCGCCACGTCGCGCACGTGGTTTGGGTCATAGTAATCCAGGTGTTGGCGGGAAGCAAAAATCTCAATCTGCTTGAATCCCGCGCGATGGATAGCATCCAAAATATGCGAGGAAAGCCGCTGGCTGGCGAAGCCTCGCGTGGAAAGTCCGATTTCCATCAGTAACCCACCGCCTCTCCGTGCCCGCGCGGGTCCGCAGCGCCAAAGCGCCATTGTGTTTGCGGGTCAACCTCGATGGCTTCGCACTCGCCGATGCTCCCAACCCATTTAATCTTGTATCCCGCGGCGCGCAGTTTTTCCACCGTGTCGGCGGAAAATCCGTTCCGTTCGAGCACGACCTGATCGGGCATCCACTGATCATGAAAGCGCGGTTCGACGACGGCGCGCAGGATATCCATTTTATAGACGAGTGTGTTTAGAATGACCTCCATCACGGTGTTAATGATGGTACCGCCGCCCGGCGCGCCCACCACCAGCCGGGGCTGGTTGTTTTGCAGCACGATAGTGGGAGTCATGGAGGAGAGCGGGCGTTTGTGCGGCGCGATGGCGTTGGCCTCGCTTTGAATCAGCCCGAACATGTTGGGGGAGCCGGGCTTGCTGGTAAAATCGTCCATCTCGTCGTTTAACAGGAAGCCCGCGTGGTCCACCGTCACGCCGCTGCCGTAGCCGTTGTTGAGCGTGTACGTATTTGAAACCGCGTCGCCCGCCGCATCCACCACGGAGAAGTGCGTGGTGTTCGAGGATTCATATCCTGCTGGCTGCCCGGCCGAGACGGGCGCGTCCGGCCGGGAGTTCAGAATTTGCTCGCGCAGCTTTGCCGCGTACGCAGGATCAATGAGGCCCTGCACGGGCACGGAGGAGAAATCGGTGTCTCCGAGATAGCGCGAGCGGTCGGCGTAGGCGCGCCGCATCGCTTCAATAATCAGGTGCATCGAGGAGTAGGAATCGGCTTGGCCGAGATCGAGCGGATCCAGAATGTTCAGCATTTCGATGAGCGCCACTCCGCCGGAGCTGGGTGGCGGAACGCTCAGGATGGTATAGCCGCGGAAATGGCCCAAGAGAGGGCGGCGGAGCTTGGCTTGATAATGCGCAAGGTCGGCGAGGGTGATGATGCCACCCAGCCGCTTTTCCGTGCGCACGGTATCCTGCGCAATCGTGCCGTGGTAGAAAGCGTCCGGACCGCGCCGCGCAACTTCGCGCAGTGTGCGAGCCAGCTCCGGCTGGCGAAAGACATCCCCCGGACGATAGGGATTGCCGCCCTGAAGGTAGATGCGGCGCGAGTTGGGGAATTTCGTGAGTAGCGCTTGGTGGCTGCGAAGCGATTGGCTGAGCCAGTAGCTCACCGGGAAACCCTTTTGCGCCAGCCGGATGGCGGGCGCCATCACTCTGGCCAAGCCGAGCTTGCCGTATTTCTGCTCAGCCAGCGCCAAACCAGCGACGGTGCCGGGTACCCCCACCGAGAGCGCACCCACGATGCTTGCGTTCGGGATAACGGCGCCGCTCGAATCCAGATACATATTGCGCGACGCCGCGCCAGGCGCTTCCTCGCGGTAGTCCACCATCACCGCGCGGCCATCGGCCATATGGATCAGCATGAAACCGCCGCCGCCAATGTTACCAGCGAACGGATAGGTCACCGCGAGCGCGAAACCCACGGCCACCGCCGCATCGACCGCGTTACCGCCGCGCCGGAGAATTTCTACCCCGGCCTGCGACGCGCGCGCCTCGCTCGACACCACCATGCCGTGCTTCGCCGCCGCCGGCTCAAACGCTAACGCGTTGAGCGCGCAGAAGAACACCCCTGCGATGAGCACTGCAACCAGCCGCTTGCCGCCATGATGGATCGCGTGAGCCAAAGATGAACACTAGGTGAAATTTAGTTGGGCGTCAAGCTGTGTGTGGCCGGCCTATTTTGCTTTTTGCTTGACTTTTCCTGCTACGGAATGCATTTTAGGCAGTTTAACCCAAGTTTTTGTTGGGAGGAGAGTCCGGCAGGTAAACTTGACAATGGCTGCGAACAAAAAACTCCTGATCTGCTTCCACGACAAGTGCTTCGACGGCGCCTGCTCGGCGGCATTTTTCACCCGTTGGTATCATTCGCGGATTGACGCTAAGGCCGAAATTTCCTACCTCGGCCTCGTGCACCGGGCGGGACAGCTCTTCGATGACGGCGCGTTCCGCGGCGACGAGAACGCCATTGTCGATTTCAAGTACTCGAGCTCCGAGCGCCTCACGTGGTGGTTCGACCATCATCAGAGCGCGTTCCTCAGCGACGCGGATGCGGAACACTTCCGCCGCGATACGACCGGCCGGAAGTTCTACGATCCCGCGTTCCGCTCCTGCACCAACCTGATCGCGCACATTGCCGGAACGAAGTTTGGTTTCCGCGCCCCGGACCTGGATGAACTTGTCCGTTGGGCGGACGTGATCGACGGCGCCCAGTATCCGGATGCGAAGGCGGCGGTAGAGATGAAAGATCCTGCCATGCGGATTACACTAGTCATTGAGGGGTCGCAGGATGCGGATTTTGTTCCGCGGCTCATTCCGCATCTGGTGGCTCAGTCTCTCGACGAAGTGGCGGGCCTGCCGCACGTGCGCGCCGGGTTTGAGCGGCTATATCAGCAGCACCTGAAGTGGATTGAGATTATCCGCCAGCGGGCCGACTTGAAAGACGGTGTGCTTTTTTTCGATGTCGCCGATCAGAACATGGAGGGTTACAACAAGTTCATCCCTTATTATCTTTTTCCCGGCACGATCTATACGGTGTCGATCAGCCGCTCCCCCGCTCGCATCAAAATTGGCGTGGGGAGCAGTCCGTGGAATCAGCCGCCGGCGCCCGCGAACCTGGCGAGCATCTGCGAGCGCTTTGGCGGCGGAGGCCATGCCAAGGTGGCTGCCATCTCGCTCGCGCCCGGCGACGTTTCCGCGGCGAAGTCGGCGTCACGCCAGATTGTGGAAGAGCTGCGGGCAAGTCTGAAAGCAAGGTGAACCCTGCGGGGGATCGCAGGCCTGATGTGGGCCGCGTTGCAGCCGGCCGGACCGCGACGGTGTTCCGTTGGTCATTCCGGCGGGACACGCCTCTGGAGTGAAAATGATCACAATCCTCAGTAATCCAATGCCGATAACCGTCCAAAGGGTCAAAGGGGGAGCCGCCGCTGTGGTTTCTGCCGTTCTCTGCCTGGCGATTCCCGCCTCAGCAGTCGCACTTCCTCACCCGCCGGTTTCACCCGCTGCAACGGCGGCTGCCACGCCGCTGACGCTGCCGGCCGGCGCCATTATTTACGCACGGCTGGATACGGCGGTGAGCACAACGTCATCCAAGGTAAACGGCGTGGTGAAGGCCCACGTGGTGCGGCAAGCGTTTGTAAAGAATGAAGTCGTGGTGCCTCTGGGCGCGGTGCTCGAAGGCAAGATTGTGAAACTGGTGAAAAGCACCGATCCGGGCACACCGGCGCTGATGGAATTAGCGTTCACGAAGGTCGATCTTCCCGGACAGAAACCGGAAGCCATTTCATGCCACTTGCTGAAAATTGAAAATGCGCGCGAAACTGTGCTTGCCGATGGAAGTATCGTCGGGGTCAATGGAACGCAATTGCCGTCGTCATATCTGGATACCGCCCTGGGTAAGCTTGCCCAAGCGATTCCCAGCCTGAGCTCGTCGATTCAGGACATTGGAAATAAACAAGTGGGTTCTCCGGACACGGCGATCAGTTATCCGGTGGGAACGGATCTGGAGATCGTGGTCGACAAGCCGCTGCAGGTTCATCAGACATACCCGCCCGCTGCCCCAGACGTTCTTCCTGCGGCGATCGTTCATTCCGTCAGCGCGGTGCTGAGCGATGCGCCGCAGCGGTCGGCAACTCAGAGGGGCACACCCGGCGATCCGCTGAATCTGGTGATTGTCGGCAGCGAGCAAGGCATCGCGAAGGCGTTCCAGAAGGCGGGGTGGGTTGTGCCGGCAAAGAAACAGGGTCAGACGATTTGGAAGACAGCACAGGCGATGATTAAGGATCTTGGCTACGCGGCTGCGCCAATTTCCAACCTTTACCTCTACCAGCGGCCCCAGGACATGGCTTTCGAAAAAATGCTCAACACCTTCGACATGCGCCACCACCTTCGCCTATGGCGCTCCGGAACCAAAACCCCAGACGGACGTGAGATTTGGCTTGGCGCCGCAGTGCACGACACGGGAATCGATATTCACCCCGGGGTCGTTTCGCACGCAACGAGTCCCAACCTGGATAACGAGCGCGCGAAGGTCGGCTCCGATCTGCTGGATACGGGTCTGGTGACCGCCGAGGCGCTCGTCATCCGGCCAAACCCATTGAGTCAAGGATTCACCGGGACGGGCGGCGCTTGGCACACGGATGGGAAGTTGTTGGTGATTGTGCTGAAGCCGCAATAACGCAGCCCCAAGGCTTTTAGGCTCAATACTGTTCACTTAGCGGATTTTTCGCCGCGTGCGAAGATTTTAGCCACATGTCATTCTGCGCGGAGCGAAGAATCTACTTTTCCCGTTTGATTTACATGCAGATTCTTCGCTCCGCTCAGAATGACAGGCACTTACCTCTTTCGCACAATGGCCAGACGCTGCCTATGTGAACCGTGTTGCTTTTAGCCTGGATTATTCGTGAACGGTTAGGGCGTCTCTTCTTCAAAGCGATTGAAACAGGAGCGCGCGGCAAGGGGCGGCCGCTGCGCGCGAAAAGTCGCAGCCAGGGAAAAGTCGCGGTTGGAAATGCACCGCTCATGGCTCCGCCTTTGACATTGACGAATTCGCACATCTCGACGGCTTAGCGCAAGCG
>JBOGJT010000418.1:0-8916 GCA_050745065.1 Terriglobia bacterium
CGCCCAAACTCAGCGGGCGCAGCAAGCAGCGCCCCTACGGAGCAGCGCGCGGCAAAGCCGCAGGTCGTATGCAAGAATCCGGGACGTAATTTCGCCAAGCTTGCCCTCGGCCGCCGCTACAATCCAACGCAACGCGCTCAAGAAGCATCATGCGCCGCGCGTGAAAGCTGGTGGGCGAGGTCGCGCACGGCCGGATAAAGCTGCCGGTAAACCTGATAGAGCTGATCGTAGACGATAGTGTTCATGCCGTCAGGCGCAAGGCGTTCACGCACGCGGACGGACTCGCGTACAGCTTCCTCTACTGACGAATAACTACCACTGCCCACGCCGGCGAGCAGCGCCGCACCGTAGGCGGAGCCCTCGGACTCCTCCAGCGTCACAAGCTCCTCCGCGTAAATGTCCGCCTGAATCCGCCGCCAGAGCGGGCTGCGCGAGCCGCCGCCTGAGGCGCGAACCTGCTTCACGGGGATTTTCAATTGGCGAAAGATCTCGAGCGAGTCGCGAAGGCTGAAAGCCACACCCTCGAGGATCGACCGGATCATATGGCCGCGCGTGTGGGCCGCCGTCAACCCGAACCACATGCCGCGCGCCTCGGCGTCCAAGTGGGGGGTTCTCTCGCCCATGAGGTAAGGAAGAAAAAGAAGGCCGTCGCATCCCGGAGGCGCGTTGAGCGCCTCCCGAATGATAACTTCGTACGCATCCAAACCCACTTGGCGCGCGTACCATGCTTCGGATTCCGCGAACTGCTCTCGAAACCAGCGCAAGGAAAGTCCGGCGCCTTGCGTGACGCCCATCACCTGCCATTTTCCCGGTACCGCGTGGCAGAACGTGTGAATCCGTCCCTGAGGGTCAAGTTTTGGCTCACTGGTAAAAGCGAAGATAACCCCCGACGTGCCGAGCGTTGCCGACGTAAGGCCCTGGACGACGATCCCGCTTCCAACCGCGCTCGCCGCCTGATCGCCCGCGCCCGCCACCACCGGAGTTCCCGAGCGCAGCCCGGTTAAGAGCGCGGCCTCGCTCGAAATCTCGCCGGTAATTTCCGGCGATTCGTAGGCGCGCGGAAGCAGGGAACGGTCGATCTGCAACGATTGCAAAACTTCGTCCGACCATCGCCGGTGAGCGACGTCAAAGAGAAGAGTGCCCGACGCGTCTGAAACATCGGTGGCAAAGTCTCCGGTCAGCTTGAGCCGCAGGTAATCCTTGGGCAATAAGAAATGAGCGGCGCGCTCGTATACACGCGGCTCGTGTTCGCGAATCCAGAGAAGTTTGGGCGCGCTGAATCCGGTGAGAGCGGGATTCAAAACCCACCGGATCAGTTGATCCTTCCCCACACGATTTGTGATCCAGTCGCACTGTTTCTGGGTGCGCTGATCGCACCAGAGGAGGGCGGGCCGCAGGACGATGTTCGCGCGGTCAAGCAGCACCACGCCGTGCATTTGCCCGGAAAGGCCCACGGCGGTGATGTCCGCGCCTTCGAGTGACGCTTGATCGAGCGCAGCGCGAACGGCACCTATCGCGGCGCTCCACCAATCCTCCGGCGACTGCTCGGCCCATCCCGGCTTGGGCATGCTCATGGGCTTGTGGTCAACGGTGGCGCTTCCGGCCACCTCCCCACCGGGGCGCAGGATCACGGCACGCGTGCCGCTGGTGCCCACGTCGATCCCCATCATGTATGGCATAAGTGCGATTGCCAGATCGGCTCATTGATTCATTGAGCCATTGGAACAGTTGAACGGCGTCCGTGGGCAGTCCCTTTGCTTGAATCGTCACGAGCCCGGCCATGATGGCAACTGGTGGTGGCCATTGACTCAATGATTCATTGACGCAATCATTCAATCCTTCTGCACTTTCTCCCACCTGCGGCTCTTGCTCGATCGTTCCACGGCTGCGAGCACGGCCGCAATTTTGACCCCGTCGTAAAGGTTCGGCTCGGGCAGCCGGTCCTTCTCGAAGGCCACCAGAAAGTCGTGGAGGGCGTGGACAAAGGTGTGTTCGTAGCCAATAATGTGCCCCGGCGGCCACCACGCACCCACGTATGGGTGAACGGCTTCCGTGACGTTGATCGTCTTAAACCCTTGCTCGCCCAGGGGCGCGGCGCCGTCGTACAACTCGAGCTCATTCATCCGCTCAAGATTGAAGGCCAAGCTGCCCTTGCTGCCGTAAACCTGAAACGTGTTGGCGTTGCGTCTTCCGCCGCATAGACGCGAAGACTCAATCACCCCCGCGCTGCCATTCTCGAAGCGAGCCAGGAAATTGGCGTCGTCATCCACCGTAACTCGCCCCGTGCGCTTGCTGCCCTTGGCGGTGAGGCCCCGGCCGAGCTGGGCCAATAACGGGCGCCGTTTGATAAACGTGGTCATCTGCCCGGCGACGGACTCAATACCGCTGTTGAGAAATTGGGCGAGATCGGCTGCGTGGGAACCGATATCCCCCAGCGCGCCGCTGCCCGCGTATTTCTTTTCCAGCCGCCAGACCAACGGGAATTTGGGATCGAGAATCCAGTCCTGCAGGTAGGAGCCGTGATAGTGATAGACTTGCCCCAGGCGTCCTTCCTTGATGAGCTTTCGCGCAAAGGCGACGGCCGGAATTTTGCGGTAGTTGTACATTAACATGTGCTTCACGCCCGCCTTTTCTGCGGCCCGCAGCATCTCTTTCGCCTGCGCCAGATTCATCCCCGGTGGCTTTTCGCAAATGATGTGCTTGCCCGCCTTCACGGCCGCGACGGCCATCGGATAGTGCAGATAATTCGGCGTTGAGATATCGATGACGTCGATATCTTTCCGCGTGATGACCTTGCGCCAATCGGTCATGGTTTCTTCCCAGCCGAGTTGGCGCGCGGCAGCTTCGACGGGCCCTTTCTGCGGCCCGCACATCACCTTCATGCGGAACTTCAGCCTGCTCGGGAAGAAATGCTCCACTTGCCGGTAGGCGTTCGAGTGCGCCTTCCCCATGAACTTGTACCCCAGAATGGCAACGTTTAGTTCAGGCATTGAATGACCTCCCTGGTTCGTATTGTTTCATTGGTTCATCGGTTCATTGATTCATGACCGCAGCTGGCCATTCAATGATTCAATGACTCAATCGCTCAATGATTAAATCCCATTATGTCCACCACATGTCCTTGAGCTTTTCTTTGATAATCACCCGGCCGAGAAACGCAGCCGCCTTGGCCACGCCCTCGTCAATCGACATGAGGCTGTCCTCGTGTTCGATGGAGAGCACGTCATCATAGCCCACCATCTGGAGCGTAGAAACGAGGTCCGTCCAAAACTCCGTTCCGTGGCCGTACCCTACCGTGCGGAAGATGAAGGACCGGTTCTTTTCATCCCGGTAGGGTTTGTTATCGAGCACGCCGTTTACCCGGCAATTCACATCGTAGATGCGAGTGTCCTTTGCGTGGACGTGAAACACGGCGTCGCCCAGCGCGCGGATAGCCGTACACGGGTCAATGCCCTGCCAGAACATGTGGCTGGGATCAAAGTTGCACCCAACCGCCGGCCCGGCTTCGGCGCGCAGCCGCAGCATCGTCTCAGGATTGTAAGCCACGAAGCCCGGATGCATCTCAATGGCGATGCGCACGCCGTGATCCTCTGCCAGTTTGGCGTGCTTTTTCCAATAAGGAACCACCTTCTTCTCCCACTGCCATTTCAGAATATCCGGGTAGTCTGGCGGCCACGGCGTCGTCACCCAGTTCGGGTACTTGGAATGCTCCGAGTCGCCCGGACAGCCAGAGAAATCGATCACGCGATTCACTCCCAGCTTTTCCGCCATCAGGATCGTCTTGCGGCTGGTCTCCTGGCACTTGCGGGCGAACTGCTTATTGGGGTGCAGCGGATTGCCATGGCAGCTCAGAGCGCTGATCGCGACGCCGCGGTCTTCCAGCTTTTGCTTGAACTCCTTCAACTTCGCCGGCGCCGCCAGCCACTCGAGCTTCACGTGGGGATCGCCCGGATAGTTTCCCGTGCCCAGCTCGACCGTTCGGATGCCCAAGGGCTCGATCTTCTCCAGCACCTCATCGAGGCTCAATTTTGCAAACAAAGCCGTAAATAATCCGATCTTCATAACCCAATCTCCTTTCTGGCGAATCGACAATCGGCGCAAACCCGGCAAGCGCAAGAATTTTTGGAACAATGGCTCAATTTATAAGCGCTTGCGTGATGCGTCAACCAAAAAATGCGGAACCCATGAGCGCACCACAACCGTATAGGCGAGCCGCCGCCGTCGGGCTGCGTTCACCGCCCAATACGAAACGGACGCGGGACGCTATTCGCGTGGCAACTATGATAGAACGAGTGGCTGAATTTGCTTAACGCGTCCGGGGCGGTAGGCCGGAAGTGAGTGAGAATATTTTGAAACGCATCAGGCCCAGACGATTTCTGCTGATCGGCGCGTGCGCCCTGCTCGTCATTGTCGGGCTTATGTCGTTTGGTGAATTTGCCCGGCGCGGCCACTACCACCTGGACCACGCGCGCGGGTGGGATCTGCCCGCCACGGCCAGCCTGGACGTTAGCCATATTCATCTTCCTGTTCTAGTCAGGCCCCGCGCGGCCGTTACGTTCGACCGCGAGGGAACTGCGGTCCATACGTTTGTTTTGCCTTTCGAAGCGCCGGCCCGCGAATCCGCCACCTTGCGGGTTTGGTTCCGGCTTCGCCCCCCTCCCCAGGCTTAACCCGCCTGAAGTCGTTCTATCCCCAGCAAGAGTTGTAGCGCGGCCCGGCGTTTGGCCGGAATGCGATCTGAGTGCGTAGACCGGTGATCCCGCCCTGTGTCAGAGGGCAGGCTCCGGGGCGTCTCAGCACACTTCCGCCGCTCTAGGGATTGAAGTCGCCGCTCCCGTCCCGGGCCGCGTTTTGGGGCGCGTGCTCCCGCAAGCTATCCGTCTGGAGGGTCCTCATGGAGCCCATTCTCACGCACGAGCAATTCGAGGCTTTGCGCCGCCTGGACACGTGCGCGGCAGCCAATGCAATCGAGACGTTCAACATTCGCCTGCGGAACGAAGGATTCGCCAATAATTCCATCGTTCACAGCATCTTCCCCCACCTTCCGCCCATGCTGGGTTATGCCGTGACCGGACGCATCAGGTCGGCGACACCCCCGATTTCGTCTTCTCTTCCTCCGCCCCGCACGCTTAGTTTCTCTCACCGCACGGATTGGTGGGACTACATCCTCACAGTTCCCGCGCCCCGCGTCGTGGTCTTGAAGGATGTGGATTCGAGCCCCGGCGCCGGAGCTTATATGGGCGAGGTTCACGGCTCGATCTGCCAGGCTCTCGGCTGCGTCGGATACGTCACAAACGGCGCGGTGCGCGACCTCGGCGCTATCGAGCCAACCGGCTTTCACCTTTTCGCAGGGAAAGCCGCCATCTCCCATTCCTACGTGCACGTTGTCGATTTTGGTGAACCGGTCGAAATCGGTGGTCTGCGGGTGCGGCCCGGCAGCCTGCTTCACGGCGACCGGCACGGCATCCAAGTGGTGCCCAAGAGCATCGCGGCGCAGATACCGGAGGTGGCCGCGCGACAGATAGAAGAGGAGCAGCGCGTTATCAACCTATGCAAGTCCCGCGATTTTTCGCTGGAGAAGCTGCGCGAAGCGGTGAAGTAGCGGCTGCGAGACGCCGCCGGTGGAGGTTTTGATGAAGCACTGGAGCAAAGCGATGTCAAAAACAATACTCGAGTGGACAGCAGCGGCCATCGTGGCCGCGGCGGTCACGATGGTTTCTTCGTGCTCGCGGCCAACGATCCGCGCCGCCGGGGATACTGCGAACGCCTCTACCGTCGCCGCGGGGGTGGTGAAGGTGGAGCGCCGCGATCTTTCGAACGAACTGGAGATTGCATCGGAATTTATCCCCTATCAGGAAATTGACGTGCACGCGAAGGTATCGGGGTACGTCAAGAAGCTTTTCATTAACTGGGGTACCCACGTCAACAAGGGGCAGCTTCTCGCAATCCTGAGCGTGCCCGAGCTCGACGCACAGGTGTTGCGCGACCGGGCGGCGGTGGCGCGCGACCAGGAAGAGCTCGCGCGCGCCCGCGAAGAACTCGGGCGGAGCGAATCCGCAGCCTCGGTTGCGCACCTTACGTACTCTCGCCTTGATGGCGTCATAAAAACCAGCCCCGGCTTGGTCGCACAAGAGGAAGTGGATGTGGCCCACGGCAAGGACCTGGAAGCGGCCGCGGCCGTCTCGGCCGCAAAGGATGCCCTCGCCGCCGCCGGGCAGCAGCTCGGCTTTGACCGTTCTACTCTCGCGCGCGACGAAGCTTTAGTAGATTATTCCCACATCACTGCGCCGTTCGACGGCGTCGTTACGCAGCTCAACGCCTACACCGGCTCGCTCCTGCCCGCCGGAACCTCAGGCAGCATGAACGATTTGCCTCTCTGCCATCTTTCGCAGAATGACCTGCTCCGCCTGGTGATTCCTGTGCCCTCACAGGTTGTGCCTGACGTGCACGTGGGCGAAGTGGTTAACGTCCGTGTGAAATCCCTTCATAAGGTTTTTCAGGGAAAAGTGGCACGCTTTTCGGACCAGATCAATCTCCAAACCCGCACAATGCACACCGAGGTCGAAGTCCCGAACTCCAACTATCAACTCGTGCCGGGCATGTACGCCTCTGTTCAACTACCGGTCGAAAGCGCGAAGAACGCTCTCGCCTTGCCACTCCAGGCCGTTGAAATCAACGCAAACAATCAGGGGACGATTCTGTTGGTGAACCCACAGAATCAAATCGTCGAACGCCAGGTGCAATTGGGACTCCAAACGGCCAGCGAAGTTCAAATTGTTTCGGGCGTGCACGAGGGTGCGACGGTTGTGTTCGGCGAGCTGAGCCGATTCCATCCGGGCGAAACGGTTAAGCCGGAGCCGGTAAACCTGGCGTCATTGGGAGCGATGAATTAATGGCAAAGTTTTCCCTTCGCCATCCGTACCTCATCATCGTCGTGTGCCTGATCGTCTGCATCATGGGACTGACGAGCGCAGTGCGGATGCCGGTGGATTTGTTTCCGCCCATTGACATTCCCGTGGTCACCTGCGCCACCTTCTACAGCGGCATGCCTCCGGCCCAGGTCGAGGCCCAGATCACCAACACCTTCGAGCGCTTCTTTACCCTGGGCAGCAACATTGACCATATCGAATCCCGCTCGCTGCCCGGCGTGAGTCTCATCAAAGTTTTCTTCACGCCGGGCAGCGACGCCAATGCCGACGTAACGCAAATCTCGAACCTGGCGATGGCGGACTTGCGCCGTCTGCCGCACGGGACGCTGCCGCCGGTGGTGCTGAAGACGTCGGCGTCGTTTCTGCCGGTGTGCCTGCTGGCGGTGAAGGGCAAGGGGCTGAGTGAGACGCAGCTGCGAGACTATCTGCAATACGAGATCCGGGACCAGATCGCGGGGGTACACGGAGCGACGGTGCCGCCGCCCTTCGGCGGCAAGTACCGCATGGAGATGGTATATGTCAACCCGCTCAAGCTGCAGGCTCTGGGCTTGAGTCCGATGGACGTGGTGAAGGCGGTGAACCAGTCGAACCTGATCCTTCCGGCCGGGGACGTGCGCATCGGTCCTTTGGATTACAACATTTATACCAACGCGCAGGTGACGAACGCCAAACAACTCAACGACATCGTGCTGAAGACCGACGGAGAAAAGAACGTCTACGTCTCCGACGTAGGCCACGCGGTGGACGGCTCAGCCCTGCAATATAACATCGTTCATATTGGCGGCCAGCGGTCGGTCTATGTGGGGGTGATGAAGCAGGGGGGCAACACGAACACCATCCAGGTGGTGGATGGCATTCGGAAGGCCATCCAGCACCTGCGGGATATTCCACCGCAGATGAAGGCCATGGTGGTGTTCGACCAGTCGAAGTTCGTCCGCCAAGCCCTCCATACCGTCGGGAGCGAGGGCGGAATCGGGCTGCTCGTCACCGCGGTGATCGTTCTTCTCTTTCTCGGCAGCTTGTGGGCGACGAGCGCGGTTTTCCTCTCCATTCCGCTTTCGGTTCTGGCCGCAGTCTTTCTGCTTTATCTGGGCGGCAGCACGATAAATGCGATGCTTCTGAGCGG
The DNA here is from genome assembly GCA_050745065.1 of Terriglobia bacterium. Lineage (GTDB taxonomy): Bacteria > Acidobacteriota > Terriglobia > UBA7540 > UBA7540 > RH2-MAG17b. Next base: position 8,056 of record JBOGJT010000418.1, read on the forward strand.
ATTAGCGCTCGCATTTTCCCGCCTTATCGACAACTCGGTGATTGTCCTCGAAAACATCTACCGGCACATGGAGCTGGGTGATGGCCCGGTGAAGTCGTCGGAAGAAGGGACGAATGAAGTCTCCCTGGCGGTGCTGGCGATAACGCTTGCGACCATCGTGGTCTTTTTCCCGGTGACGCTGCTTTACGGCGTGAGTAAATTCCTCTTCACGGCACTGGCGGCGGGCGTAGTGCTCTCGCTGGTAGCGTCCTACTTTGTCGCGGTCGGTGTCGTGCCCCTCTACTGCGCCAAGGTTCTCAAGCCAATTGGAGGGCATGGGGAGGAGGGAGAGGAACGGCGCCAGTCTAAATCCTTCGGCCAGCGTTTTTACGATGGTTTCAACGTCCGCTACGAGCGCATGTTAGACGCGTACGATCGATGGGTAAAAAAGGCGCTCGATCACCCCCGCGCGGCCGTGGCTGGATTCGCCGGAATCTTTCTGGTGAGCCTTTTGCTCTATCCATTGCTCGGCTTTTCTTTTTTCCCGCGCACCGACGCGGGCCAGTTCATGATCAACCTCAAGGCCCCCACCGGCACCCGGCTCGACGTGACGGAGGACTATGTGAGTAAAGTCGAGCGAATCATCCGGAGAACGGTGAGCCCGCACGATTTGAACACCATCGTCTCGAATATCGGCCTCTCTTCCGGTTTCGAATCCCTCTTTACCCCCAATTCGGCAATGCACACCGCCTTTGTGGAAGTGGGGCTCAACCAAGACCATCGCGTCAGCAGCTTCAAGTATATGGACGAGGTGCGGCGGGAGGTGGGCGAGCAGCTTCCCGAGCTGAGGACTTATTTCCATTCCGGCTCGCTCGTTGAGTC
>JBOGJT010000419.1:0-3600 GCA_050745065.1 Terriglobia bacterium
CGGCGCGAAAACAAACCGGTGTTTCTCTCAATCGGCTATTCCACGTGCCATTGGTGCCACGTGATGGAACGCGAGTCGTTTGAGGACCCCGAGGTGGCGAACGCCATGAATGAGGCGTTCGTATGCGTCAAGGTAGACCGCGAGGAACGCCCCGACATCGACAACGTTTACATGCGCATCTGCCAGATGCTGACGGGCAGCGGCGGCTGGCCGCTTACCATCGTGATGACGCCGGAGAAGAAGCCGTTTTTTGCCGGCACTTATATCCCTAAGGGTGAGCGCTTCGGACAGTTGGGCATGCTCAGCCTGATCCCCCGCATTCATGAGCTATGGTCCAACCAGCGCGCGGACGTGGAAAAGTCCGCCGAAGAGATTATCGCCGCGCTCAAGAAGAGCGGCCGTCTGCCCGGGGGCGCGGCGCTCGATGCCGCCACGCTGCAGGGCGCATTTGAGGAGATGGCCGGGCGCTACGACGCCGAGTTCGGAGGTTTCGGGCGAGCCCCTAAGTTCCCCACACCGCACGCCCTCGTTTTCCTTCTCCGATACGGCCGCCGCAGCGGCGACCCGTACGCGCTTGAGATGGTGGAACAGACGCTCGCGGCGATGCGGCGGGGCGGCATTTACGATCATGTGGGGTTTGGCTTCCACCGCTATTCCACCGACGCGGCATGGCTTGTGCCTCATTTCGAGAAGATGCTGTATGACCAGGCGCTGCTGATTGTGGCTTACGTCGAAGCTTTTGAGGCCACGCGCAAGCACGAGTATGCCGTGACGGCGCTCGAAGTTGCGGATTACGTTACGCGGCAGATGCTGAGCCCCGAGGGTGGATTCTACAGCGCCGAGGACGCGGATTCAGAGGGCGTGGAAGGAAAGTTCTACCTCTGGCGGGAAAGCGAAGTCCGCGCTGCGCTAAGCCCGACGGAAGCCGCGCTGGTGGCCGTGGCCTTCAATCTGGACCCGGCGGGCAATTTTGCCGAGCAGGGCAGCGCAGGGCCCGATGGCGAAAATATTTTGCACCTCACGGCGCCGCCCGGACAGATTGCCACGCGCATCGGCATCAGCGCCGCGGAGTTCGAAGAGCGCTGGCAGGCGGCCCGCGAGAGGTTGTTCCTCCGGCGCGAAGAGCGCATCCACCCGCTTCGCGACGACAAAATCCTTACCGGATGGAACGGCTTGATGATCGCCGCGCTCGCCCGGGCATCGCAAGGACTCAACGAGCCTCGCCATGCGGAGATCGCACAGCGGGCGGCGGACTTTATCCTGACCCGCATGAAGACTCCGCACGGCGGCCTGCTGCACCGCTTCCGCGGCGGCGAAGCCGCGGCGGATGGGCACCTCGATGATTACGTCTTTATGACCTGGGGCTTGATCGAACTTTATGAAGCCACCTTCGACGCGCGCAATCTCGAAGCCGCGTTGGAGCTGACCGATTATACGCTGGCTCATTTCTGGGATGACCCGCAGGGCGGGTTCTATTTTACCGGAAAGAATCAGGAGGAAGTCCTGGTGCGCGGCATAGAAACGTATGACGGCGCCGTGCCCTCGGGAAATTCCGCCGCCATGCTCAACCTGTTGCGCCTGTCGCACCTTGCCGGCAGGCCTGACCTCGCGCAGAAGGCGTCGCAAATGGCCGCCGCCTTCGCCGGAACCATTCGCCAGGGGCCTTCGGCGTATACGCATTGGCTGACGGCTCTCGATTTCGCAGCGGGACCCGTGCTTGAAGTGGTCATCAGCGGCGATCCACTCGCCGAGGACACTCAGGCGATGCTCCGCGCCTTGCGCGCCCAATACCTGCCCACAAAAGTTGTGCTCCTTCGCTCCGCGGGGTCAGAAGGGGGTCCGCTCGCGCGGATTGCGCCATACACGCGGGAGATGGCTCCGCTCCACGGCAAGGCCACAGCGTATGTCTGCCAGAACTTCGCTTGCAGGCTGCCGACGACCGACATCGGGCAGATGCTCGCCAATCTGAAGGGATCGCAGGGTTCAGACCAGCCCTGATTCGATACGCTGCTTCGCCGCAGCACAACGTCGTGATAAACTGGTAGTCGATCCTCCCAGCGCCTTTTCCCAACCTCGGCGCGGAGCCGGAAGCGAGGTCAGCCATGGCCCAGCTCGACAAAAGCGGCGCGAAGTCCGCCAGTTCGCCAAACAAACCCAAGATTACTTTTGGCGATGCACTCGGTGCGCTCGAAGAATCCATCCGGAAAGCCATTGCCTACCGCGCCTATGAGGTCTACGAGGCGCGCGGCCGCGGCCCGGGAAATGACATGCAGGATTGGTTCGCGGCAGAAGGCGAGTTGATCAAAGCCAACGACGTGCGCATTGATGATTCCGGCGCTCAGTTGAGTTTGCGCGCACGGGTGCCCGGATTCTCCGCAGCCGATATTCAACTCGGACTTTCTCCTCGCCGGCTGATTATTTGGGGGCAGGCTGCTGGACCGCCGCAGTCCGGATCCGCAAGCGGAAGGAGGCAGATGCTGAGCGAAATTGACTTGCCTATGCCGGTTGACCCAGCCAAGGCATCGGCCACCGTGAGCGAAGACGTATTACAATTGCAGGCTGCCAAGGCAGAGCACAACGCGGCGTAGCGGCAGCCTCTGGCCCCCGTCATTTTGGCGCGCAGACAGCGCCGCTACGGTATAGTCCCGTTGCTGGCTAACCTGAATTATTCATGAATGGTTAGGAGGGCAGGGTTCTAACCCCGCCGACAGCTTGCATCGTTCCATTTCCTTGTCTCGCCGTTGTGAGAAAGAAGTAAGTGCATGTCATTCTGAGCGAAGCGAAGAACCTGCATCTAAGTCACACGGGAAAAGCAGATTCTTCGCTCCGCTCAGAATGACATGCGGCTAAAATCTTCGCACCCAGCGAAAAATCCGCTAAGTTAACAGTGTTGGGGCTAATGACGCTCCGTATGGGTCTCCCGATATGGGGCGGACGCAGGCCGCGCTGATCCAATTGCTGTGGTCAGGAATCGCCCGTGTCTCACCCTTCCCTTCATCAACTTGAAGAACATGCGAAGTTCATGCGCGTGGCGCTCCGCCAGGCGCGCCTTGCGGAAAAGAACGATGAAGTACCGGTGGGCGCCGTCGTGGTTCATGACGGCTCCATTATCTCGATGGCGCACAATCGCTCGATCGGCTTGAACGATCCCACGGCGCACGCCGAAATCCTCGCGCTGCGGCGTGCCGGCAAGAAACTTGGCAACTACCGCCTGACCGCCTGCTCGCTCTATGTTACAATCGAGCCGTGTGCCATGTGCGCGGGAGCCCTTGTCCAGGCCCGAATCAGCCAGTTGGTTTTTGGAGCGCGGGACATGAAGGCGGGCGCGTGCGGGTCTGCGCTGCGCGTGGTTAATCATCCTAAGCTAAACCACCGCGTGAAGGTTCTGCGCGGGGTGCTTGCGGCGGACAGCGCGCTCTTGTTGCGCGAGTTTTTTCGCCGCCGGCGGTAATGTTTCAACGGGATGGCGTATACAGCGGCATACCGTAGACGCCGTAATACTGACGACCCTTCTGGAGAGGTACCGAAGTGGTCATAACGGGGGCGCCTCGAAAGCGTCTTGCCTGGCAAAACCGGGCACGTGGGTTCGAATCCCACCCT
>JBOGJT010000420.1:0-9320 GCA_050745065.1 Terriglobia bacterium
GCCCCCGCTTGTTCTTCTTCGCCTGGTAAAGGTAGACGTCGAAAGGCACGTCGCGGTCCGTAACGTCGAGCACGAAATACGCCAGGCGCGGCTCCTTGCCGTGAAAGGTGAAACGGAACCACTGAAATCCTTGGATCATCGCGGCGTAAGCATCCTGACCGGGCGCGGGAGCATAAGGCCTCTCATCGGCGCTTCCATAAATGGTTTGGCCGAACTCGAAGCGCTGGGCATGACGCCAACCGCTGTCCGGTAACGCCGCGATCACCGCGGGCTCACCCTTTGAGGCCTCGTTCATGCGGATGGCGGTAACCGCAATTTGCGGGATGGCGTTTCCGGGAGCCGCAGCGAGCAACATTGTGCCGTGGCCCGTCGCGCGGGGTGCAAGCGTGAGGTAAAAATCGAGGTCGGCGCTGTGCAGCCATTTCGCGGCCACGGGACCCGCAGCGTCCTCGATGGTCACGTGAATGGAGTCTTTTCCCTGCACGGCGGCAGGTGACTTCACGCTCACGGTAATACCATAGAGCGAACCTGCGCGCAGCAAGCCTAGATCGATACGGCGCACCGCCGCGCCCGGCGCGGGCGTCTGCGGATTTCCTCCGGCCTTGACAGCGCGGAAGAGGAATACCAGCGCAACACACGCGAGGCCCAGACAAATAAAATTCCAAATGGCGCACAGACGCCCGCCCGGAGATGGCATCTCTTCCTCCAAGATCTGTTTGGCACATTATATATTGGGTTGGACAGCGGTGCAGTTGTTTTATGGCTGGATCATTCAGGAAGCACGACAGGTTCGCCAGGGGAAACACGCAGTTTGAGTTAATCGAGTTGCCTTTCCTCCATATCTTCGATAAGGTTTGGATATCTTGTAGGTAGCCGCTCATCAAGCAAGACATATGTTCCCTGGGTTCTCGAATAGGAGAAGACCATGTTCCGGCTGGACGCTGATAAGAAAGTTCACTTCTGCGGTGGCGTGACGCGGCGTGATTTCGTGCATGCGGGCGCACTCGCCATGCTGGGTCTCACGCTGCCTCAGTTCATAGACATGAAAGCGTTCGGCGCCGTGGATCCCAAGAAAGACATCAACTGCATTCAGTTGATGCTGGTGGGCGGCCCGAGCCAGCTTGACACGTGGGACATGAAGCCGGACGCGCCCGCTTCCATTCGCGGCCCCTACAAACCGATTCGTACCAACGTGAGCGGCATTCAGATTTCAGAAATTTTTCCGCGCATGGCGCAGCACGCGGATAAATTTGCGCTGCTGCGCTCCGTTTACCACACCGCCGCCGCCGTCCATGACACAGGCTGCCAAATGATGCAAACGGGGCGTCTCTTCCGCGGCGGTCTCGAATCTCCCAATTACGGCAGCGTATTGAGCAAAGAGAAGGGCGCCAAGGGAGCCATTCCGGCCAACGTCCTGCTGCCCTTTCCCATCGGACAGCTCGGCGGCAATCTTCCTCACGGCGACACGGCAGGATTTCTTGGCAAAAAATATGATCCCTTCGTTTTGAACTCAGACCCTTCCGACCCAAACTTTCATGTACCCGATATGTTGCCCCCGGATTACATCGCGGCGTTGCGCGTCGACCGGCGGCGCGATTGGCGCAAACTGATTGACCAATCCGTTTCCTACTTCGAAACCAGCCAGGATGCCCGGTTGATGGACTCAACCTTCAGCGAGGCTTACACGCTCATGACTTCCTCGAAAGCGCGCGCCGCTTTTCAGCTGAGCCAAGAGCCGGAGGACGTGAGAAAGAAATACGGGATGAACCGCTTCGGCCAGGGTTGCCTGCTCGCGCGGCGGCTGGTGGAAAATGGGGTGCGCTTTGTTACCGTGAACATGTTTGAGACGGTCTTCAATGAGATTACATGGGACATCCACGGCTCGGCGCCTTTCAGTCCCATTAGCTGCATGTCCAATCTGGTGGGGCCGATGTTTGATAACGGCTTCACCTCGTTGATTGAGGATTTAGACCAGCGCGGGCTGCTTCAAAACACGCTGGTTGTGGCGACGGGAGAATTCGGCCGGACGCCTCGCATTAATCCTGCGGGTGGTCGTGACCATTGGCCCCAGTGCTGGACGATTGTGATGGCCGGCGGAGGCATCAAGGGCGGCCAAGTGGTTGGCTCGTCCGATTCAATCGCGGGGGCGCCCCGGGATCGTCCTGTCCAGCCGTCCCACGTGGCGGCTACGGTTTACCACGCGCTCGGCATCCCGATTGATCTGATCATACAAACCCCCGAGGGCAGGCAGGTGCGCCTGGTAGACCACGGGTTTGATCCGATTATGGAATTGTTTTCGTGATGAGCCGGGCGAGGCGTGTGTATTTTTCCGTTGCAGGGTGGCGCGCAGCTTTGCTTTTAAAAATTTGCGGCTTCTTTTGTGCCAGCGGCACGTTTAGAAACTGTACCTTTCCCGCGTTGCCTGGCGGACGGAGGGTAAACGATGAAGCTAGTTTCCCGCAAGAGGCTTGGCTTTGACTTGACGACGATCGCCGGGGTCATCATCTGTACGGCGATCTCTTCCCTCGCGCGGTCTGTCCAGCCGGCTTCCTCACCGGCTCCTTATCATAGCTTCGACCAATCGGAGGCCTCCAGCGCGCGCCCCGCGGGGCCGCGGGTTCCGCTCGTGGTAGCCCACGCCACCCTCAACTCCTCGCCGCTCACCGGGATTAAAATTCTGCCATCATCCGTCTCGCTCGACATTCCTTTGCTCACCCAGCGCATCGTGGTGGAAGGAGAATACGCGGACGGTCACGCGGCGGACGTCACCTCAGAATCGCTGATCACCAGTTCGGGCCCCGCCATCGCAAAGGTTGACCAACAAGGGTTCGTTCACCCCGAAGGCGACGGACGCACGGTGCTGACGGCCTCTTTCAGGGGCTACCGCGCAACCGCACCGGTTGCCACGAAGAACTTTACATCTCCGTTTGTCTGGAGCTTCCGCAACCACGTGTTGCCGGTCATGACGAAAATGGGGTGCAATTCCGGACCTTGCCACGGCGCGGCGGCGGGGAAGAACGGCTTCAAGCTGACCCTGCGCGGTTACGATCCGGAAACGGATTACTACACGTTGACCCACCAAGCCATCGGCCGGCGAACCAATCGAATGGAGCCCGCCAAGAGCTTGATTCTGCTGAAGCCGACTCTTACCATTGCGCACGGAGGCGGGCAGCGATTTCCCGTAGGCTCTCCGGAATACAAGGTGATCTCGGGATGGATTGCGGCAGGCATGCCGCCGCCGAAGCACTCTGACCCGCGCATCATGGACCTTCAAGTGTATCCCCACGAGGCTTCCCTGACTCCGGGCGCGGGGCAACAACTTGTGGTGATGGCCAAATTTTCGGACGGCCACACAGAAGACGTCACCCGCTGGGCGAAATACGACAGCGGCGACGAGGGCGTGGCGACGGTGGACAGCTCCGGCCGCGTGACCATGCATGGCTACGGCGAGGCGCCGGTTACGGTTTGGTATTTGAGCCACGTGACCTTCGCGCGCATGCGCATCCCTTATCCTTATCGTCTCGACGAAGCGGCTTTCCGCCGCGCTCCACGGCATAACTACATTGACGATTACGTCCTCTCGCACTTGGCGCAGCTTCATATTGCGCCATCGCCGCCGGCGTCGGACGCCGAGTTTATCCGCCGCGCCTATCTTGACGCCGCAGGAATGCTTCCTTCGCCAAACAAGGTTGAGGCGTTTTTGAAGGATAAGTCCCCGAATAAGCGCAACCGCCTGATCCGTCAATTAATGAAGACGCCTGAGTTCACCGATTACTGGGCGTACAAGTGGTCGGACTTATTGCTGGTCACGAGCAACCGGCTCTCTTACCCCGAAATGTGGAGTTACTACAATTGGATTCACGCAAGCGTCGCCGCCGATCAGCCTTGGGACCAGTTTGTGAAAGAAATCGTGACGGCAAGCGGAAATACGCTTCAAAATGGGGCGGCAAACTACTGGGTGATCCATCGCAATCCGATCGACATCTCGGAAAACATGACCGAGGCGTTCCTGGGCATCAACATCACTTGCGCTCATTGCCACAACCATCCACTCGCTAAATGGACCCAGAAGGACTATTACGGCATGGCGGACCTCTTCGCGCGAGTACAACTCAAGATGGGCCAGCCTGGCGGCTCGCGCCCCGGTATTGGGCCGATTTTCCGCGATGTCACGGTCTATTCAGGGCCCACGGGCCAATATACCGATGACCGTTTTACTCATCCCCTTCCGCCCAAACCGTTAGGCGCAAAAGCGCTACCGCTCGACACCAAGGAGGATTTGCGCGCTTATTTCGCCGCCTGGCTCACATCGCCTGTTAACCCGTTCTTTGCGCGCGCGATTGTGAACCGGGTATGGAAGAACTTTCTGGGTGAAGGGCTCGTTGAGCCGGTAGACGACATGCGGGCCACCAACCCACCCACCAACGAAGCCCTGCTCAACGCGATGGTGAAAGACTTTATAGCCCACGGCATGGATGTGGATTATCTGATCCGCACCATCATGGAATCTGCCACCTATCAGACAGCTTCTCAGCCAACCCAGGAGAACGCCGTGGATCAGAAGTACGGCTCGCACTATCTAATCCGCCGCTTACCGGCTGAGGTTTTACTCGATGCCTTGTCCAAGGTCACACAGGAGCCGGAAAAGTTTGAGGGTTACCCGCCCGGCACCCGGGCGCTTCAACTACCGGATACCGCGGTGAAATCCTACTTCCTGACGGCGTTTGGCCGGCCCCTCCGCGAGCAGACGCAGGAGAGCGAGCGTAGCTCGGCGCCAACGATTACGCAGGCTCTGCACATCATTAACGGCGGCACGCTGAACCGGAAGCTGCGCGCACGTGGCAACGTCCTCGACAAGCTTATGCGGGCCGGCGATTCGGATGCGCAGATCATCACTTATCTGTATCTCGCCGCTTTCAGCCGCCATCCTTCCGCGAGCGAAATGGCGATGCTGACCGGACACTTGAAAGTTGCCGAAACGCAGAAGGTGGAAGACGGCGTGGATCCGCGCAGGGCTGCGCTGGCTGACTTGACGTGGGCGATGCTGACAAGCCGCGAATTTATGTTTGATCACTGAGGCTCGTTGAGAATTTCGACTCTGAAGTTACAAATTTTGAATCTCTTTCCCGCCGCAGCCACGATGTCGCTGCTTTTGGCCCTAGCGGTAATCTGCGCGCCGCATGCTGGCTTTTCGGGCCAGCCTGCCGCGGAGGAAGCGGCTTCCTATAAGGTCGTGGTTGGCATCCTGCAGCAGAAGTGTTTGGCCTGCCACAGCAGCACAGCAAAGATGGGCGGCTTCGTCATGGCATCCTATCAGACGCTGATGAAGGGCGGCGCGCACGGCGCCGAAATCATTCCGGGAAAAAGCGCCAAAAGCCGCCTAATCCTGATGGTGGAAGGAAACCTTCAGCCGCGTATGCCTTTCGGCGGCGATCCGCTGGCGCCCGCGGAAATCGCTACGATTAAACGCTGGATTGATGCTGGCGCCAAAGGTCCAGCAGCGGGGGAGGAATCAACGCTGCAGCCGCATCTCAATATTCCGAATATAAAGCCGCGTTTTCCGGAAGTTTCTCCTGTCGGTTCCTTAGCCTTCTCTCCGGACGGCAAGACGCTTGCGGCCGGAGGTTATAAGGAAGTCCGGCTGATTGACCCTGGAACCGGCAAAATACTGGCAAAGCTGGATGGCGCGGCAGGCATGGTACGGTCGGTCGCGTTCAGCCCCGATGGAAAGTGGCTTGCCGTTGGCGGAGGTTTGTGCCAGAGATCGGGTGAAATCCAGCTTTGGGACGTTCGTGCGGATAAACTCCTGCGCACTATGCATAGCGGCAACGACTGCGTCTATTCCGTGGCCTTCAGTCCTGACGGCCGGCTGCTGGCTTCAGGAAGCTACGATAGGCTGATTAAGCTATGGGACCCGTTATCCGGCAAAGAGCTTCGCACACTGAAGGATCACATTGACGCGGTCTTCGCGGTGGCTTTTAGTCCCGATGGAAGGTGGCTGGCTTCAGGCTCACAGGATAACAGCGTGAAGCTCTGGGACGTCGCATCCGGCGAGAGACTTTATACGTTGAGCGATCCCGTCGATGGGATCTCAACCCTTACGTTTTCCCCTTCGGGGAAGCAGATTGCCGCGGCCGGCTACGACAAGTTGATTTACATCTGGAACTTGTCGCAGACAGGAGGCACGCTGGCCCAGTCGCTCATTGCGGATGAGGACAGCATCCTGCAAATCGCCTGGTCGCCCGACGGCAAGGAGATTGTCACAAGCTCAGCCGATGGATCAATCAGAATCCGCGACGCCACGACGCTCGATCCGATTAGCATCATTCCTCGCCAATCGGACTGGGTGGACGCCCTCAGCCTAAGCCGCGGCGGCAAGTGGCTTGCGGCCGGCCGTTTCGACGGGACGCTGAGCATTTATCGCATGGGATCGCTTCAACAGACGCTTGGCCCACTGGTTGTCTTTGAGCCTCACGCTCCGCCGCGGCAAACAGCGCAGGTTCATGCCGCGGAGGCCGTGAGCCATTAGCGCTGTTGGCGTGGGCGGCGCTGCCTCGCCGCCTGAATGATCGCAAAGGGCGTCTCGCGCGGCAAGACGCCGATGCTGCAATACTCCAGAGGGGATCCAGCATGAAAGCCAAACGTCGATGCAGCCTTTTCGTGGTCGCACTATTTGCTATCGCGTTGGTTCCTTTGCGCGTGGAATCGCGTCAGGCTACGACGGCGCGCCAAATCCCGGCTCCCTCATCCACGGTACTTCCGCAGCAACCAGCGTCTCTTGCCGGCGCGCGCGCGCCAGCGATACCTCCATCTATTTCCAACATCTGGCCCAAGGGCATGCGGCGCGGCGCCACTCGGACGTTCACCCTCGGCGGGCGGAATCTGGCGGAAATGAAGGCCGTTCTCTTTGATGCTCCGGGCTATCGAGCCCGGATTCTGTCCGTGGTGAACGTGCCGGAGGAAGCCCAAAAAATCCGCATTAATGTGGACCTTGGCGCGGAAGTCCCACGAGCTACAAAACAGAAGGCGCAGATCCAGGTGACGGCTTCGCCGTCTGCAACTCCGGGAATACATTGGTTCCGGATTCAGACGCCGCTCGGAACCTCAAACACGATGACGTTCGACGTGGGTACGCTGCCCCAGATCGAAACCAAGCGGCCGGATCACGCTGCTCCCGCAGATCAGCCGGTCACCCTGCCTGCAACAATTGTGGGTGCAATCAACTCGCCGGGCGCCGTGAATACCTACCGCTTCATCGGCCGCGCCGGAGAGCACGTTGTCTTTCGCGTTGTCGCGTCCAAATTGGGATCGTCACTTCGCTCGGTCCTAACCCTGAAAGACGCAACCGGCAAACAACTTGCCCAGATGGGTAAGTTCTCTTCCTTGCCCGATGCGACACTCACGTATGCGCTGCCAGAAAGCGGCCCGTACACTATCGCCATCGGGGACCAGGAACATAAAGCGGGCTTAGACCACTTCTATCGTCTCTACGCCGGCGACCTGCCATACATCCAGAGCATCTTCCCTCTCGGAGTGAGGGCAGGCTACCCGGCTGAGGTGCACGTGGAAGTGGTTAACCTCGGCGGGATCCATGAACTCAGGGTGAATCCGCCCGCGCTGGCGGACGGCTGGACCACTATCCCCGTGCGCGTCAAGATCGCGAGCGGCGAAGTCTCAAATACCGTCCTCCTTAATGTTACCAATGAGCCGGAAGTCGCGGAAAAAGAGCCCAACGACGGGCCCACCGAAGCACAGCCTGTTACACTTCCAGTGGTAATCAATGGCCGCATCGACACGCCAGGCAAAAACGGAGGCCCCGACCAGGATTACTTCCGCTTCACAGCGCACAAGGGCGAGCGCTTGAGCATCACCGTCGCCGCCAGACGTCTGGGCTCGCCGCTCGATTCTGTAATCGAAGTGCTCGACAATCAAGGCCGCCCCATCCCGAGGGCGATTGTCCGCTGCCTCAATGAAACCTCACTTACGCTGGCGGACCGCGATTCGCTCACGCGTGGCTACCGGCTTGTCTCGCGCACCGGCTTTCACGACAACGATTTTCTGATGGTGGGTGATGAGCTCGATCAAATTCAACTCATTCCTGACCAGCCCGACGCGGACATTCTTCTCAAGGGATTCGCGGGCCAGCGCATCGCATTGCTGGGGACTTCTGCCGCAGCCCATTATGTAACGGAGCCGGCCTACCGCGCCGAAGTGTTACCGCCAGATGCAAAATTCCCGCCCAACGGGCTCCCGGTATTCCACCTCGCTTACCGCAACGATGACGGTGGCCCAGGATATGGCTCTGACTCACGGCTGGATTTCGTGGCCCCTGGCGATGGCCAATATTTGCTACACATCAAAGACGTTCGCGGTCTTCAAGGGCCGGACTTCGCCTATCAACTGATGGTGCGCGACGCGCGCCCGGATTTCAGCCTGACCGCCTCACCGGCGAATCCCAACATCCCGCGCGGTGGACGGCTTCCGATGGAGATCGCCGTGAACCGCATGTTAGGCTACCAGGGTCCGATCGAGATCAGGTTGCTTGGTCTCCCCAAGTACATCACGGCGAGCGTGGCGACGATTCCTGCGGACCAAAACTCTGTGACCGTGATCCTGGAGGCTGCAGCAACCGCGCCGCGCTGGCTTCCCGCTACGCCTTTCAAGATTCAAGGACTGGGACGGGCCGGAAAGCATGACATTGTTCGCCTTGCCGACTCCGAGACACCGCTGCGCGTTGCCGCCCTCATGCCCCCTCCGGACTTGCTAGTTGCCGCCCAGCCGCACCAAATAGTTCTTAAGCCCGGCGAGACCACGTCCGTCACGATCCACGTAACGCGGGAAAACGGTTTCAAGGGGCGTGTCCCCTGCCAGGTAGAAAATCTCCCACCGGGGGTACGCGTCGTTAACGTAGGGCTCAATGGCGTCCTGGTCCATTCGGATGAATCAAGCCACACTTTTAAGCTCAAGGCTGAAAGCTGGGCGCGGTCGGCCGTTCAGCCTATCTACGTGGTTGGCGACGTCGAATCGAATGTGTCGACCAGCCACGCCTCCCCTGCGATCATGCTCAAGGTTGAGGGAACGAATGAAGTGGCCAGCGCGGCCGCGCGGTGAACCCGGAGAGCAGCAGGAACCCGGTGGTCTGGCGCGATTGAAACTCCAGTCGTACCCTGGATAGATGAAAACACAAACCCCCATGGACTAAACCGCTACGCGGTAGTCGTGTCCGGAAGGTTCGGCCTCCCACTTAGATCTTCGTCTCGATCGTCGAGTTTTTCCGCCCTATGGAACTCCTTTGAGGAACGATAGGGATGGTGCCTCCC
>JBOGJT010000421.1:0-23265 GCA_050745065.1 Terriglobia bacterium
CCCTGCCTCCGCTCGGGTGGCTGACCACACGTCGGGGCAGGCCGGATTGCTGCTCGTCCTCTACCTGCTGCGCCCACGGACACTGTTCGATGAATTCAATGAGGCCGATGCCCGCGAGCTACGCCACGGGTTCAATGGGCCGGCGGAAATCCAAGATGCCAGCGACGTGCCCCATGGCGAAGCGTGCGCGGGCGAATCCTGGCGCCGCGATGTGTTCCTGCTCGATCTCGCAGCGTTCATCGCTATTCACCGCGACGCTGGAACGCGCTACGCTGGCTTTTGACCCTGCCGATTACAGCAATCTGCGTGTTGCCTTCGCGTCTTCCCCGCTCTTTCAACTGAGTGGCACCGCCGCGCTGGAAGGCCATCCCCCGCCCGCCGACCATCCTCCAAGACCCCATTCCTAAGCGCACAAATCAAACCCCAACTGACGCGATGGTTCCACGTTCCCTCGTGTCTCGGTCACGATGCTGAAAACACTTCCGCCTCACTGTCATTCTGAGCGAAGCGAAGAATCTCTATCTGTACTGAATCGATAGCGTGCGAGATTCTTGCTTCGCTTCACCCAGGACCACCTTCGGCTCCTCCAGAATGACGCGCTCGCAGGGCTTTTCAGCAATCTGCCACGCGCTCGCGTGTGTGCCCTTGGAGGATTTCATGAAATGGAGAAGTGTTATGTTCATGCTGTGCATGGCGGCGATTTCCGCGGTAATGAGCGGCGCCGCGCTTCAGATAACATTGCGCGGGATCACACACGATCCCCAACACCGCCCTATTGCGGGAGCCAAAGTCACCCTTCGCTCGGAACAAACGGGCTTTTCGGCAACGGCGCGCTCCAACGCCAACGGCGAGTTCGAATTTCAAAGCGTTGCGCCCGGCGAGTACAACATTACGGCGATTGCGCCCGGCTTCGCTAACCTCTCACAGCCGCTCGAAATCAGATCCACAGGTAATCCGGTGGTTCATCTTTGGATGAAAATCCAGGCTGCAAAGCAAACGATCAGAGTGTCCGGCGCGCCCGCGACGCTTAATACCGAAACATCCACAACACAAACCGTGGTTTCCGCCCAGGAGATCACTCGGACTCCGGGCGCCGATCTCACCAATAGTCTGGCCATGATTACGGACTTCGTCCCCGGCGCTTACATGGTGCACGACATGCTCCACGTCCGCGGCGGCCACCAGGAGAACTGGTTTTTCGACGGCGTTCCGGTGATAAACACCAACATCGCGAGCAACGTGGGGCCGGTGATCGATCCCAAGAACATTGAGTCACTTCAGACTCAAACCGGCGGCTATTCCTCCGAGTACGGAGACCGCACCTATGGGTTTTTCAATGTGATCACGCCCTCCGGATTCAGCCGCAACAACGAGGTGGACTTTGACACGTCTTACGGCAGCTTCAATCAAACCGACGACCTGCTCAGCTTCGGGAGTCATACGCAGCGCTTCGCCTATTATGCGAGCGTGGACGGGAACCGCTCCGATCTCGGCCTTTCAACTCCCACCACAGGAATCCTGCACGATCAGACCAGCGGCCTGGGCGGGTTCGCCTCGATCCTTTACAATCCCACCGCGTCAAATCAATTACGCGTCGTTGCCTCGCTTCGAGGCGACCACTACCAGATTCCCAATACGCCCAGCCAGCAGATCGTCGGGATACGCGACCTCGACATCGAGCGCGACGACATGCTGGGCTTCACTTGGGCGCATAGCACACCCAGCGGCGTGGTCCTCACCGTTTCGCCCTTCCTCCATTTCAATCGGGCGGATTACGTTGGTGGCGCCGGGGATACACCGTTTATCCTCAACAACAATCGGCGGTCGAGTTACGTCGGTGGCGACGCTGCGTTGGCAATCCCCAAGGGGAAGCATCACGCAAGGCTGGGTGTCGAGGTATGGGGCCAGCACGACAACACGATTTTTGCTTTGCGTGCCAATCCGGGGAACCGGGCGCTCACGCAGACGTTCCAGCCCTGGGGAAACTCAGCATCCGTTTTTGCCGAAGACCGGTACAAGGCGGCTTCGTGGCTATCGCTTAATGCGGGAATCCGGCTCACTCACTATGGAGGACTGATTAGCGAAAATGCGGCGGACCCTCGCGTGGGCGGCGCGGTTGAAATTCCTCGGATTCATTGGGTTTTTCACGGTTATTTCGCACAGTATTATCAACAGCCGCCCCTCGATTCGGTTTCCGGGCCGCTACTAGATTTTGCCCTCAACCAAGGGTTCGGATTTATCCCGCTGCGGGGCGAGCGAGACCACCAATGGGATGTGGGGCTTTCCGTCCCGGTTCACGGCTGGTTTATGAATGTGGACCATTTTCGTACAAGCGCCAGCAACTTCCTCGACCACGATGAAGTGGGAAACTCCGATATTTTTCTGCCTCTCACCGACCTGGCGGCGCGGATTCAGGGCACGGAGGTGGAGGTGCGCTCGCCGGAGCTTTTCGGCCGCGGTCAGTTGCGGATCGCCTATTCCAATCAGCTCGCCGAGGGATTGGGTCCCATTACGGGCGGCCTGATTGAATACGCGCCCACGAGCTATTTCCTGCTTGACCATGACCAGCGCAATACGCTGAGCACTGTTTTGAGCCTTCGCCTTCCCTTCCGAAGCTGGGCCACTTCGAGCTATGCCTTCGGCTCCGGCTTCGTGAACGGCAGCGGGCCCGCACACCTTCCGCCGCACTCGGTTTTGGGCATTGCCCTCGGCAAGTCATTTGGCGAGCGTTTTTCGGTGAGCGTCAACGCGCTAAATCTTACTAACACTCGCTTCATGTTGGATAACAGCAACACCTTTGGCGGAACCCATTACGTGGATCCCCGCCAGCTTTACGTGGAGTTGCGCTGGCGCTTTCATTACTGAGTGAACCACGAAGCCGCGCCGTCACGAAGGAAGGCACAATTCTACGCTTGGTGTCCTGGCAACTTTGTGGTGAAATGATTTGGGCCGCGGCGCCGCTATCCACACTGGGAAGCTCCGGCGCCGGGGGCATCGCCGCAGCGGCGGCAATCGGCGGCGGATCACGCCGCTTCAATGATTCCAGGGAGGATAGAAGACATATGAAACGTCGTGATTGGCTCACCAGTTCTCTGGCGGCATCAGCATTGGCGGCGCTGCCGGCGATGGATTCCGGGGCGCAGGTGCAAGCGATCTCGCCTTCCGCTGCGCGTGATTTCTACGTGCTCAAACGCTATCAGCTTCGCAACGGGCCGCAGCAGCGCCTGGTGAATGATTTCCTCTCCAAAGCGGCAGTGCCTGCCCTCAATCGAGCGGGAGTGACGCCGGTGGGCGTCTTCCACGGCATGGCGGGGCCCGAAAATCCGGCGGTCTACGTTCTCATCCCCTACTCGTCACCGGACGCGATATTGAAAGCGTCTGCGCGTCTGGCCCAAGACGAGGCGTATGCTTCCCAAGCCGCGAACTATCTGGACGCGCCGTCCTCGGCGCCGGCGTACGATCGCTTTGAGACGTTTCTGCTCGAAGCCTTCGCCACCACGCCGCGGATTGAAATCCCGCCGGCGGCGCGCGCGAACGAGCCGCGCATCTTCGAGCTTCGCACTTACGAAAACCCCAGCGAAAATGCAAACCGGACGAAAATCAAAATGTTCAATACGGCGGAAATCGCCATTTTTCGGCGCACCGGGCTGCGGCACGTCTTCTTCGGCCGGACGTTGATTGGAAGCCGGATGCCAAGCCTCACCTACATGCTGACCTTCAGGGATATGGACGAGAGGCAGAAAAATTGGTCGGTTTTTGCGCGGGACCCAGAGTGGAAAAAACTTAGCTCAACGCCCGGCTACACCGACGCCGAGATCGTTTCCAACATCACCAATATCTTTCTAAGCCCCGCGGCGTGTTCGCAGATCTAAGGCTGCGGAGATCTCTCTAAAAAATTAGCCGCTGAAGCAGCGTCGCCACTCCAGCGGCTTAATGTCAAGGAGGGAAAAACTACACGCATCCGGCATTACATGCTGGGAGAAATATTCTTGACCTCGATCGAGCCGTCAGTAAGGAGACGCCCCTTTACGTTAACCTCTTTGCCGACGTCGCTATCCTTGACCGCCTTCTGGTTGTGGATGGCGTGGACGGTTTTATCCGCGGTGACGAAGACAAACTTTGCGCCTTTCTCGTGAACGCAGGTGAGCGCGCACTGCTTGTGTGATGGGCTCATGCCTTTAGCCCCGCAGCTGCTATCGCTGATCCATCCCGTCCATGCTGCCGGCTTCTGCCGGGCCACGGCGGGAAGGCTAAACACCACGAATAGCATCGCAGCAATTCCGGCTATTGAATAAAATTTTTTCATAATCGCTTCCTCCTGAATTTGAATTGCCGCGGCTCAAAGCACGAGTCCTACGGCAGAAAACCTCATACGATGGTTTTCCCGGTTTCACTAGGAATACGCAAGGCTGCGAGTTTCGGATTGCGGGCGGTGTGCAGTGTTGCAGTGTGTGTACATGTCTACGCCGTCAATCGCACGGCTGGCAGGTGGCGTAGATGCTGTGTGCGATAGTACCGGTTTCGAGCGGACACACACCGCAGGGCGTCCGATGTATAGTATACGGCGGGGTGGCACGGATGCGGCGCAGTCCGCCGTCTTTGCGGCTTGGCCCAGGAATTGAAGGCTCATGTCGCGCGGGGAGCCGGCGTACCCACGGGGGTGGGCGTCGATCTTCATGCCATCATCGCCGTCCCGGTTTTCCGCGGAGCGTTACCCAGCTTTTGAGGATGGAAGCCCCGTCCCCCGGATTGAAAGGATATTCTGATGACGGATCATACCGCCGAGATAAGCGCGAGCAAGCGTCAAGCTTTGCAAAGGATGCTTGGCATTGGAGCGGGTTTGGCGGTTCCGGCGGGGCTTATCGCCCGGCAGCGGAGCGCAGTGCCGAGCGCGGCACCTGCCGCCGCCATTAGTGCGAGCGGGATCTCCGGCGTGTACGATGTGCGAGCCTTTGGCGCCAAGGGCGACGGGACGGCGTTCGACACACCGGCCATCAACCAGGCTGTGGCGGCGGCCGCAGCGGCGGGTGGCGGCGCCGTCGTCGTTCCGGCGGGAACGTACTTGTGCCACTCCATCCGGCTCAAGAGCAGCGTCGCGTTGTATCTCGATGAGGGCGCGACTATTCTGGCGGCTGAGCCTGAAGAGGGCGGCAAGGGATACGACCCTCCGGAGCCAGGTCCAAACCCTCAGTATCAGGATTTCGGACACTCCCACTGGCATAACGCGCTGATCTGGGGCGTGGGACTGGAGAACGTCTCGATTATAGGGCCGGGGCTGATCTGGGGCAAAGGCCTGAGAAGGTCGATCGGTCGTAACCCCAACCCCGCAGGCCTCGGCGACAAAGCGATCAGCCTGAAGAATTGCCACAACGTCACGCTGCGCGATTTTTCCATTTTGCAGGGCGGCCATTTCGGCATCCTGGCAACGGGGGTGGACAACTTTACCGTCGATAACTTGAAGATTGATACCAACCGCGACGGCATGGATATCGACTGCTGCCAAAACGTGCGCGTTTCCAACTGCACCGTCAACTCACCGTGGGACGATGGAATCTGCCCCAAAAGCTCTTACGCGCTCGGCTATGCAAGGGCGACGAAGAACCTTACCATTGTCAACTGCTTCGTCACCGGCGGCTATGAACTTGGGACAGTGCTCGACGGCACGTTCAAGCGCTTCGCCCCCGGCGTCCGCGTTCCCCGCAACGGCCGGATCAAGTGCGGTACCGAATCCAACGGCGGCTTCCAGAACATTACCATTTCAAATTGCGTCTGGGAAGACTGCCAGGGTCTGGCGTTGGAAACGGTGGACGGCGCGCTGCTCGAAGACATCTCCATCTCAAACATCACGATGCGGGAGATTGTCAATCCGCCCATATTTCTGCGCTTGGGAAGCCGCATGCGCGCTCCGGCGGGCACGCCAGTGGGCGCGCTCCGGCGGGTTAACATCAGCAACGTCGTGGCATCGAACACCTCGGGGCGCTATGCCTCCATCATCAGCGGCATTCCAGGCCACGAAATCGAAGACATCAGGTTGAGCGGCATTTATATCATGAGCCAAGGCGGCGGCACGAAGGAGAATGCCGCCGTTGTACTGCCGGAAAAGGCGAGCGCGTATCCCGAGCCAACCATGTTCGGCACGACGCCGTGCTACGGCTTTTTTATCCGCCACGCGAAGGGCATTGAGTTGAGCAACGTCGAGATCCAGCCCATGAAGGAGGACCTCCGCCCCGCGTTAGTGCTGTCGGACGTCCGTGACGCCGACTTTATTCACATCAAGTCCCAGCATGCTGCCGGTGTGCCCTCCATCTCCCTGCAAAACGTGAACAATTTCAATATCTATTTGAGCAGGCCAACGCCTGACGTGCACTGGGAGCACGTGGAAGAAAGAACGCTCTACTGAAAATTAGCTGATTGTGACAGGTTCCTCTGTAACCGCGATATCTGAGCGCCGGAAAGTCTGCGCCCAGACGCCGCAGCCACAACAATGGGTGCCACGCTGATGTTTAGTTCTCGTGAGACCACCGTATGAGCTTCAATTCACCGTGCTTGATCGGAATCGCAGGTGGGACTGGGACGGGCAAAACGAGCGCCGCCCGCCACCTTGCCGGGAGGTATGCTACGACGGGCGTGGCTGTGGTAGATCAGGACTCATATTACATCGATCGAAGCCACCTCCCGCCAGCCGAGCGCGCCCGCCTCAACTACGATGAGCCCTCGGCGATTGATCACGACCTGCTTTTGTCGCACCTGAAGCAGTTGTTGCAGGGATCGATCGTCCAAAAACCACGCTACCGCTATGCCACACACACGCGCGCGACGGAATCTGACGCGGTGGCTCCGGCGCCGTTAATTATACTTGAAGGACTTTTCGCCTTATGGGACCCAAGGGCTTGCGAAATCATGGCGCTGAAGGTATACCTTGACGCCGATTCCGACATCCGGTTTATCCGGCGCGCTCAGCGGGACATCGCGCAGCGTGGGCGAACGATGGATTCAATCATCACGCAATACTTGCAAACCGTCCGCCCCATGCACCAGATGCATATCGAGCCCACCCGCAAACGAGCAGACCTTGTGCTTGACATTTCCTCGGGAACATACGCAGCGTTGGACGCGCAAGTCGACAGGGTGCTTTTCGCCCATTCTGCGCCTCAGCCGCATTCGTCACCTTAGAGGTCAGGCCGCCGGCAAAACGCGCGCTTCTGTGAGATTGGCAAACTCGCTTACTTCACCGGCAGAACTTCCGGCTGGTCTTTGGGTTTGATCATCACGGCGAGGAATTTGCCGGGCCTTGTGGCGCTCAGATTTTGGCAGATGGCGTGCACGTGCATGGCTGGCTCGTAAAAAGCCTGCCCCTGCGAGTACTCCCGAACGCGTCCCGGTAGGAATTGCATTCGAAATGAGCCCTCGATAATGTAACCGAAAACCGGACCGGGATGGCGGTGCGGAGTACCGTGTTCACCGGGCCCGAAATTGATCACATCCATTACGACTTCCCGGTTGCCTGGCCCTGCCAAGGGCTCTTCGAGCAGGTGGCCGGAATCCGCATGCCTGGATCCAGGCCGTGCGGCTGCGTGGGCCAGGGCTGGAGCGGCCAGCCACGCCGCCAAGCCTGCGGGAACACCTGCTGCCAAAAACTGGATGGTTTCGCGCCTTGTGGTCTTCATTTAAGTTCGCTCCTTTACGAACGGTCAATTATAATGCTTTCCCTTAGTGGGGAGGGCAGCAGATTGTGCAGCGCGGCCTTGCGACCGCAACCCAAGACCATTACCAGTCATTCCCGCGCAAGTGGGAATCCAGTTAAATAATGGACCTCCGCTTCCGCGGGGGTGACAACGATGGCGGCGGATTGTAGGCGCCGCGTCCACGCTCGAACGCCCCGGGAGAGAAAAATGAACCATGCCTTAACGTCCGTACGGAAGCGCAGCCGCCTGAACGTTGCAGCCGCAGCACCGGCAATTTTCCTCATCGCGAGCGCGTGCGCGGGGGCAGCCGCGCAGGAGCCCGCTCCAACACCCGGCCCGCGATTTGAAATTTCGTTCCCTGCTTTGGTGCATGCTGGCCGGCTCACCGGCCGCGTGTACGTCATCGTTACACGCGACAATCAATCCGAGCCTCGGTTTCAGGTTGGATCGGCGGCGGACGAGCCGCCGTTCTTTGGCGCAGACGTGAGCCAGATCAAGCCTGGCGAAGCCGCGGTGATCGATGGTCACACCCTCGGCTATCCGCTTCGCAGTCTCGCGGATATTCCGGCCGGAGATTACTACGTGCAGGCGTTAGTCAATATTTATAGCGAATTTCACCGCTCGGATGGGCACACGGTTTGGCTCCATATGGATCACTGGGCGGGGCAACAATTCAATCGCTCGCCGGGGAATATTTACAGCAAGGTGGAACGTTTGCACCTTGACCCTAAGGCCGGCTACGACGTGAAACTCAGCCTGACGCAGCTCATTCCGCCGGCTAAAATTCCTCCCGACACCGTGTGGGTGAAGCGCGTGAAAATCCAGAGCCAGCTTCTCTCGAAATTCTGGGGACGTCCGATTTACCTCGGCGCGGTGGTGCTGCTGCCCAAGGGCTACGCTTCGCACCCACGCACCTACTACCCCGTGATTTACGCGCAGGGCCACTTCGGGCTGGGGCCGGCGTTTGGATTTTCGACCACCAAGAAGCCGATCAACCCCCACTTCGCGACGCTGATGACGAGCTACCACATCGAAAGCGGCTACGATTTCTACAAGACCTGGAATTCGAAAGACTTCCCGCGGTTCATCGCCGTGACGTTCCAACATCCGACGCCGTATTTTGACGATTCATACGCGGTCAACTCGGCTAATAATGGCCCGTACGGCGATGCGCTGATGCAAGAGCTGATCCCATACGTCGAAACGCATTTCAGAATTATCCGCCAGCCGTACGCCCGCGTCTTGACGGGCGGATCGACGGGAGGCTGGGAATCTCTTGCTTTGCAGGTGAAGCATCCGAAATTTTTTGGAGGCACGTGGACGCTCTTTCCCGACCCCATTGACTTCCGGCACTATCAACTCGTGAACATTTATCGCGATCCTAACGCCTTCTACCAGCCGGGCTACCAGTGGATCACGGTGGCGCGTCCGGAAGAGCGTCAGACCGACGGCCAGGCGGATATGACGGAGAAGCAGGAGAGCCAGCTCGAGAGAGTGTTGGGAAGCCATGGGCGCTCCGGCCAGCAGCTTGACGCTTGGGAAGCGGTCTACGGCCCTGTCGGAGCCGATGGATATACGGAGCCGTTATGGGATAAGAGTACAGGAAGGATCAACCACGAGGTAGCCCAATACATGCGGAGCCACGGGTACGACCTTACAGCATACCTCAAGAAGAACTGGCCAGATCTCGGGCCGGAGCTGGCGGACAAGCTGCACATCTACGTGGGTGACATGGATAGCTATTATCTGAATCTCGCGGTTTACGGCCTTGAGAACTTTTTGGAAAGCACAACCGATCCGCATTACGGCGGAACGTTTGGGTTTGGCCGCCCTGAAAAGGGCCACGGCTGGCAACCTGCCAATCAGGCGACGATGGTGCGATGGATGGCCGCGTACATCACCAAGCACGCCCCTGCACGGGCCGCCACCGCCGTGTGGCGATATTGAGCAGTAAGGGCACCCTGCATTGCAAGATCGTAAATTCTTGTTATTGTGGCAACAAATTCCGTCCTCTACGCACTCGCCCTCCGTGATCTCTGTGCGCTCTGTGGTAGAGATCTTCACCACGGAGGCCACAGAGACCACGGAGGACAAGATGCAAAGACGTGCAGCCCGCCCAAGTTATGGAGTTCCCGACGCAACTGTTTTTCGATTGCGGCTTCGCCGCGCTGCGCTTCTGCAACCGATCACGAGCGGCTACGGCGCGCCGGGGTTGCGGATCGCAGCGCTCACGCGGTTACACGCGCGAAACAGGAAGGACAGCGAACGATTTGTCCACGAACAGCTCACGGTTTAATCGCGATTTTGAGTGCGATGGGAACCTCGAAACCCGGCAAGCCTTTTACCAGGGGTCGGACCCCGTATGCGGAACCGGCAGAGTTGTGATAGTGTAAGAGTCAGGGTTCGGCAGACCCAAGAACTACTGATTGTGGCGATGATCGTGACCTCATTCGTGGGGCGTGATTGCACGCGGCCCGGAGGGCGCGTGGAATATATCCGGCGGGCGGCGCTTGCGCGAGCGCGCCCCCTGATGAAGAGATTTATGCTCCGGGTCTCCTACGTGGCCGGAGCCATTGTAAGCCCGGGGGAGTTTCACCAGTAGTGATGAGTTTCAACAAATCCTTTCCAATCCCACCCGCCGGACGGCGAGCTTTTGTATTGGCGACCGTCCTGCTGTGCCTCGCGTTACTACCGGGCTGCTTTCTTATTCCGTTCCGCCACCATAGCGAGGCTGGACTTCCGGTGGCGCCGGGCGAGCAGCCGGATAAGATCCTGTTGCAAAAGTCACTCAACGAATTCAAGCACGGACGCTACCAGACGGGACGCCTGCTGCTTCAATCCTTGATTAATACCTACCCAGACAGCGAATTCCTTTCGCAGGCAAAGCTCGCCATCGCCGATTCATACTTCCGGCAGGGAGGCATCTCGGGCCTGACCGAAGCGGAGGCTGAGTACAAGGATTTCATTACCTTTTTCCCGACGGCTCCCGAGGCGCCCATGGCGGAGTATCGTGCGGGAATGTGCCATTTCAGGCTCGTTGGCAAGGCGGATCGCGACCCCAGCGAGGCGGCGCAGGCGGCGGAGGAGTTCAGGCAATTTCTGCTCAAGTACCCTACCAACCCGCTGATGCCGGAAGTGAAGGACCGCTTGCGCGAGGTGCAGGAAGTTCTTGCGCAGGGCGAGTACCAGATTGCGATGTACTACTACACGCACCGCGCGTATCTCGCGTCGGAATCGCGGTTTAAGGAGATTGTAGATAAATACCCGAACTTCAGCCAAGGCGACGATGTTTTCTGGTACCTCGGCCAATCGCTGACGGAACTGCATAAGCAAAGGGAGGCTATCCCTTACTACGACCGGCTCGTGATGGAATTCCCCCTGAGCCCGCGCGTGGATGATACCAAACAACAGCTCGCCAGCATGAACTCGCCGGTCCCGGCGCCCACCAAGGCGGTACTCGCGCGAGCTGAGGCGGATGCGGTCCGGCACGACCATCGGAGTATATTCCAGCAAACCCTCGGCGCCTTTTCCAGCTCTCCCGATTACTCGAGCACGCTGCGCGGCCCGGTAATTCTGGGTTCGCCAAACCACATTCAAGCGCAAATCGCAAAGATCGATAAACCGCCGGCTGCATCAACGTCAACCAGCGTCAAAGTTCAGGCCAGCGGCGGAGCCAACCTCGGATCCGGAACTACGGTGGACCCCGCGCCCTCTTCGTCAAGCGCTGCGGCTCCGAGCTCCAGCGCCGGCGCCCAGCATGCCCTCACGACCCCAAACAGTAACTCCCCGCCGCCCGCGGCGCCCCGCAAAAAGGGCAAGTTCCATTTTCTGAAGAGAATTCTCCCTTAGCGGCCGACGGTACACTCAGCCCATATTATCCGTCACGGGGCGGGCCTCTCGCATCTTGAGCGCTGGGGCAGTACCCGCAGCCACTCCGTCCGCTTTTGACTCGGCTTTGAGCCGTATGTTAGCCTGAACAGGCAACTCCTTCCTACCTGCACTGGAGCCGCTGGATGGCCTTTAGCAAGACCAGAGCGCTTGAAGAAGCCGCGAAGCTCGTCAGCCAAAGAAAGATTTCGCAAGCCATCAAGCAGTATCTCGTGATTGCGGAGCAGGATCCGCACGACCTTCCGCTTCTCAACACGATTGGTGACCTGTGCGTCCGCGACGGGAACATCCCCGAGGCGATGCGGCAGTTTCACCGGCTGGCGGACGCTTATACGCGCGAGGGCTTTACTCTGAAAGCCATCGCCATATACAAGAAGATCGTCAAGCTGGACTCGCGTTCTGTCGATCCTCTCCTCAAGTTAGCCGATCTCTATGCCAGCCAGAAGCTCAGCCACGAGGCGAATGAGCAGTACAAACAAGCGTTGGCCCTTTGCCAGAGGAGCTCGCAGCATGACGAAGCTGGCCGGATTCTCAGCAAGCTGGTGGCTCAGGACCCTGCCAACGCAAGCTACCGCGCTCTCCTGGCAGAATCCTGCCAGCGCGCGGGACAGCTTGACGGGGCAATGCGCTCCTATTTGCAAGCCGCGGCTATTTCCTATCAGCAGAAGAACCTTCCTGCCGCCACCAAGTTTCTGAGGTCGGCGGCCGAGATTGCGCCGCGAAACTCGGAAGTCTTGCTCTGGCAAGCGCGTTTAGCCGCCGAAGCGGGACAGGTTGATGAAGTCAACCGTGTTCTCGATGCTGCGCCTGAGATCAGATCAAGCCCGGAGGGGCAATCGCTGCTCCTGGAGATGTATCTCAGCTCGGGACGCCGGGATGACGCCGCCGCGCTGGTCATTAACGCGTACCACAGCAGCCCCGAAGGGTGGGCGTTGGTGTCCCGCTGTGCGGCGCACTGCCTTGAGACAGGCAATCCCGACTCTGCTTTGGGCGTGCTTGCCCCGTTGGCCGGCGTGGCCTTTGAGCGAGCCATTTCCGGCGAGTACTGCACCTTGCTGCGGAAATCGCTGGAAGGCCGCCCGCATAGCGCATCCAGTCTGGATCTGATCGCGGATGCGTGTGAGCGTGCGAAAGCGGAAGTTATTCCGACCGCTCTCCTTGAGGCACTGGGCACGGCGTTTGGCGACGCCGGGCATTGGGCCAAAGCCGAGAGGATTTTCCTGCGCCTTTCGCAGCGGGATGAGCAGAATTTTGCGTGGCAAACACTTTTGCAGGAAGCTCGCGAGCGCCAGCTTGCCGGAGAAGCTGCACAGGCAGCTTCATCGACGTCGCTGGCAGCCGAGCCGCGTCCGGCGCTGCCGGAGGAAGAGATAACGCCGCCCTCGAATCTCAGCCCACCGGAATTGCCTATGGCTCCCCCTCCACGGGCGGTCCTCGAAATCGATTTTTCCAACGAATGGGAGTCCTTCGCCCGCGTTCCGCCGACGGCGGAGTCTGCGCGCGACGTGGAGCGTGTACCACCACAACCGGAGGCGATGACGGAAGCCGCGGCGGTATCGCCGGAGTCAGCGCAGCGGGATGCGGTCGGGGCGGCAGATGCTGCACCGCTACCGCCGGTTCCGCAGCCGGAACCATCCTCTTTCGCCGCTGATTTGGGCCATGAGTGTACCGAAGTTCAGTCCTATCTGGATTCTGGCTTTTTAGCGGAGGGGGGCGCGGCACTGGATAAGCTGGCCAGCAGATATCCGGACCACCCGCAAGTCGCGGTTTTGCGCGATCTGTTGGCCGAGAAATTGGCTGCCCGAGACAGGGAGCGAGCGCCGGCCTCGATGGCTCAGGCCGGACCCTTTGAGCCGCCTCCGTCTGTGCAGTCCGTCGAGGATGCGAGTAACCCTCTTACGCCGGAAGCGCAAGAAAAATGGATTGTGTCCGCAGAACCCGGACCGCCGCCTCCGGCGTTCTCCGATAACGCCACCGATTCCGCGCAGCCGGGCTTGGCGGAGACCGCGGTCGAGCGGTCTGAAGGTTCATCGCTTGCAGAGATCGATCGGCCCGTCGCTTTTTCGCGTCCTCCGGAGGTATCCGCGGAGAATAGCGCGGCCTTTGCGCCGCCCGGACCCAGCGACCCTTCAGTGTTGCCCGCATTGACGGACGCGTTGGAGACATCGTGGGATGAGGCAGACAAATCCATGGCGGAGGAACGTGCTCCCCAACCTCTGCCGATCCGGGAGCGGTGGACGCGGGAAAAATCTGCGCTGGATGACTTGGCGCGCGATTTGGAAATCACGTTGGGTCAGTTGGATGGAGCTGGCGCCTCCGCCGCCGCGATTCCGGTCGCTGGGGATAGTGATCCGTCGCTTTTTGATTCCTCATTAGAGGAACTCTTGTCAGAATTGAACGCGGGCGAGGAACCCGCGACTGCGGACGACACTCCGCAGACCCACTACAATCTCGGAGTCGCGTTCCGGGAGATGGGCCTGATCGACGAAGCGATCGGCGAATTCCAGAAAGTGGTGAAAGGCGTGGCAGGAACGGATTCGGCGCCGAAGCTGCTGGAGGCTTGCTCTCTGCTCGGCGTTTGCTTTATGGAGAAGCAAATGCCTGAAATTGCCGTCCGATGGCTGACCCGCGCACTCCAATCACCCGGCCTTACCGAAGACACAACCACGGCGTTGACCTACGACCTCGCGGCAGCCTATGAGCAATGCGGCGATGCGAAAGCTGCCCTGGAAAGGTTTTACGAAGTATATAGCCAGAACATCGACTACCGGGACATAGCTGAAAAAATCCGGCTGCTACAGTCGAAGCGCGCCTGAGCCGGGAGGCCGCCGCTGGAACAAGCCGCCACAACATCTGGTGTCACTCATTTATTTCTCAGCAGAAGGATTGCGTTGCTGTTTTCGCTTCGAAGGCTGGTGGCGAAGTAGAGTTGACCGGTTCCCCCTGATCCCATGAAGAAATGGTTGGAAATACTGGTGCGTATTGTCTTTTACTTCGTCCTCGGGGTGGCACTTCTTTACAGCCCTTGGATCCCGTTGTGGACGCATAACTTTTTTGCCGCCCATTACCGTTGGGTGGGTATGGCTTGCCACAACAATTACCTCCGCGGCGCCATTTCTGGCGTTGGCATCACGGATATCTGGATGGCATTTGACCTCGTCCGGCGCCCCGGTCACTCTGTAGGCAGGGGCACGGTACGGTAGCGCACGCGGCCGCAAGGCGGTGCGGAAAGACGTTTTTGGCTGCCATTGGGGGCCAAGCGAAGAGCCTGCTGTTGTTTTGAATCCACCCACGGAGAGATTCGTCCTCCGTTTTCGGCCTTATTGCACCTGGGACATAAGTCCATGGCCATCCTATGCTGTAGCGGCGGCGTCTGACCGCCGGCCTTTCGTATGAGAAACCGGCGGCCAGAGGCCGCCGCTACAACACGGGGCGTCGCGGACTGACGTCCGCGTGTATAACATGCATCCATCTTTCAGGCTCTGTTACATCACCGGGCCGGATCGGCTCTCCGCCCGCCCGCTCGAAGCTATCCTGGCGGAAGCCGTGGACGCGGGCATCGACTTGATCCAAATCCGCGCTAAGGGTTTCGATGCGCGCGGCATCGTGCATCTCGCGGAGGTCGCCGTGGCGCGCGCCAGAGGAACTGGCTCACGGGTGGTGATCAACGATCGCATGGACGTGGCACTCGCCACTGGCGCAGCCGGCGTTCATCTGGGCAACCATTCGATGCCTGCCGCCACCGTGCGCGCGATTGCTCCCCCCAATTTGCTGGTTGGTGTTTCGTGCCATTCGCTCGACGAGGCGGGCGACGCGGAATCGGCCGGCGCCGATTATATTCTGCTCGGACCCGTCTTTGAAACGCCTTCGAAAGCCGCTTACGGACCTCCCCTTGGTCTCGAGCAGCTCAGCAAGATTGCCGCGTGCGTGAGCACCCCCATTCTGGCGCTGGGCGGGATCACCCTGGAGCGTGTGAAGGCGTGCCTGAAAGCCGGGGCAACCGGCATCGCCGCTATCCGTCTGTTCGAGGACGCGCCGTCGCTCGCGCGGCGCGTGGCGGAGCTTCGCTCGCAATTTTCGGAAATGGCGCCGTAGCCGCCGCCATAATCGAAGAAGAAAATCATGCCCGCCAGCCGTCCGCCCATGCCACCCGTCCGGCAGCACCCGCACCTTTATGAGATCAACACCTCTGCGTGGCTGGAGGCACTTTCTACGCGCGAGGGCCGGCGAATCAGCCTCGGCTCGGTGCCGGACGCGGATTGGGACAACCTGAAGTCGCAGGGCTTTGACTTCGTCTGGCTGATGGGAGTTTGGAAGCGCAGCCTGCTGGGAAGAACCATCATGCGAACCACGCCCGCATACTTCCCTTCGTACGATGAGGCGCTGCCTGATTGGTCAATGGCCGACGTTGTGGGCTCGCCCTATTCCGTTCAGGATTACACGCCTGACCCTCGCATGGGCGGCTGGAACGAGCTCGACGCGGCACGGGATAAGCTTAACGCGCGAGGCATCCGGCTGATCCTAGACTTTGTGCCCAATCACACCGGCCTCGATCATCCATGGATCAGCGCTCACGCCGAATACTACGTTCATGGAACCCTCGCGGATTTCCGGCGAGAGACGGCCGCTTATTTTCTCTCGGACGACGACACCGGGGACAGGTGCGTGCTCATCGCCAGGGGTAAGGACCCGTACTTCCCTGCCTGGCCCGATACGGCGCAGTTGAACTATTTCCGTTCCGATGTGCGCGAAGCCATGCTCGGCGCGCTTCGGACCATCGCAGCGCACGCCGATGGAGTGCGCTGCGACATGGCGATGCTGGTTCTTAATGACGTTTTTGCCAAAACCTGGGCAAAACACCTGGGCGGCCTCGCCGCTCCACGCGAAGAGTTCTGGCCGGCCGCGGTGACCGCATTGCCGGAATTCGTCTGGATGGGTGAAGTCTATTGGGGCATGGAATGGCGTTTGCAGCAGCTTGGCCTGAACTTCACCTACGACAAGCATCTCTACGACCTCCTGCGCGGCGACTCTGCGCAGGGGGTGCGCCGCCATCTCCAGGCAGACCTTGCCTACCAGTTCCGCCTCGTCAGGTTCCTTGAGAATCACGATGAGCCGCGCGCCGCAGCGGTGTTTGGGCGTGAAAAATTGCCTGCCGTAGCAACGCTGACAGCCACCCTTCCGGGAATGCGCTTCTTCCATCAGGGCCAACTCGAGGGCAAAAAGGTGCACTTGCCGATTCCACTGCGGCGCGCGGCGCCGGAGCCGCGTGATCCTGCTGACCCGCAAGTCCAGGCGCTCTATGCAAGATTGCTGGCGATCACCCGCGAGGATACATTTCACACGGGCGATTGGCGGCTTCTCAATGCTCTTCCGGCGGGCGATTTAACTTTTGGAAACCTCATTGCGTACCAATGGCGGGCTGGCGAGGCGTGGAAGGTGATCGCGGTGAACCTCGGCACAGCGCCCTCGGTGGGTAATATTGCGCTGGACGGCCAAGCGGATCCTTCCAAGTGTTACCTCTTTCGCGATCAGTTGAACGACAGAACCTACGAGTGGCACGGGGTTGACCTCGCGCGCAGCGGCCTTTATGTGCGGCTCGATGGCTATTGCAGCCACGTTTTCGATGTGTCAGTGCGATGAAGAGAGCAGCGGCGAGAGGCATTCAGGTGGAACGCCGCCGGCTGGCGTCAGAGGGAGGTAGCGCAGCGCGGCGAAGCCGCAATCGAAAAACAGTCCCGTCGGGAACTCCATAATTTGGGTGGGCTGCACGTCTTTGCATCTTGTCCTCCGTGGTCTCTGTGGCCTCCGTGGTGAAGATCTCTACCACCGAGCGCACAGAGATCACGGAGGGCGAGTGCGTAGAGGACGGAATTTGTTGCCACAATAGCAAGAATTTACGATCTTGCAATGCAGACCTCGGTTTCTGCGGTCTGCAGCTTCCCGTTCAGAACCACGCACAAGCCGCAGAGTTTCCAAAGGCACGAAACTCTGCGCTACCTCTCGTTGATGATATGAGTTCGCAGGCGCTAGCCGAAGCGCCCCGTAATGTAATCCTCCGTCTGCTTACGCGCGGGCTTCTTGAACAGAGAATCGGTTTCATTAAACTCAATCAGGTCGCCCATCAGAAAAAATCCCGTGTACTTCGAAACCCGCGACGCCTGCTGCATGTTGTGCGTCACGATCAGAATGGTGCAATTCCGTTGCAGAGTAAACAATAAATCTTCGATCTTGGCCGTGGCGATGGGGTCAAGCGCCGAGCAGGGCTCATCGAGCAGGAGAACCTCCGGGTTAACGGCCAGCGCGCGGGCGATGCAAAGCCGCTGCTGCTGGCCGCCCGAAAGCGCATAGGCAGACTTGTGCAGTTTGTCCTTCACCTCGTCCCATAGCGCGGCGCGGCGCAGGCTCGCCTCCACGGCGCGCGCGAGCATCGGCCCGCGGCCGCCGCCATTCACGCGCAGTCCGTAGGCCACGTTATCGAAAATAGTTTTTGGAAAGGGGTTGGGCTTCTGGAAGACCATGCCCACGCGCCGCCGCAGCCGCACCAGGTCCATGCGGAAAATGTCCTCGCCGTCCAGCCGGATCGATCCTTCGGTGCGCGTGTGCGGCACGGTTTCCGACATCCGGTTAAGCGTGCGCAGGAACGTGGATTTTCCGCAGCCGGAGGGGCCGATGAGGGCGGTAATCTGGTTTTGCCGTATCTCGAGCGAAATATCGCGAAGGGCGCGGAACGCGCCGTAATAAAAGCTGAGGTTTGCCGCCTCAATTTTCACGGCGCTCGCGCCCGGCGCCGTCTCCGCTCTGTTCTGCCCTTCGCTGGCCATGTCCGAAACGTTGAATGCCGCACTCATGAAGGTCATCTCCGCATAAAGGCGCGGCGTCTGGAGAGGATCGCGTGCGCTCCAATGTTAACAAGAAGCACCAGTGCCAGCAACACGAAGCCCGCCGCCCAAGCCTGCTGACGCCAGCTCTGATAGGGAGAAATCGCGTAGGTGTATATCATGACGGGCAGTGACGCAATGGGCTGGCTCCAGCCGCGACTCCAGTACTGGTTGTTGAAGCTCGTGAAAAGCAGCGGAGCGGTCTCACCTGCAACACGCGCGATACTTAGTAGAATGCCCGTGGCGATACCGCTCATCGCCGCCGGCGCCACCACCGTGGCCACGCCGCGCCACTTGCTGACTCCGAGCGCGAGCGCGCCCTCGAGCATATTGCCGGGCACGGCGCGGACAAATTCGTCTGTGCTGCGCACCACGATGGGGATCACCATCACGCCCAGAGCCACCCCTCCGGCGAGCGCGGAAAAATGGCCCATCGGGATCACGACCACGGTATATATAAAAATCCCCATCACGATCGACGGAACACCGTTCAACAGGTCCGCAGCGTAGCGCACCGTGAAGGCGAGAGCGGCGCCGCCAAATTCTGCCAGATAGATTCCCGCCAGAAGCCCGATAGGAATGCCCGTCACCGCCGCCACCAGCAGCATCTTGGCGCTGCCGATGATGGCGTTGGCCATCCCGCCGCCCAATTCCCCCACGGGCTTCGGGAGTTGGGTGAGGAACGCCCAGTTAATGTAACGCCCGCCTTTCCAGGCAAGATATCCCAGGATAAGAAGCAGCGCCGAAATCGCCACCAACGCGCACAGGCCCGTGAGGGCCAGCATCACGACATTCACGAATTTGCGCCAGGCCATGCGGTAGTTCATGGATGCGCGGTTCCTTGTTTGCTCGTGGCGAGAATGAGCAAGCGGGCGAGGCCGTTCAAAATGATCGTCAGAACGAAAAGTACCAACCCCAGCTCGATAAGCGATTGCAGAAAGAGAGGTCCGGTGGCTTCGGTGAACTGGTCGGCGATGACGGCGGCGATGGAGTAACCCGGCGAGAACAGCGACGCGCTGATCACCGGCGTGCCTCCAATCACCATCGTCACCGCCATCGTTTCGCCGAGCGCGCGTGCCAGTGCGAGAAAAATGGAACCCAGAATGCCGGCCCGCGCGTAGGGCGTCACCACCTGCCACGTCGATTCCCAGCGGGTCGCCCCCAGGGCTAAGGCCGCCTCTCGCTGCTCAACCGGCACTGCCAGCAGCACGCCGCGCGAAACGGAGATGATGAACGGCGCCACCATGATGGCGAGCACCAGCCCCGCGGCGAGCAAGCCAACGCCGTAAATCGGTCCGGCGAAGATCGGGAGGAATCCGAAGTGGCGCTGCAAGAAAGGATCGACGTAATCGCGAAGCAGCGGAATGACGGTGAAAATGCCCAGCAGTCCGTAGATCACGCTCGGCACGGCGGCCAGCAGTTCGATCAGAAAGGTGAGCGAGTCTGAGAGCGCTGCGGGTGCGAACTCGGCCAGAAAGATCGCGGCGCCCACGCCCAGGGGAATCGCAATCACGAGGGCGATGACAGACGTCACCACCGTTCCGTAAATAAATGTCAACGCGCCAAAGTGGCCAAAAACCGGGTCCCAGGCACGCGTGATCAGGAACCCCCATCCAAACCGGTGGCGCGGCAGGGAACACTTTGCGTACAGCTCATAAACGATCAGAACCGTAATCAGGAGGATGCTCAACGCGAAAAGCAAGGTGATCAGATGGGCGATTTCGTCACCGCTCTTGAGGCGATGCAAAAACGCCCGCGCCCGCCCGAAAGGTTCCGGACCGGCGCCGCGTAGAGGGACTGGGATAGCAGAGGCCATGCTATTGGATCTCAGGAATCTGCGCCTTCTCGATAGAGATAACCCCGGGCGGCAGCGGCGCGTAGGAGAGTTGCTCGGCCGATTTCTGGCCGTCCGCGAGCATCCAGTTAAGGAAGCCCTTGATGGCGTTCCGCTTGGCCGCGTCGTGAATGGTCACGGGGACCAGCAGGTAAGTAAAGGTACTGACGGGATACGCAGCCGCTCCGGGAGGATCGGTGATGGAAACGCGGATATCCTTCTGCAAAGCGTCCGAATACGCCGCCGCAGCGCTCGTCACGCTATTCAGTGTGGCCTCGACGTAGGCGCCGGATGCGTTCTGCACCTCGCCGTAAAGCAAGTGGTTCTGCAAGGCGTAGGTCAACTCCATGTAGGCGATGGAGTAAGGAGTCTGCTCCACCAATCCCGTAACCCCCTCACTCCCTTTTCCACCCAAGCCCAGCGGCCAATTCACCGACGTGTTGCTGCCCACTTTGCTTTTCCATTCGGCACTTACCTTCGAGAGGTAATCCGTCCAAACAAACGTCGTGCCGCTGCCGTCCGAACGGTGAACGGGAATGATTTTCTTGTCGGGCAGCTTCACACCCAGGTTCGACGCGGCAATTTCGGGGTCGCACCAGCGCGTGATCTTGCCAAGGTATATCCCGGCAAGCGCCGCGGGAGTAAATTTCAGGGGAACTTTAACGCCCGGGATATTGTACATAGGCACGACTGCGCCGAGAGCGGTGGGAAACTGAAGAATCTTTACTTTGAATGTGCCCAGCATTTGATCGTTCAGCGGCATGTCGGATGCGCCAACGTCCACCGTGCCGATGCGGAGCTGTTGAATGCCCCCTCCCGAGCCAATCGAAGCGTAATTCAACGCGACGCTCGGATGGGTTTGGTGGTAGATGCTAAACCATTGTGAATAAATAGGATAGGCGAGTGTCGACCCCGCCACGTTAATAAGCAGCGGCTCGCCCGGCGTCCCGCCTGATGACGAATTGCCGTTCCTGCCGGCGCAACCTGCCAGAATTAAACTGGCAAAGGTAATCAAAAGACAACAAATGGCGAGCTTTCTGGAGATCATAGCACCTCGCTTCCGCCGTCGAGAATTGCCCTTGATCCGGGCATTGATAAACAGCTTCTATGCCGAGCGTCATAAGTCAGCGATGGTCATTTGCTGCGGTCTCTGGCCGCCGGTCTTTACCATTAAATACCGGCAGCCAGAGGCCGCCGCTAAAGAGTCGAACGTCAGTGGCGTATAACGTCACGTATAGTCGTTATTTCGAATGCCTTATCGTCCTGCGATGCTGCCCGGAAAAAAAGTTGCTAATTTCACCCCGCGGCCGGCGCGGCGCCTCTACAGCGAACGGCCCCGCCCACGCTGCATAGACAGGGTGAACGCCGAGTGTTACAGCAATGTTAAGGCGCAGTGAAGTTTCGGGCCGCGGTCAATCGCGCCTCGTGACATCCTTCTGATGTCCAGCGGCGGACTCCGCGTACCTTGAGAATCGACGCTGCGCAAGGAACGGGCGTGCATCGCCGCAGTTGCGCTGGGTGCGGGCTTTCACACACAGCCTGCAGTTCGCGCGTCAGGGGCGGCCTTAATTTCGATCGGAGCGCCGAAAATGTAAGGTGGGGAATTAATTAGCAGCTAAAACTAGCGTAGGTTTCGGCAGCGGCTTTACCGGAGTTGCCGGTCTGCATTCGTGCCGCGCTGGCGGCACGATCCTTGGCCGTCTTCAAAAAGTCTCGTCCTGGAAAACGGAAAACCCCAACTGCGAGGCCGTCACCCCGCCATCGATGACGAGCACGGCTCCGGTGGCGAAGGACGATTCATCGGAGGCCAGGAACAAAGCGGCATTGGCGATGTCTTCGGGCGTGCCCAAACGTCCGATTGGATAGAGGTTTTTCAGCCGGTTCACCAAGCCCGGGTCCTGCTCCATCAGCGGCTGCCATGTCTCTGTGATTATGGTGCCGGGGCAGATGCAATTGACGCGGACGCCATACTTCCCGACCTCACCGCACAGCGAGCGCGAGAGGCCGATCATGCCGGCTTTTACTCCGCTATAAACGTGGGTATTGCCAAATCCCATCAGGCCGTTTACCGATGAGATGTTGACGATGCTTCCGCGTCCGAGCGAGCGCATACCGGGCAGGACGGCCTGAGTGCAGAGCCACGTGCCGTGCAAACCCACTTCGACATTGGGTTCCCATTCGTTTTCCTGCACTGCCTGCGAGCGACAGATCGCGACGTTCGCCAGAATATCCGGAACGCCGTAAGCCTCCGCCGAAGTTTCAACCATCCGGGCGACTTGTTCTTTATCCGAAACATCGGCGTGAATAAACCGGCATATGCCGCCGGCCTGCTCGATGCGCCGCACGGTTTCCTGGCCGCCGGTGTCATTAATATCGTTGACAATGACCCGCGCGGCCTCCGCGGCGAAGCGGATGGCGATGGCCCGGCCGATGCCGCTGCCCGCCCCGGTTACGATAGCTACTCGATTTGCCAGGCGCATATATTTTTCTCACTGTTCAGGTTAGCTGAAAACTCCGGAGGATTGCATTTTATCGCGGCAGTTATCGCCGCATGCAAGGATTTTAGCCATATGTCATTCTGAGCGGAGCGAAGAATCTGCTTTTCCCGTTTGATTTACATGCAGATTCTTCGCTGCGCTCAGAATGACAGGCACTTACTTCTTTCGCACAGTGGCAAGTCGCCGCCTAAGTGGACAGTGTTGTCGCTAAGGCAGCGTAAATAAATAAGAGTAGTATCCTGTTTTCGACCCGATAGGTCTCATGGCGAATGGAACTGCGTTATCAGACCCCGTCGCCCCCCACACAACGTCAAAGGTGAGGACGGGTTGATACCTTTATCGGTTTACGCCTCCTAACCCGGACTATTCATGAAATTCGGTTCGACAGTCAGGAGGGCACAGTTTTAACCATGCCGTTAAAAGGCACCTTAGAATCCCTTTGTCATGCCGGATGAGCGGCTCGTTATAACGAGCCGCTCATC
>JBOGJT010000422.1:0-15195 GCA_050745065.1 Terriglobia bacterium
CATACGGAGGGGGAATGGAGGTGGGCTCCAGAGTGACCGGAGGCAGCCAGAGTGTATTCAAGGCCAAGGGTGAGCTCTTTTCAAATCCGGTAACCCCTGGGTAGTTGGGGTTCGCAAAAATTAAAGAAAGTATGTTGCTCGTATAATTCGCTCCGTCATAGAAGCGCATGTAGGTGCCATAGAAAAGGCCATAACCGGCGCGTAACACCAGGCGATCATTATTGTGCAAGGGCCGCCAGGCCAGGCCGATGCGCGGAGAGAAATCGCGGAAGTGCGTGGGGACAAGCTGATTGGAAACGCAGCACTGGTAATAAGTGCTTGCCCCGGGCGCGCTTTGGAGCGGCGCCACAAACGACTTGCTGGCCCATATGACTCCTCCTCCCGGCGTCTTCAAGTTGAGCACCGAGCCATCATTCGCAATGCTGCTGTGCAGCGCTCCTGGGATTTCGTAACGCAAACCGAGATTCATTGTGAGCCGAGGTGTGACGCGGAAATCATCCTGAGCAAAGAAATTCCAGTCCGTCGACCGGACGTCGTAGAACTCTCCGGGCTCGGGCGACGCCGGAATCACCGAGAAGGGGTATCCGAGCAGGAAATCGGCGAATCCGTTGCCACTCGTCGGACCAGGGCGCCCAGCGGCCTTTGGATCTGAGGCTGTATAGGCGCCGGTGAAATTGGTCTGGCCGTTGAAGGTGAACGCATCGGCGTCCTGGAGCTGATAGCGGCGGATGTCCGCGCCCATTGTGAACGTATGCTTGCCGTGAATCAGCGTGTAATTGTCCGCGTACTCAAAGATATTGTCCTTTTGAGTGTACCCGTTATTGGTGGTTCCGGGCGCAGAATAACCATCGCCGCCGAGGGTGAGGCCGGGCAAGCCATAGAAGGCGGGAAAGGACGCCGTATTGGAAAACCCGAGCTGCTGGGAGAGGTTTGGACCATAAGCTGTGACCGATCCCTCATGGAAGTTCTCCCGGTTGTAGCCGACACGGAAATCGTTGACCGAGTTGGGCGTCAGGTTGCGGACGTAGTCCAGGCCCACCATGCGTGTACGAGAAAAGGAAACGGTGGAACTCGCGGGGAGAATCGAAGGGCTGAATGGGACGTCGCGCGAAACAATCACGGTACCCGTAAGGCGATCCCGGCTGGTGAGCTGATGGTCCACCCGGGCATTTACTGTATCCGTGGTAATCGTGCTTTTTACGACCTGCGAGTAATTCGGGCACGGCAACTGGCATGTAATGTTCGGTGTGGGGAAGTAATTTAGCCACTTTTGGGCAATGGGGCTGATCATGCCGGATGGTATCGCGTTGCTCGCAAACGGTGCGCGCCCCGTGGGGTTAGCCGTTGTGGCTGGGACAGAACCGGTGGTGGCAGGATTGTAGATGGGATAAGGCCAATCGGAGAAGTCGCCGCTTCGTTCCTGCGCGGTAGGGACTTGGGCAAATCCCGGCGAAAGGCCTCCGGAAACTTCGCGGCCTCCTTCGTAGCCCACAAACCAGAATGTCCGGTCACGCCCATTATAGATTTTGGGCAGCACCATCGGCCCACCCAGTGTAAAGCCGAATTGGTTTTGGTTGAATGGGCTTACCAACGGGGTATGGCTACCATTACGCGCATTGAGCGCAGCAATGATGGCGTTATCGGGCTGAAGAGCCGAGTTCCGCCAATAATCGTAGGCCGTGCCATGGAGTTGGTTGGTACCCGACTTCAAGGCCACGTTGACCTGCGCCGATCCTGTGCCGTATGCCGCGGAGTAGAGCCCGTTCTGGAGCTTGAATTCCTGGATCGAGTCGGCTGATATCAAACTGATGGATTTGCCAAAGAACTGGTCGCTGTCGGTAATTCCATCAATGAGGTAGCTGATGGATGCGGGCCGCGCGCCGTCAATGCTGGACATTGACCAGCTTGGGTTCAGCCCGTGCGGGTCAAAAATACTCACTTGGATTCCTCCCGACGGCTGGGTGACCCCCGCGTTGATGGCAATCAGCGTCGTATAGTCCCGGCCATTCAGCGGCAGGGCCGCGATGGTGCGTGAGTTAACCACCGATCCGATGGTGGCGTTATCTGTCTGAAGCATGGGCGCCTGGGCGCTGACGGTCACCTGCTCCGTTGTAGCGCCGACTTGCAGCATAAAATTTTGCCGCAGGGTTTGGTCCACTTGCACGATCAATCCCGCTGTCGTGGCCGTTTTGAATCCGGGCTTTCCTACCGTCACTCCGTAGTTTCCCGGGATCTGGTTCACAAAGACGTAGTCTCCGGCGCTGCCCGTCGTGAACACACTGTTGATTCCGGTCTGCTGGTTATGCAGCGTCACCGTCGCACCAGGAACCGCCCCGCCGGAAGAATCCTGAATGTGCCCCAGGACGGTGCCCGTGGCGCCGAATTGGCTCTGCGCCCTCCCGAGCGTCGCTACCAGGAAAATTAGACTGACGCACATCCCCACCTGCCACATCTTCTTTTGTGCTTGCTTCATGACTCAATCCTCCCTTTTGTTCGCCAGAAGAGCGCATTCTAATACATAGAACGTCCTCTTGGATTGCACCCATTCTTTTCTTATCGTGTTCTGTTTGTCAAGCGAAATATTAAGGTTTTCAGGGTCAATTGGGGGCAGGGTTCATCGTTCTGACAGATAGAATAACCTGATAATGATCTGTACACGCTGGCGCAACACTGCTACACTACTACACTTCACCCAAGAGGCTCGCGTGCCCACCAACAATTACATTTCGGTGGTCGAAAAGACGATGCTCGTTTTGGAGGCGTTTCGCGGCCAGCGGAATGCGCGCCTGGCGGAGCTTGCGG
Source organism: Terriglobia bacterium (assembly GCA_050745065.1). GTDB lineage: Bacteria > Acidobacteriota > Terriglobia > UBA7540 > UBA7540 > RH2-MAG17b. Next base: position 2,803 of record JBOGJT010000422.1, read on the forward strand.
TCCGCACCCGGCTGGTGAAGGGTTCGGTGTTCAGGATTTTGTTCACGCTGGAGCGCTTGGGTTATGTGGAGAAGGGCAGTCAGGGGACCTACTCCATCACGAACCGGCTTGGAGGCCTGCTCGGGGATTTCCGGCCGGAGTCGGACTTGGCGGCGCAAGCGGCGCCGTTCATGGCCACGCTGGTCCACCGCTTTCAAGAAACGGTGAACCTTGGCGTGTTAGACGGGTGCGAGGTCTTGTATATTCGTGTGATGGAGAGCCCGCAGGTCTTCCGTCTGGCGGCGCACGCTGGGATGCGCAGCCCTGTTCACTCGACGGCGCTGGGCAAGTGTCTCCTTTCTCGACTGCCCCGCGCAGACGTGCAGGCCATCGTTAAGCAGCGGCCGATGCAGGCATTCACCCCCCGCACGGTTCACGATCGCGCCAGTTTCTATCGCGAGCTTGTGCGGACGCGCGAGCAAGGCTACGGAGTGGACAACGAGGAGGATGCGCCGGGCATCCGATGCATCGCGGCGCCGATTCTCGATACGGCAGGAAACGTTTTGGCGGGCCTCAGTATTTCCGCCCCTGCCGTGCGTCTTGAGCCCGAAAGGGACCGTGAAGTGTCCAACGCGCTTAAGGAAGCCTGCGCGCAAATTTCCAAGCTGCGAGGATATACGATCGGATCGCGGCAGCTTCGACGCGAGGCCCAATAGAGATGGACTTGGCACTGTTAGGAGGGAAACCGGTTCGTACCGAGCCCTTTCCGTCGTGGCCCGCATTCGGGCCTGAAGAGGAAGAAGCGTTACTAGGGGTTCTGCGCAGCGGCGCGTGGGGCGGCTATAACGAGAAGGTGGCGGAGTTTGAGGCGGCATTCGCTGCGATGCACCGCGTGCCGCACGCGATCGCGTGCGCCAATGGAACGGTGGCGATCGAAGTTGCGCTCCACGCGCTTGGGATTCAATGCGGAGACGAAGTCATTGTGCCCCCTTTTACGTTTGTTGCAACGGCCACCGCAGTGCTCTTATGCCACGGGGCGCCGGTTTTCGCGGATATCGATCCGGAAACACTGAATCTTTCCCCCACCGCCGTCGAAGAGGCAATCACATCGCGCACCAAGGCCATCATTGCCGTCCACTTCGGCGGAATGCCCGCGGACATGGACGCGCTCACGGAGATCTCCGGGCGCCACGGCATCCCCCTCATCGAAGATTCCGCTCACGCCCACGGGGCCACCTGGCGGGGTATTCCCGTAGGGAATTTTGGCAAGGTAGGAACGTTCAGCTTTCAAGAATTCAAACTCGTCACTTCCGGGGAAGGCGGCGTGATGGTGACGAATGACGCGGATGTGGCCTCCCGCCTTTGGAGCTACTGCAACCAGGGCCGGCGCCGGGGCGGCAACTGGTACGAACACTTTACCCTGGGCAGTAATTATCGACTCACGGGCTTCCAAGCGGCGATACTCTGCGCTCAGCTCCGAAAGCTCCCCGAGCAGACCCGGATTCGCGAGGAAAACGTCAGCTATTTTCGCCAGCAGTTGCGGTCTTTCGCGGGACTCTCGATGGCGGAGGATGATCCGCGGGCCGGGCAGCAGCCCCATTACTTGGTCACCTTGCGTTACGACGAGGGAGCATTCGCGGGCGTGTCACGCGACGTGTTCCTCCGCGCGCTGCAGGCCGAGGGCGTTCCGGCGGCCCGGACCTATCCCTACCCGTTGTACCGGAATCCCGTTTTTGCGAAGCATGATGTTCCGCTCTGCGGTTGTGGAAATTGGAACCTGCGGCAAAATTATCATGATCTGTTTTTGCCCGAGAGCGAACGGGTTTGTATGGACGGGATATGGCTTGAGCATCAGCTTTTCCTGGGAGCTCGCAAGGATATTGACGATATTTTGACGAGCTGCGCGAAGGTGCAGCAATTCGCATCTTCTCTTCATTCCCCTCACGAATGAGCGTGAGGCCTTGCGAGGGATTGAGGACTGATCCCGATCATTTTCATGCTGGATCGTCAGAGTTGTGAAAATATTCGACTCTGTCATGCTGAGCGTAGCGAAGCATCTGTTTTTTGTTTAAGGCAAAGAGGTGATATTCCTTGCTTTGCTCGGAATGACATCACTGGCCGATTTTTTCACAGCTTCTCAGGGCGGCCGGTCACGCTGCGCTCCGGCGTCCCCAAAGCAAGAAAATGATTTTCGCAATTTCTCTTTTTATTTAGCAGAGGAATTTTCGGAGGGACCGGCGGATGAAGCATCCCGCGCGTTTCTTTCTCATTTCCCTTTTGACGGCCTGGTTGTGGGTGCAGCCCGTCGTGGCTCAGCCCGGTCGACCGGTGCGATCCGACGCTTCTTCGTTCGCTCCGTGGACCTTTGACGCTGATTTCAGGAATGGAATTCCAGGCTGGCTCAGCTTTCCACTAGCGCAGGATGAAGGGTTTGACCCCTCGCTTTACAACTCGCATGACAGAGCGCCCGCGTTGGTGCGTGATGTAATCGCACGCGGCCAGAAGATTCTGTGTGTTGGGTTGCTGAAGCCGCTGCGGTTCCACGCCACGCCGTCTTCGGTTGTGACGTTGAGCTATGCGTTGGATGTGGGAGGCCCGGTATTATCCGCGCGCGTGATCCTCGCGGGTGCAAACGGCCAGACATATTCTTTCCCTATCCCGGCGGGCGGAGGAACTCACGCCATCCGGATCACCGGCGGGCAATTTGGCCTTTCGGGGAATGGCGTTACGGTGGACGCGATGGTTGTGGAAGCGGAAGTGGCTGCTCCCATACTTGGGTCACACAACCGCCTTACACTGCGCGGCCTAAAATTAGTGGCTGAGCGGCCGCCTTCACTTGCGCTCGCCGCGCCTCAAACCGTGGCATCCCAGGTAAGCGGCGTGGTGGTCGCTCAGCAGGTGGCCACCCGGGAGGCGCCCCTCGAATTCCGGCTGGGGCCCGGCCCGGCCGTCCGCGCTGATTTCTACGACGGTTCGGGAAAGCTGGTCGTCGATGAGCGCATCCCGAAGAACGACGGCAGCGGCTGGCAGATGGAGTTTCCGCCGTCATCGGCCCGTCTTTCGCCTGGGCTCTGGTCAGTGCAAATCCGCCGCGGGTCCGCCCAGCAGACGGTTCGGTTTCTTGTGCTCGGGCAGACTCCTCCTCATCCACGAATACTTCTCGGCGCTAGACGGCTCGCCCAATTGCGCTCCCATGCGGCCCTTGTCAATCTCGTGCGGCAGCAGGCCAGCCAACTTCGAGCCGGTCTTGCGTACAATATGCGGGCGGGAGCGAACATTGCGCTGCTTTCGCCAGACTCCGTTTTTCCGGGCCTTCCGCAGTACTTCCAACTGATGGAGGCTTACAGCCGCGCGATTGCGTACAATGCGCTCGACTTCCAACTCACCGGAGATCCACAGGCTCTGGAGGGAGCGCGTAAAGCCCTCGTCACCATCTCGGATTGGCGCACCTGGACCCCGCCTTGGTTTTCTGCCCATGGCCTTCAAACCTACTACGAGGTTGGCGTGTTCACGCAGCGGGTTGCGTTCGGCTATGATCTGATCGCCGACCAGCTAAGCCCTGTGGAGAAATCCTCCATCGCAACTGCGCTGTGGCGGAACAGTATTCAACCAACGCTTGAAGATTATTACTTTAATGACCGCTTGCCCGTGGCCACGAGCAACCACATGGCCAACTCCGTGGGCGGAGCGATTGCCGCTTGTGTAGCTCTTGAAGGCGACGTGCCGGATTGGAACAGCCGGTTCGGGCCTGCTCTGGCCGAACTGATCACCGCAGACGAGAGCCTGCTGAAAGGGCTGTTTCCGGGCGATGGCAGCGAGGCAGAGCCTGCCGGATATGAAGACTTCGCGATGGAGGGCATGTCCTGGGGCGCCGCGGCGCTTCAGGCTCTAGGCATTCGCCCGGCCGGCGCCACGAGGATGCTTCGTGGCTTCTGGTGGCTTCGCTATGCCCGATTCACGCCCGAGCGGTTCCTGGATACGGGTGATTTTGATGGCGAATTGCAGTCGCTATCCGGGTTTGCGTGGGGAGCGGAGAACGGAAATAACGCAGACCTGCGCGCGTTTTACGGCACGGCGGCCACACGCACGCTCACGGACTTCGGGCAACTGTTGAAGATCGAACATACCGGGCGGAGACTCGAAGCAGCGCCCGGCCTGCTTGACCTCGTGTGCTGCACCATGGCCGCGGCTCCGGTCCCAACGCCGCCGGCTTCGCGTATCTTTCCGTTGCGAGGCAGCGCGGTGATGCGAAGCGGATGGGGCCAGAGAAGCACGGTTATTTCATTGCGCGTGGGTCCGTGGTTCAATCACGAGCACCACGACGAGGGCAGCTTCCAGGCTGCGGCCTGGGGAGAGAAACTGATCAGCGAGGCGGGCTATTCCGATTATTACAAAGATCCACGCTACGCCGATTACTTTTCCCAAGCTCCGGGGCACAACACCGTCCTGCTTGACGGCGACGCCTTCAGTCAGGAAGATTATGACGGCCGCACCTGGCGAGCGTTCAGCAAGTTCCCACGGTTCCGCGACCATGTGTTTTCAGAGGGAATGGATTATATTTCGGCGAATCTCGCTCCTGCTTACAATGACGGCGGCAGCCTTGACCGGTACTCGCGTGAATACATTTTCCTCAAGCCGGATATTCTGGTGATTCACGATCACTTGGATTCCAGCGCACCCCATCGCTACACTTTCCTCCTGCACCTACCTCCGGGTGATGCCGCCCGCATTGACAATTCTGAGGCGGTAATTCGCGGTCGAGCAGCCTTTACCGCATTAACGGCTGGCGGCGTGAATCGCCAGTGGGCTGTCGAGCGTGCGCCGGTGCCGGTCACGGCCTATGTCAACCTCGACCGCAACGCGGTCAAACCTCGTCAGACACTTCATTTGGATACTCCGTCTGAAGCCTCCACGGACTTTGGTGTGGCGATGCGGTTCCAAAGGAGATCAGAGACGCCGGCCCCGCTGACCGCTTTCAAGACGATCTCGGGCTTCGGGTTTAAATCAGAGGACGGAAATGCGGCAATCCTGTTGCGCACTTCGCCCGGAATGCTGGTTAGCCATCATACGCCGTTTGGTGATGTGTCTTCCGATGGGGATGCGGTCGCGGTCACCAGGCATAATGAGGTCCAGGATGTTCTGGCCGTGCGAGCGAACGAACTGCGCCTGGCGGGACGGCTGCTGTTTTCGGTTGAGCCTTCTACCTCGAAGGTGGATATTATCCTGCATCAGGATTCGAGCGGAGAGCACGTTTACGTGAGTTGCTCGCGCGAGACGAACCTGCAGGTCGGTGTGAACCGCCGTCCGCTTGCCGTGGATGTGGACGGTAGCGGCATTGCTTTACTGGTGTCGAATGGATTTGTTTCGGTCCCGCGGCTCGCTAAAGGAGAACACGTTGTCAGCATCCGCTTTTGAGCCCGCACTCGCCGAGGCCGCCGCGTGGAACGTGTTTGACGCCAACGCTCGGGTCGGCCATTCTGGTGTGCACGGCGCGCTCGCCCTGGAGGCCCCGGATTTTATCGCTGAAATGGACCGCTTTGGCATCAAGCAGGCGCTTGTCTCGCACTTTGCCGCCGAAGAATACGATGCCGAGAAGGGCAACCGGGAGCTTTCTCAGGATGTCCAAAGATATCCGGACCGAGTAGTCCCTGCCTGGGCCGCGCTGCCAGATTCCGCTTCCATCACAACCCTTGCCAAGCGGAATCCCGCAGCCGTTCGGCTTTTCCCGGGACTTTATCAGCACAATTTCTCATTAGCGCGATGGTGTTCCGGCGAGCTTTATGAGTATCTTCAGACCCATACTATCCTGGTGCTCATCGAGAGACAGACGATTGAGTGGAACTCGCTCGACTCGTTGCTGCGGAACTTTCCGCACCTGAAGGTTTTGCTTCTCGAAACGGGTTACAGGGCGGACCGATACCTTTTTCCATTGCTGCACAGCTTTCGAAACCTTTACTTCGATACGTCAACCTACGTGGCGCACCGGCAGCTCGAAACCTTTGTTGAGACTTTCGGGGCTGACCGGATGGTTTTCGGCAGCCGCATGCCGTTCTATACGCCCGGCGCCTCACTTGCCGTGCTCGCAACGGCGCGGATCTCCGACGAGGCGCGTTTATCCATAGCCGGCGGCACGCTGCGCCGCCTTCTTGAGAGAAAGGCCCAATGAGATCGCCGGTGCCTATATACGATTGCCACGGGCATTTGGGAACGCATCCGGATTTTCCCAGTTATAAAAGCGATCCCGTGGAAATGATCCGCGTGATGGACCTACTGAATATCGAGGTTCTCGCCATCACATCTACGCGTGCGTGTTACAACAATTGCCCGGAGGGCAACGCTGAGGTGGCTGACGTTTTGAAGCAGTACCCGAAGCGCTTTCGCGGATATATTACGGTAAATCCCAGTCCGCCTGGAGAAGCTCTCAGTGAGCTCGAGCGGTGGAACGGCTTCCATCGGCCTCCCTTGATCAAGCTTCACCCGGAACTCCATAAGTATCCTGTCCACGGGCCCGCCTGCCGGCCGATCTGGGACTATGCTAATCAGGCCCGGGCGATCGTTCTTGTGCACACTTGGGATTCGCACTCGAATTGCGGCCCGCTCCTGCTTGGCCCCATCGCGCGGGAATTTCCCCAGGCAAGAATCATACTGGGCCATTCCGGAGTAACCTGGCGGGGGTACCACCAAGCGATGGAAGTTGCGGAGACGGCTCCCAACACGTTCCTGGATATTACCGGGTCGCAAAGTCACCGGAATATCCTTGAAACTGCTGTCGCCCGGGTTGGCGCGGCACGCATCCTTTTCGGATCTGACATGCCGTATCTTGAAGCGGCAATGCTGCTCGGCCGGGTGTTAACTGCAAGAATTTCAGACCAGGACAAGGGATTGATTCTACGAACGAACTTCTTGCAACTGTTACGGGAATGAAGCCGTAGGTGGTGGAACGGTAATCGCGCAACCAAAAGTTTGGCGCCTCCGCGTCAAATGCTGCAATTCCGGGATTTCGGGGGAGGAGTGATGGAGCGCGTCAGATTGGGAGTTATCGGCCTGGGAATTATGGGAAGCCTTTACGCGAAGGTTTACTCCGCGCACCCCATGGCGGATGTCGTGGCGGTCAGCGCGCTGCGCCGGGAGCAAGTGGATGAAACGTGCTCACGCTACGGCATTCGCCACGGGTACCTGGATTACCGCGAGATGCTAGAGCAGAAAGATATCGACGCCGTCGTGGTTGCGACGCCTGACCGGCGCCACTTCGCGCCGGCGCGCGACGTTTTGGAATCTGGCCGGCACGTCCTCGTCGAGAAACCGTTCACGACGAGCGTGGCTGAGGCTGATGAGCTGATCCGCATTTCGCGGCGCAAGGGAAAGCTCGTGCAGGTGGCGTTCAATCATCGGTGGCTCGCGCCTTATCAACAGGCCAAGGCGGTGATCCAATCCGGCGAGATCGGCGCGCCGCTTGCGGGTTATGCGCGCAAAAATGACACCATCTTTGTCGCGACCGACTATATTGGCTGGGCGGGCGAGACCACTTCAGCCTGGTTCCTTTCGTCCCACGATATCGATCTCATGCGCTGGTGGCTGGAGGCCGAGCCGGTGGAGGCTCGTGCCTGGGGCCGCAAAGAGGTGCTTGCCGCCCGTGGTATTCCTACCTATGATCTGATTCACGCGCAGGTGAAGTTTTCTTCCGGGGCATTTGTCACCTTTGAATCCGGCTGGGTTTATCCAAATAGCTTTCCCTCCATCGTTGATTCCTTTATGGAGGTGATCGGCGCGGCCGGACACGTTCACATGGATCGCAAATGCGAGTCGATCGAGGTAAGCACCCGCGAGAAATTTTCCTATCCCAAGGTGTTTCTTAACACTGAAATGTATGGACGCATGCGAGGCGCGTTTTCAACCTGCCTCGAGGATTTCCTCTTCGCTGTTTCCGAGGGGACGGAGCCGCACGTGACCGCCGTAGATGGGCGTCAGGTGACCGCCGCACTGGAAGCCATTCACCGCTCGCTTGAAACCGGCGACACCGAGCAAGTGCTTCCTCTGCCCGCCGGCGCCCGGGAGTTCGATGCTGTCAACTGAGAGCGTGAATCGACCGGGCGAAAGGGATGACGAGTTTCTGTGGCGGCGCCGCAACGGCGCGCGAGCCGGTGGTTTCATGCAAACTCCTCGAATTTCCTTATAAACATCACGGGTACCTCAAGATGAAAGCGAAGCGACCGGATGAGCCGGCTGTATTTCTCCTTATTGACGCAGGGGCGACGCATGCGCGAGCTATGATTTGCAATTCCCTGGGCGCGGTGCTCGGGCAGGGAAGCGGAGGCCCCGCAAACTCTTTTGCTGTGGGAGACCGGGTTGCGAGGGGCAGTCTCCTTGTGTCGATCCGGAAGGCGCGCGCCGCGGCCCGTGTGCGAAGAGAAGATATTGACCTCGCAGTTGTGGGGAGCGCAAGCGTGGATCATTCAGGCTATGGAAGCGCTCCGATTGAAGCCAACCTGCGGCATTACCTCGGACGGGCTCGCGTGCGCGTCGTCGCCGACGCGCTAATTGCGCTTGAAGGTTCTCTGATGGGAGGATCGGGAGTCGTCATCGTGAGCGGCACCGGATCTATTGTTCTGGGCAAGAATCTTCAAGGCCGAATCACAAAAATTGGGGGATGGGGACCTCTCCTGGGCGATGAAGGAAGCGCGCAGTGGGTCGGTAGGCAGGCGCTTCAGGCGGCCGCGCGAGCCGCGGATGGCACTGGCCCCCAAACTTCACTCGTGCGTGCGTTTCAACGCCGCTTCAAAATTACTTCATTCGAGCGAATCGTCGACGCGGTCTATGAGCACGCCTGGACTCCCGCCGAAATCGGTGCTTTGGCCCCGCTCGTTGCCAGAGCCGCACGGCGCCGGGACACGGTGGCGGTCGGAATTTTCCGAAATGGGGGGCAGGCTTTAGGAATTCAAGCCGCCGAGGCGATCCGCCGGTTAAGATTGAAGCGGGCAAAGGTCTCTTACCAGGGCGCCACGTTTTCTGTTGGGCCTTTGCTCTTGGAACCCTTGCGCAGAAGTCTTCTGCGGCGTTCGCCTGGAAGTCGGCTTGTGGAGCCCGCATTGCCTCCCATCGGCGGGGCATTCCTGCTCGCGACGGCTGCAATCGGAAGTGTTCCCGCCCCGGCCGCTATCGCTGCTTTTCAGAGGAACTGCGATGTCTGAGCTTTGGGCGGGCTGGTCAAAACGCGAAATAGAAATCCGGCCCGGTCATTCTATGGCAGGCTACATCGCCCGTAACGGCGCCTCCACCGGAAGGCTCGATCCCCTCTTCGTTCGCGCTCTGGCATTTAAGCAAGGAGGATTATCCGCCGGGATCATCGTGGCTGACCTGTTGCTGGTCTCGAATCGCTGGGCTGAGATTTTGCGGACTCATTTGGCTCGCGTGCTGAGCACCCGCAAGGAACACATTATTGTCGCGGCAACGCACACGCACTCCGGGCCGCAAGTGGATACCTGCCCGTTTGATTTCAATTCGGTCCGCGAGCGCAGGTCCTTTGAAAGATCGCTGATGCGCCACATTGGCCAAAGCATGGAAGAAGCTCTAGGGCAGGCAGCGCAATCGCGCGAACCCGTTGAAGTTGCAGCCGCGCATATTCCCGTTCGCGGGGTGGCGACCGACAGAAATAATCCGAAACGGAGCAAAACTCAACGTTTCTTCCTGCTTCGCTTTGAGGGCGCCAGAAGCGCCGCGGTCCTCGGAGTTTACGGTTGTCATTCGACCGTAATGGGCCCGGAAAACAGGCTTCTCTCCGGCGATTTACACGGCGGGATCGCGCGCTGCCTGGAGAAGACCGTGAGCGTGGCCGTGATGGCGGCTGGCGCGGCGGCGAATATCAGCACCCGTTACACACGCCGTCATCAGACCCCTCGCGAGGTTGCCTCCCTCGCGGGAAAAGTGGCGCGCCAGGCCGCAATGGCGCGTTTCCAACCTATGCGCGACGCTGGCCTTGCGATTGGGGAGCAGACGGCTCGCCTTCACGTGGCGCGGTTTGCAAAAATTCCCCCAACGAAGCTCCGCAACGCGGGGCGATTGGGGGTTGTGAGGGCGGAAGCCATGGTGGTCCGGGAGCGTTTGGCTCGCGCGCCTGAGTTTGCCGCCGGTTCAATCACTGCGCCGCTCACCGTGCTTCGAATCGGGACACTCAGTCTGGCGGCGCTGCCATTTGAAATCTATTCGGACACCGGCGAGTTCCTTTGGAGGCGCGCGCGGGTGATTCCTCTTTGCTATGCGAACGGCTATTGGGGCTATATTCCTTCTCGCGCCGCAGGGCCAGGAGACTACGAAGCCATTTCCTCCCCGTTCGTTCGCACTTCCGACGCCACGTTGCGCCGGGCGGTCATTTCCCTTCAGAAGCACCTTGTTGATTGATTGGGCGCCATGCGCAGCGGCGGCGCTCTCCGAAAGCTTGACAGAAGAAAACAAACGGCTGTCTACCTGATCAAACTCGAACGGGGGTTTAGTCAACCGCCGAAAACGGTTCGCGTAGACCAGCGGTCTCCAATTCGACGACGAGAGGGTGGACAGGATGCTCAAAGCCCCGGCTTGCCACGCTGAGCGGGTTCTCCGCTGGACTTCGCGCTCCCGATGAACCACTTCCATTTAAGCCTACCGGACTACGTTGTGGTGGCAGGGTATTTTGCCATTGTTCTCTGGGTGGGCTTCTATTTCCGCAATTATCTGACGACAGCCAAAGACTACTTCGCTGGTGGCCACCGGGTTCCGTGGTGGATGGCGGGAATCTCGCACTATATGTCGAGCTTCAGCGCCTTTTCGTTTATTGCATACGCGCAGATCGGATATTCCTACGGTTGGGTGTCGGTGACGCTGTTCTGGGCGTCGGTTCCGGCGTGCATTTTGGGAGGCTTGGTTTTTGCCCGTCTTTGGCGGAGGGCGCGGATTATCACGCCGGTGGAGTTTCTTGAGAGCCGCTTCAGCGCTCTGCTGCGCCAGCTCTTCGCGTGGGCCGGAATACCCATGAAGATCTTCGACGACGCGCTCAAGCTCTTCGCCACCGGTCTGTTCGTTTCTGTTGCCGTCGGGGTCAGCCTGCACTGGGCCATCGTGGGGTGCGGCCTTGTGATGGTCGCCTACACTTTTCTGGGCGGTCTATGGGCGCTGGTGGTCACGGATTTCGTCCAGTTTCTCATGAAGGTCCTGGCCATCCTGCTCCTGCTGCCGCTGGCGCTATGGAAGGCCGGCGGGATCAGGAAAGCGTTCACCGGGCTGCCGGTTCATTTCCTGCACCCGAGTGGCGGCCCCTACGGCTGGATTTACATTTGCGGCTTCGTGGTGCTGATCGCCATCAGCTATAACGGCTCCTGGGCGCTAGCGCAGAAGTACTACTCCGTCAAAGACGAGCTCAGTGCGACGAAGGCGGCGTATTTCGCGGCCTTTCTCAACTTTCTCGGCGCCCCGGTCATGATCGTCCCCGCTCTTCTGGCGCGCAAGTTTCTACCGGGCGTGCTGGCTCAACACCGGACCGCAGACGTCTACGTGATGATGGTGCTCGAGTTGCTTCCAGCGGGCATGATCGGCATCATTATTGCCGCCATGTTCTCCGCCACCATGGCAACCGTGAGCGCCGATTTTAATTCGATGGCGAGCGTCCTCACTCAAGACGTTTACTATCGGCTGATTAATCCGCGGGCGCAGGAACGCAGCCTGGTTAGAATGGGCCGCGTGATAACGCTGGTGCTGGGAGCGCTAACCGTAGTTCTCGGTCTATGGATTGCCGTGAGCCACCAGCAATCTCTCTTTCATCTCATGGTGACGGTGTTCGGTCTTCTGATGGCTCCCACGCTGCTGCCGCTGCTTGCAGGGCTGACCGTGCGCAGGCTAACGCGTAAAGGGGCATTAGCCGGATTCGTGGCAGGCTTGCTGGCCGGCGTGCTCACGCTGGCGCTCAAGATATGGTACCTTCCCACCGTAAACGGCCTCTCGCCGGAATGGGCTAACTACACTTTTGAGGGGATTTCGATCCTCATCAACGTCGCGGCTACGGTTCTGGCCATGTGGGTGGGGACGGTGTATTTCTCGACAGACGAGGAGGAGCAAACCCGCATTCGGCGGTTCTTCGTGGCGCTCGACCGGCCTGTCGCGGCCTCGGAAGTCAAGACAACCGAAGCTTCCCCTCTACGCGCCATCGGGGTGGCGACGCTCGGTGTGGGAGTTTTGCTCGCGGTCGCCGGATTGCTTTCTCACTCCACCACAGCCCGCGTGATGGACCTTGCGGTTGGCGCGGGCTTGATCGTCTTGGGCATCGCGTACTATTGGAAGGGTTCTCCCGGCAGAGACCCAGCCTGAACCCGAACGGTCCGATCGCGGTGTTTATACTGAGCGTCATAAGTCCACGATGGATGTCTGCTGTAGCGGCGGCCTCTGGCCGCC
>JBOGJT010000423.1:0-8103 GCA_050745065.1 Terriglobia bacterium
CACCTTCACATTCAAAGGCTACAACGGCGGCCTCTGATTCGTAAACCGGAAAATGGGACACGGACAGAACCGCGTTTGTATTATAGAATTTATGAGGCTGCTGGAAAATGCCACTGGGTGTTATTCTGCTATGAAAATGGGGAAAGGCAACTTTGAAAACAAATGGCTTCTGGCGTTCACCGTAGGGGCGCCGCTTGCTGCGCCCTTTGGACGGTGGGCGCGGCAAGCAGCGCCCCTACGGTGAACGTCGTAAGCCATTTGTTTTCAAAGTTGCCTTTCCCCATTTTCGCAGCAGAATGACAGATAGAACGAATCTTTCCGCAACCGTTAGCTTTTGAGGTCCCATGCAAGCAAACGAACGGCCCGCGTCGCGGCACGTGACCAAGGCAGAGCAAAAAATTTACGCCGACGTCTACGACGTCCTGACGGTCGGCATGGTGGCGAGCTCCATCCTCTATGCCCTCGGCGTGATCCTGGCTCTACTACACCCACGCACGATTCCACTCACGCGCGAGTTTATTATGCGCAATTACAAGCTGGGCGAAGTCCTGCACGGTTTGGCTCACCTCCACCCCGGCGCGCTCATGTTTGTAGCTACGGTAATTTTGATTCTCACGCCGGTCTCGCGCGTGGTCATCTCCATCTACGCCTTCTATTCGGAACGCGACACAAAGTATGTCGTGGTCACTGGGATCGTCTTTCTGGTGATCGTACTCACGGTGTGTCTCGGCGTGATGGGACTGCAATAAAACGTCTCGAGGCGCGACGTGGCGCGGCTACTGAGGATTCCACATTATCGTGGCCGTTTTCGCTGTACCGGCTCTTGCAGAGCGCCGGAATGACGGCGGCCGGAGGCCGCCGCTACAGTGTCGAACGGCGTTGCCCCGGGCATCAGTGCTCGTGCGGGTGGGTATGCGGATGGGTGTGCACCGCCCCGGTGGAGTGCACGTGGCGGTGGGCGTGCAAGAGGTTTGTAAGCGCGAGCAGAGGCTCATCGGCCAGAATCGTTTCCGGGGGCCCTTCTGCCGCAACGCGGCCGTCCTGAAAAACGCAGCAATCATCGGCGATGTCCTCAACATGGTCGAGATCATGGGTTGCAATCACCACGGTCTTCGAACCGCCCCCCCAACTCACCAGAAAGTTAATCATCTGGCTGTGGCTCCTCGGATCGAGCGCCGCTGTAGGCTCGTCCAGCAGCAGGACCTCCGGATTGAGAATGAGGACGGAAGCAAGCGCCACGCGCTTCTTCTCCCCCGTAGACAGGTGGTGCGGGGAGCGATCCTTCAGGTGGGTGATCTCCATCGTCTCCAGCGTTTCGAGCACAGAGCGCCGGATCGAGTCGTTTGGCCATCGGAGCTGGAGGGGGCCGAATGCCACTTCGTCGAAAACACTAGGAGAGAAGAGCTGAACGTCGGGATTCTGAAAGATCAGACCGACGCGCCGGCGGAATTCAAATCCAAACGCGGCGTCTTCAAGGCGTTCCTCCGTCAACGGCTCGCCGTAGAACCGAACGCTGCCTTGATCCGGAAAGCAAAGCCCATCGAGCAGGCGGAGCAGCGTGGACTTGCCTGAACCGTTGGCGCCAAGCAGGGCAAGCCGCCTGCCGGACTGAACGGTTAAACTCAGCCCGTCGAGCGCCACCACCTGTTGATAGCGGTATTTGACGTCTCGCACCTCAAACGCCGGCGCTGCCGCCTCCACACTCGTTGTCGGCGTCGTCATTGTCCCAACCAAAACCCCGCGGCGGTCAGCATGCAAAAAACGATCAGCATCGCCCAGGTTGTCCCGCCGCGGGGCCATCCCCCGAAATCATCGAGCAGGTAGACCTCGCCGCGGAACCCTCTCGACTGCATCGCGCCGTAAACGTCGGAACTAAGCTGAAGGCTCTTGGATATGAGCACGCCCACGCTCGCCGCGGCTACCCGCCGGCGCTCCGCGGCGCCGAGTTCACCCACCATTCTGCTCTGGCGCGCTTCAAACATGTCTTTTGCCGTCTGCAGCAACAAGAACAGATAGCGATAGGTCATGCCCAAAATAACCACCAGGACTATCGGCGCCCGCAACACGCGAAGCGCTTTTAGCACCCGGCTCCACTGCGTCGAAAGGATCAACAAGGCGGAAAACGTAGCCGCCGTCTCGACGCGCGTCACAAGATACGCGGCGCTGGCGAGGCCCTGGGCGGTGACCGGCCAACGAAGCCCGGGGACGAGCCACACGACGCGACCCGGAGTCAGGAACGGCGCGGGAAGAGCGATCAAGCCCGTGAACAGAAGAACCACTACCCAGACCCTCGAGGCCAGCAGGCGAAGCGGAAGCCGGGAGAGAGCAGCCATTAATACGGCGATAGCGAAAAGCGCCAAAATGACCCAGAGTCTGCGCGCCATCGCCGCGGCGACGGTCAACGCCAGGATGGCCGGCACTTTCACGCGGGGGTCGACGCGCTGGAGCAGGCCGCCCGCTCGCGCGTGTGTTTCAGCGTCAAGAGCGTGTTCCATCGCGCGGGCAAACGCTGCCAGCGTCCGCTCAATAAAGCCTCTAAGGCGCCTGGGGTGCTTCCTGCGGCGAGAAGTCCACGCCATGAATGAAGCTCCCTAAAAAACTGGGCAAGTTGCGGAATAGCGTCGAAAGCGAGTCAGCCCGCGCGCAGTTTGCCAAGCATTAACCACGACGAGACTTACGACGGCGCTTTCTTTCCCGCGAACCAGCCGAGCGTCAGACTCACAAGAATGATCAAACCCGCTCCAAACATCGCAGAGAGCATGTAGCCAAAACTCGCGCGCCGGACGAATCTGGGAGCGTAGTTGGGAAACGGGGCACTCCAAATGGACGATAGGCGCGCTAAACCACGAGGCGCGCGCGCAGGGGGCGCCACGTGACCCGAGACCATCGCAATCTTCTCACGGATGACCGGATTCGAGAAGTCGTGGGCGCTCCACTCGCCCCACGCGGCCCCGCCCGCCAGGATGCCGAGAGGAGTCAGAACCATGAGGAGCGCGATGGCAATCCAAAGCGATTGCACCGCGCCCCAAGCGCGCCGCGGCTCGTCCGCTTCGGCGGATTTACCCTCGCCATCGACGAGCGGCACCCTGGGCGCCGTGAATCGCAGGAGGGACGGCTCGGCCCGCTGGAGATAAGCCACCACACCGCCGGTGATCACAAGCTCGGCCAGGCCTGCGAATGTAAGATGGGCAATCATCATGGCCGGAACCGCGACACTCAGCGGATACGGCGCGTAGAGCGGCGCTCCGGCGGCGTCTTTGAAAAAATGCGGCTGAAGCCCCAACTCTACCGCCGCGCAAAGGGCGGAGCTGTTGATGGCAACGTAGCCCGCGATGGCTGCCGCCACCACGCGCCGCGAGGCGGTGATGGAAGCCCGGCGGGCGAGCGCGCGATAAACAAGATAAGCCACCAATGAACCCACAATGGCCATGTTCAATGAGTTCGCGCCGAAGGTGGTGATGCCGCCGTCGCCGAAGAAAAGCGCCTGAATGAATATGGCGATCGAGACAGCCAGTATCGAAGCCCATGGGCCTAGAACGATCGCCGCAATCCCCACCCCTACGGCGTGCGCCGTGGTGCCACCTGGAATGGGAAGATTGAACATCATGATGACGAAGGAGAAGGCCGCGAAAACGGAAATGAGCGGCACAACGCGGGTGCGGAAGATAGTCTTGACCCGGCGCAGCGCCACATACCAGAACGGCGCGGCGGCGCCGTAAAGCACACCGCATGTGGAAGGACTGAGATAACCGTCAGGAATGTGCATAATCGCATCCGTCGATTTTGAGGTCCGGGATCGTCACGTCACCGCCTCTTCGTCCAAAAAATTCCGTCCGCGGCGCTCTTTTCCCAGATTGATCACCACCATCCCCAGCACGATGACGCAGACCTCGAAACCGCACAACGCCCAAGCGTAACCAACGTGGTCGCGGAGGGCGTACTCAAACGTGTTCGTGGGCGCCGCAATGAGGATGCCAAGCTGATAGGTGAGGCCCGGCAAGAGACTGCGCGCCGAGGCCGGAGCGAGCTCGGTGAGGTGGGCCGGAATAATCCCCCAAGCTCCTTGCACGCCCATCTGCATCAAAAACGCCCCCACCGCAAGCTCCGCCACCGTGTGTCCAAAGGCCCAAAGGGGGATGATAGCAAGGGAAAGCACCAGGGCGCTCGTCATGCCGTGGCGGCGGCCAAAACGCTCGGAAAGCTGGCCGAAGATAATCGCTCCGAGCACCGCGCCCACATTATAGAGAATCGCCATTGAGGAAACCGTATTGGAGGTCAAGTGGTGCGCGGATTTGAGGAAGTCCGGGTAGAGATCCTGCGTGCCGTGCGAAAGAAACATCATGAGGGTCATCAGCAAGACGAGATAAGCGAAGCCCTTCCAATTCGCTGCTACGCTGCGCAGAATGACGCGCACACTCCCGGCGCGCTGGCGCACCCAGGCTTCGGGCTCGGGCACGCGCGCGCGGACATAGAGCGCGAGCAGCGCAGGCACGCCGCCCGCCCAGAACATGGCACGCCACCCGAGGTTGGGGAGGATGAACCGCGCGCCCACCGCGGCCAACATATAACCCACCGAGTAGCCCGATTGAAGAATACCGGAAAAGAGCCCCCGCCAACGCGCCGGAACCGTCTCCATGGCGAGCGATGCGCCCACGCCCCATTCGCCGCCCATCCCGATGCCATACGCGGTGCGCAGAATCAGGAACATGGTGAAGCTGGTGGAAAACCCGCAAAGCAGTTCTACAACAGAGTAGAAGAGCACGTTGGCCATCAGCGTAACGCGGCGGCCGTAACGGTCCGCGATCAGCCCGAAAACCAGCGCACCCACCGGCCGCATGGCGAGCGTCGCCGTGAGCGTCCAAATGATATCCGCCTTGCTCACGCCAAACTGGCCCGCGAGCGTGCCGACCAGGAAGACCACGGCAAAGAAGTCAAACGCGTCGAGCGTCCATCCGAGGAAGCTCGCGGCAACCGCGTGCCACTGGTCGCGGCGGAAGAGACCATCCGGCATCGAGGGTGGAACCGCGGGAAAATTATCCATTGTTTGCGATCTTCAATAACATAGCGGGAACGCGAGTGTAACCGAAACCACGGCGGAATTGAAGAGACGTATCGCGAAAGTTTACAAGCCGGAGCCCCAATGTTAGTCTCACAGATTATGCAGCGCGAATCTTATCCCCGCATTGCCAGCTTCCGCACCGCCGCCGCGCTCGCGCAACACCTTGCCGCTCTGGGGTGGGAGCTGCCATTCGACGAGGCAATTCTAAGCGCGCCCGCGTCTCCGTTGGCGCAGCCCCTGGAAATTCCGTGGCTCGGAGGGCGCCGACGCGTGGGCAACCGCTTTGCCGTTCAACCCATGGAAGGCTGGGACGGCGAAGCAGACGGCCAGCCTTCCCCCTTGACTCGCCGCCGATGGCTGCGGTTCGGCGCGAGCGGCGCCAAGCTGATCTGGGGCGGAGAGGCCGTGGCCGTTTTGCCTGAGGCACGAGCCAACCCCAATCAGCTCTTGCTCAATTCGCGCACCGCCCGGAGCATGGAAACACTCCGCGAAGATATGATCGAAGCCCACAGGCAGCGATTTGGGGGAACGCGTGATTTGCTGGTAGGGCTGCAGCTCACCCACTCCGGCAGATTCTCGAAACCCAATGAAAAATATCGCGCGGAGCCCCTGATTGCCTATCGCCATCCGGTTCTCGATGCGAGGTTTGGCCTGCCGGGCGCCCACGAGCCACTGTCGGATGCTGCCCTTCAACACATCGTGCAGGCCTTTGGCAGTGCGGCGCACCTCGCGCAGGAGATTGGATTCGATTTTGTGGATCTCAAGCATTGCCACGGATACCTCTGCCACGAGTTGCTGGGCGCGTTCAATCGCCCTGCGCCTTACGGAGGTGATTTCGAAAATCGCACGCGTCTGCTGCGTGAGATAGTCGAAATAGTTCACCAGTCAGCCCCGCGCATCGAGATTGGAGTTCGTCTCAGCGCCTACGACACGATCCCGTACCTGAAGGATACCGAATCGGGGCGCGGATTCCCCGCCCCGTTGATCGAGCAGCGTCCTTATCGCTGGGGGTTCGGCGTAAACGCGGATGATCCAACCCGCCCGGATCTGACAGAGGCCAAGGCGGTGCTCCAACTGCTCGAATCCGCCGGCGTCCGCCTGGTGAACATCACGGCAAGCAGCCCTTATTACGCCCCTCATCTCTCGCGGCCAGCCCTCTTCCCGCCCTGCGACGGCTACCTGCCGCCGGAGGATCCGCTGAGCGGAGTGGCGCGCTTACAAATGGCTGTGAGAGAATTGAAGCTCGCCGCGCCGCGACTGATTTTTGTCTCCACCGGCTGGACGTATCTGCAAAACTTTATGCCGCATTTCGCCCAGGCCGCCGTGCGGGAGGAATGGACGGACTGCGTGGGCCTCGGGCGCATGATGCTCTCCTATCCGGACCTTCCCGTCGATACTTTGGAACGCGGCCGGCTGGACAACAAGCGGATTTGCCGCACTTTCAGCGACTGCACGAACGGGCCGCGTAATGGCATGATCTCGGGCTGCTTCCCGCTGGACCCTTTTTATAAGGCGCGCCCCGAAGCGGCGGAATTAACCGCGATTAAGCTGCCTCAAAAACATTAGAGCCAAAGGTTCGGCTGAGGCTTGCACGTTGTACTGACATTATTTGCCGTAGCGGCGCCCTCTGCGCGCCGAAACCCGGCGGCCGGAGGCCGCTACACCATTTGGTGTCACTCTAATATATAAGGGTTGCTATCCTTTCTCCATGAACGCCAACCTGGAAAGCATCGAGGCCCTGCGGCGGCCGCGCCATAAAGTTCAAGGGATCAGCGCCGTGCTGCTTCCTTATCGAGCCGACGGCCGAATCGACGAATCCGCGTTCCGGCGCCACCTGCGGCGCACGCTCCAGGCCGGACTCGGAGCGGCGGTGAACATGGATACAGGGTACGCCGAGCTCCTCACGCCGGAGGAAAAGAAGCGGGTTCTGCAATGGACGGCCAGTGTGGCCGGCGGCGAAACGTTTGTGGCCGGAGCGCTGCCGCTGGAGGGAAAAGAATCAGGACCCAACGCGTACGCTCGGGAATGCGAGACGATCCGCAAGGCGGGAGGCGTGCCCATCATCTTTCCCTCCGGCTTTACGGCCCAACTCGATGACCACGACCTTGCCGCTTTCTTCTCGGGAATCGCGCGCGTGGCTGATCGCTTTCTGGCGTTCGAGCTCGGCCCAATGTTCAGCTCTCACGGGCGCCTGTTCTCTCCGGATGTGCTGCGCGCTATCATGGACCTTTCGCAGTGCGCGGGCCTGAAGCATTCTTCCCTGGATCGCGGGATGGAGATTGACCGGCTCCGCCTGCGGGACAAGACTCGCCCGGGCTTCGCGATATACTCCGGCAACGATCTGGCTATGGATATGATTGAATACGGCAGCGATTATCTGCTGGGGCTTTCGACATTGGCGCCGGAAGCCTTCGCGGCGCGTGACCAAGCCTGGCGGGAAGGCGCAGGTGATTACCTTGAGCTGCGCGACGCCATCCAGTATTTGGGCTGGGTGGCTTTCCGCGATCCGGTCCCCGCTTACAAACACTCTGCCGCAATATTTCTCAAACTCACCGGCGGCCTTGAGTGCGACGCCACCCATCCTCGCGCCCAACAGAGACAGCCGTGGGACCGGTCGGCGCTTGCGGATGCGGCTCGCCGAGTGGAACGGGTCTGCCCGTCCATCCGGTTGAGTGGCGCCGTCGCCTCGCGTACGCGGCTCGATCAGCCGGCACGATAGCTGTGGTTTCTGTAACGTAGCGGGGCTCGATGAGCGCCAAATCTCCTAAGTCGTATTAGTCATGTTGCGGAGAAACTGGTTGGGCTGTCATTCTGCTATGAAAATAGCCCATGTGTACACTGAAAACACAGGACTTATGTCCGCAGGGCCATTTTCATCCTACGTGGTGCGCCGCAGGCGCATGGGGTCTGTCCTGAAAATTGGGGACGGGCAACCGTGAACGCGCCGGGCCAAGACGTTCATCGTAGGGGCGCTGCTTGCTACGCCCTTAGGACGGTGGGCGCCCGCAAGCGGCGCCCCTACGCCCTATCTTCATCCTTCGGGG
>JBOGJT010000424.1:0-8209 GCA_050745065.1 Terriglobia bacterium
GGCGCATTTTTTGTGCTGTGGGATTGTGGTTGGCACGGGAAAGGCCCACGGCGCGCACGCCGTGCCGCGGAGACATGGGCGCGCCTGCGGCATCGACATTCTTAAATCGAAGGAGTATTTCATCAATGGAAAAATATGTGTATTCGTTTGGCGGCGGTAAAGCCGAAGGCCGGGGCGACATGAAGGACACGCTCGGCGGCAAGGGCGCCGGTCTCGCGGAGATGACCAACGCCGGCTTGCCGGTTCCTCCCGGCTTTACCATCGCCACCTCGGCGTGCCGCGCCTATTTTGAAAACGGCAACAAGCTTCCCGCAAACATCAGCGCGGAGGTTGGGGCGGCCCTGGTCAATCTGGAATCCCTTCTGGGTCAAAAATTGGGCGACGCGAAATCGCCGCTGCTGGTGTCGGTCCGCTCCGGCGCGAAATTCTCCATGCCCGGCATGATGGACACCATCCTGAACCTTGGCATGAATGACACCGTGGCCGAAGTCATGGCGCGCAAGACAGGCAATCCGCGCTTTGCCCGCGACAGCTGCCGCCGCTTTATCCAGATGTTTGGCAACGTGGTGCAGGAGATGCCCAAGGAAGAATTCGAGCATATCTTCGACGGCCAGAAGAAGAAACGCGGCCTTAAGCTCGATACGCAGCTCACGCCCGAAGATCTCGAGACGGTGATCGATGGGTACAAGAAGCTGGTACGCAAAAAGACGGGCAAGGATTTTCCTCAGGATCCCCGCGTGCAGCTCGAGATGGCGGTGAACGCCGTCTTCCGCTCATGGTATAACCCGCGCGCCGCGCACTACCGCCGCCTCAACCGCATTCCCGATGATCTTGGCACGGCGGTCAACGTTCAAACCATGGTTTTCGGAAACATGGGAGAAACGTCGGGCACCGGCGTGGGCTTCACCCGCAATCCGTCGACGGGCGAGAAGCAGTTTTACGGCGAGTTCCTGATGAACGCGCAGGGCGAGGACGTGGTGGCCGGTGTGCGCACGCCCGTCCCGATCGTCGAGCTGCAGAATGTCATGCCCGCCGTTTACGACCAGTTGCGCGAGATCACCTCGCGCCTCGAGCAGCATTACCGCGACGTGCAGGACTTTGAGTTTACCATTCAGGAAGGGAAGCTCTACATGCTGCAGACGCGCAACGGCAAGCGAACGGGTAACGCCGCCGTGCGCATCGCCGTCGAGATGGTGGAGGAAGGCCTGCTCAGCGCGCAGGAGGCGCTGATGCGGGTTGAGCCCGAGCAGCTCAATCAGCTTCTTCATCCTGTACTTGATGAATCAAAACGTTTAAACATGATTGCAAAGGGTTTGCCAGCCTCACCGGGCGCGGCCGTAGGGCGCGTTGTGTTCACCGCCGACGATGCCGCGGCGAAGGGCAAGGAGGGGCCGGTGATTCTGGTACGCGCCGAGACGGTTCCCGACGACATCCACGGCATGGAAGTGGCAGTGGGCATCCTGACCTCGCGCGGCGGTATGACGTCGCACGCTGCGGTTGTAACACGCGGCATGGGGAAGTGCTGCGTGGCCGGCTGCTCGGACGCCGGAGTGGATGAAAAGAAAAAAATGCTGAAGATCGGCAGGAACATGATTAAAGAGGGTGACTGGATTTCGCTCGATGGCTCGACGGGCAGAGTGTTCCTGGGTAAGGCGGACACGGTTGCGCCCGACACGCGCGGCGGAGTCTTTGCCACCTTTATGAAGTGGGCCGACGATCACCGCAAGCTCGGCGTGCGCGCCAACGCCGACATCCCGCGCGATGCCACGGCGGCGCGCAATTTTGGCGCGGAGGGCATCGGCCTTTGCCGCACCGAGCATATGTTCTTTGCGGCGGACCGCTTGCCGCACGTCCAGGCGATGATCATGGCTTGCAAGGATACGCCCAGCTCGGCGGAAATCAAAGAAAATATCGACAAGGAGAAGGATTCGAGAAAAATTGCGGAGCTGAAAAAGCAGCTTAAGGAAGTCGTGGGGTACGAGAAGGAGCGCCGCGCCGCGCTGTCCAAGCTCCTTCCTATGCAGCGGAAGGACTTCGCTGGACTTTTCAAGGCCATGGACGGCTTTCCCGTCACCATCCGTACTCTGGATCCGCCGCTCCATGAGTTTCTGCCCAAGCGCGAGCAGCTTATGGTGGAGATCGCCACTCTGGAAGCGCAGCATAAGAAGGGAGCAAGGCTTAGCCATCTCAAGAAGATGTTGGAAGTTGTTGAAGGATTACATGAATTAAACCCGATGCTGGGATTGCGCGGTTGCCGCCTCGGCATTCTGTACCCGGAAATCACCGAGATGCAGGCGCGCGCGATCTTTGAGGCGGCGGTCGACTGCAAAAAGAGGAAAATTGAAGTAAAACCTGAGATTATGATTCCCTTGGTTGGCGACGTAAGGGAGTTGTCCGCTCAGAAGGCCATCGTTGACCGCGTCGCGCGCGAGGTGTTCGAGAAAAAGGGACTTTCGGTGGAGTACCTCTTGGGCACGATGATTGAGCTGCCCGCGGCGGCGCTTTCGGCGGCCGAGATCGCGCAGGAGGCGCAATTCTTCAGCTTTGGCACCAACGATCTTACGCAGACCACTTTCGGATTGTCGCGCGACGACTGCGGCAAGATCATCGCGGCGTATGTGAAGCAGAAGATATGGCCGGCGGACCCGTTTGCCGAGCTTGATCCCAAGCGCGTCGGGCGGCTGCTGAAGATTGCGACGGTGGAAGGGCGCGAGGCGCGGGCCAAGCTGAAGGTGGGGATCTGCGGCGAGCACGGCGGCGACCCGTCGTCGATTGAAGTCTGCGCCGACGCGGGCCTCGACTACGTAAGTTGCTCGCCGTTCCGTGTGCCCATCGCCCGCCTGGCGGCGGCGCAAGCCGCGATCCGCCGGGCAAAGCCGAAGGCGGCGACGGCGTAATGTCGGCGCGCCGACATGCTCAATGGACCACACAGGCGCGAAGACGGGGAGAAAAATATACACGCGAACATCAGTCCGCGGCGCCCCGTCTTGTAGCGGCGAACGCCGCTGACCGATGACGTCATGTATAACTTGAAATGGCCTTTGGTTGCGGAGGAAGGGCGCGCTGTGTCTTTGTGACCTTGTGGTGAGCCTTCCTCGAGTTGTGATGATCCCACCTCAACGCTCCCGTTTGGCAGCGGCCCTCGTGCTGTCCCTCATCGTCCCGCTCGCCGCGGCGTGCCACCGCCGCATGGCGCCCCCAAAGCCGTACCTCGCCTTGGTGGCGAACCGGGCCGGGAAATCCGTAGCCGTGGTCAACCTGTCCCACTTTGATGTGACCCGAGTCATCCCGCTCGGTTTCGCTCCAGCCAAAATAGCCCAACGACCGGCGCATCCCGAAGTCTTTGTCACGTCGCTCACGGGGCAAGTGGCTGTGATTCACTTCCCGGAGCTCACCCTGGCCGGAAGCTTCCAGACAGGCCGCGGGCCGAACCAGTTGGTTTTTACGCGTGGAGGAGGCGCCGCCTACGTGCTGGGCGGCGGCGGGCGCACCATTTTCAAAATCGACTGCGGCTCGCTCCGCGCGCTTGCCGCCTTTCATCTGGCGTCGCCGCTTTCGTCGATCGCGTTGGACTCGCACCGAAACACCCTTTTAGGGAAGGACAGCGCCGAAGGAACGCTCGTTTTTATTGACGCGAAAAATGGGAAGATCAAAGGTTCGGTGGAGACGGGAAAAGGCGTGGGATCGATCGTGGTTACGGCGGACGGGGGGAAGGCGTTCGTTGCCGCGGCCGGCGCGGACGAGGTCACCGCTGTCGACCTGGCGAGAGAGCAGATACTTTCTCGAATCGACGTGGGTTCGCGGCCCAGCCTGTTGGTGTTGAAGCCGGATGGCGGTGAGCTATTTGCCCTGAGCGGCCCGGACTCCACCATGACCATTCTGAATGTCTCTTACGACAGCGTGGAAGAGAGCCATCCCTCGGGCGCCGATCCGGTGGCGGCGGTTTTCACTCGCGACTCGCGCTGGCTCTACATTGCGAACGCTGGAGACGGCGCCGTAACCAGGTTTGACGTTCAGAACCGGCGGGACTTTCCAGTGCATGTTGGGATAACGCCCCAAGCCCTTGCGCTGACGCCCGACGAGCGGTTCCTGGCGGTGGCCGATTCGGCAGCCGGGCGTCTCACCGTGATCCGCGCCGCCACAGGAGATTTGATGACCTCAATCCCGGTAGGCGCGAACCCGGTTGATGTCGTCATCCCCGGTTGGATAGGAAAGCGTTAGAGGTAGCGCAGATTTTTGCCTTTAAAACTCTGCGGCTTTTTCCCCGCGATGGTCGAATCGCACGCATCGCAAAGGCGCGATGTTTGCGCCACCCACGTTTACTCACCAACTGCCTTTGGCTGGCGTTTGCGCTTCTTATTCCAGATCCACGCGCCCATGGGGATGATGACCACGGTCCACAGCCAATCCCAATGGTTACTGATAAATCCCAAAATGCGCTGGTTCCAAGTCACCTGAACCGGGATTTGCCTGTCGAAAGTCTGTATCGACCGGGGCACTGAACCACCGTTCACTTGAAGAATCGCACTGAGCGTGAGATGAAGTTCCCCCGTTCCCGCTTTCAAAGGCGTCACGTCCCATCGCCACTCCGTTTCTCCCTGCCCGCTCACGGCCTGGGTTTCGGGCGTTACTGCTGCAATGGCGAAGTTCTGACCCGTCAAGCGCGCCTCCATCTCGGGAGCGATTTGGATGCTTACCCCTTCGAGGTTTTGTTGGCTTTCGATTTGTTTTCGCAACGCCTGCTGAAGCTCCTGGATCGATTCTTGGGGTGCAAGTAAAAGATAAATTCCGTAGCTCTTCTCGAGGAGCATGGCGCCAGGCGCGTTGAAGGCGATATTTCCCTTTGGCAGCGATTGGAGGGCGCGGTCAATGGCGGCGAAGTCCACGGAAGTGCCACTGCTCGCGACCGGAGGAGGTGGGGGGGGCGCCGCCATGCTGGGCATTTCGGTATGTGCGCCGGGCCGCTGTGGCGATTTCGCTTCCGGTTTCGGCGGTACACTCTGCTTGGGGTGTTCCGCGCGCCGGCCAGGTTGCTGAGACGCCTTGCCCGCTGGTGCCGGCTGTGTCTTCTGAATTAAGTGCTGCGAGCAGCCGCCCCACAGGAGCATCAGGCTAAGGGTAAGAACGATCAATATGGCGGCCTTTGAGAACGGCTCTGAGCAGAAACCTGTGCCCACCCGTGTTTTTACTGGGTTTCCGTGAACCGGGCAGGTGAGGCCGCCCAACCATGGAATGTTGTCGGGATTCGCTGACACCGGAGTTTTACATCCTTTTCTGGGCACTTCTCGCGTCCCATCGTGCACAACAGATAGAAGCAGGCAACGCAGACCTGCCTTTCTGTGGTTTGTCCCCAGCGAGTCCGACCTTTTTGATCATGCCTTGCGCAGCGTGAAAGGACATAATGGGAAGATGCAGTATATTCACCTGAACCCGATGAAAGCAAACGTACGGTAAGCCGTGACCCTAGAAGGCAGCGGACCTGAAGGGCGCAGCAAGCAGCGCCCCTACGGACCTCAAGCGGCGTAGCTGCTCTTTGCGCAGGGGCTTGTTCAGCGAACTTGACAGCATTGAGCCAGCAGCGCCCCTACAAACGGCGTTGACGGAGGGCTCGCCGCGCCTGCTTACCAACTTACGACGCCCTCGGACAATTCGAGATTCAGCCGGCCTTCGCGCGGAAGAACTTGCACGGGCAGTTGGTCAACCCATAAGGAAACCTGAAGGCTGGTTTCCTGACGCGGTTGGAATCCGAGAGTGGAGTAATCCAAGCCTACCTCGAGCGTGCTTTGGTAAGCCACCCTCACGCCTTCACCGGTCTCGCTGGGGAACTCGACGCACCGATCACCACGCCAAAACTCGACGTCGTTAAGGTGTCTGCCCGCCACGGTGATGTAGACGCGGGCTTGGCTCTCGCCGCTGAGATTAAGCCGAATTTGAAAATCAGCATGCTTCTGTACGAACTCATCCTTCAAGTCAAGCCTTATGAATATCGCTCTATCGTCATGACCGTAAAAGAGTTCATGGATATATCCACTCGAGCCGTGTAGCGATCCCGAGCGCCGGTCAGGCATGTAAACGCCCGCGCCGAGCCACTCGAAATAAGTGGTTTCGCGGCCGTCGATCACGGGGGAGATAAAATCGCTGGGCGGGATATTGTACCCGCCGGTGCGCGGACGCTTGATGGGCACGGCCAGCTCGTCCGGCGCCGCGGCGCCGAGCAGCCGGTAGATGTTGCTCAGGTGCTTGCGGTAAAGGTGGTCAAATTCTTCGTCGTTAGCGGTTGAATGCTCCGGGCCGTACCACCAGCACCAATCGCTCCCTTCGGCGATATAAAGTTCCTGCCGCGCCATCTCAATGGCGTTTGGCGCGAGTCCGGGCTTCTCCTCATTCGCGGCCAGAAAACGGCGAGCATCCTCGAGCAGGTCCCACGCACGGTTGTCTTCCTCGGCGCCGATCCACACGTTGAAGTTCCCGTTAATCCACGAGCCGGGGGTCAGATGCGGCAGGGGATCGGGCTCCGTGGCCGCCAGGATTTCAGTGGGCGTCAGCGCCTGAATGTCCGGCTGCGAGGCAAGCAATGCATAGAAGCGCTTGAGGAACTCCCGCCCGTTGGCCGGGTAATACTCCCACGCGTTTTCGCCATCGAGAATCACCGAGACGACGGCCGGATGGTCCGGCGCGCTGCGGGCGGCAGCGCGAATGCGGTTCACCAAGTCTTCCGCCGCCGCTTGCGGGTCCATGCGCGCGTAGACGAAGCCGATGAGATCCGAGATTTGGTGGTCGCGGAAGAAGAGCGCGATCGACTCGCCGTCGAGCGCCAGCCGGTATGGCGTATAAAGACGGCGCCCATCCTGCGTCGTTCCGTCGCTGTTACGATGGAAAAACGTGCCGAGCGACCGGCCG
Organism: Terriglobia bacterium; assembly: GCA_050745065.1. Lineage (GTDB taxonomy): Bacteria > Acidobacteriota > Terriglobia > UBA7540 > UBA7540 > RH2-MAG17b. The sequence continues at coordinate 6,901 of JBOGJT010000424.1, forward strand.
AGCACGCCCTCATCCGTCGCCGCCCAAGCGAATCCCTCTTCGCAGGCGAGGCGCAGAGCTTTGTCCGACACGCTCCCTTCACTGGGCCACAGTCCCACGGGCTTTTGTCCGAACACTCTCTGATGGAGCTTCACGGCTTCCCGGAGCTGGGCGCGGGCGTCTTCCGGATGTTGGAAACGCTGGCGGGGCAGCGGCAATCCGGGAGAGGACTCGGCGCCGGTTTGGCTGTCGCAAACGAGGGGAAGGATCGGATGATAGAACGGAGAGGTCGAGATTTCGATCTGGCTGCTCTCCGACGCAGCGCGATATTGTTCAAGTGTTGCTTTAATTATTTCAATTTCTTTGGCGCGAAGCCTTGCCTTGTCTTCCTCGGTATAGTTTCGCTGGCGCGCCGCGAGCGCATTGATCTCCGGGTCGTGGGAAAGATAGATTTCGTCGAACCATGCGACTTGAGAAATGACTTGAAGGTCAAGTATTTCTTGAGATGCCGGGATCAGGTCAGCGCTGGGCTCCGAGCCCGAGCCTTTCGCTTTCTGGAAGAGTTCCCAGAAACGCGGATGGCGGCTGAGAAGATTTTCGTGATTGATTTGAAAGGCATACTTCACGAGCACTTGCTTGTCTTCCGGCGACATCTCCATAACCGGCTTAAAGGCCATCTCGTATGCGTCTTCGTGGGCGGCGCCGCCGGCATAATCGAGGAGCTGGGAAACGAGCGACGGAACAAGATTAAACGTCATGTGAACGGAGGGGAACTCTTCGAGCATGGCGACCATGCCATAGTAGTCCTTAAGCGCATGGAGGCGAACCCAGGGCATGGCATAGCGGTCCTCAACCAGGTCTTTATAGTACGGTTGATGCATATGCCAGAGGATCATGAGGCGGATAGGTGGCATGGTGTTTCAATGAGAAGTGCACGTTAGGGTGACATCAAATATTGTAGCGGCAGCCTCCGGCCGCCGGTTTTCCGGAGATCAGAAGCTGTGAAAAAATCGGCCAGCGGTGTCATTCCGAGCAAGGCGAGGAATCTGGCCCTTTTGATCCCAACAAAAAGCAGATGCTTCGCTACGCTCAGCATGACAGATTCAAATTTTTTCACACCTTCTCAGAGAGCGCCGCTGCGGCGAAAGCGGCCACTATAATGCGTAATCCTCAGTAGGTTATACTCCCTTTGGCGGTACTTAAACCCGAATGATTCATGAAGCTCGGTTCAACCGTCAGGAGGGCACGGCCGCTTTTTCAAAATTGGGCCGTGCCGTTAAACGGGGCCTTGGATTTTTTTGTCTTGCCGGATGAGCGGCTCGTTATAACG
>JBOGJT010000425.1:0-13729 GCA_050745065.1 Terriglobia bacterium
ACGCCGCTGGATAGGACCGTAGCGATATTTGCCGTTCCGTTCACCCGCGCATCGCCTCCGCACTCGCCTCTGTTGCAACACTATGAGCTCATGATCCTGAGCAAGTGCTATCGCGCGAGCGGCGGGAAGATGAGCTGCATCACGTGCCACGATCCTCACGTTCAGCCGTCCCCGGAGCAAGCGCCTGCCTATTACCGTAAAAAGTGCTTGAGTTGCCACACGGAACATAGCTGCACTTTGGCCCTTGCCCAGCGGCTCCGGCGCTCGCCGCCTGACAATTGTGTTGGCTGCCACATGCCGCAGCAGAACGTGCCGCGCATTGCCCACTCGGCGCTTACCAACCATCGTATTATTGCTTACGTTGGCGAACCATTTCCGCCAGCCGCGTTTCAACAAACAACCTCTGCACTTCCGGACCTTGTTCATCTCGACGCCATCCCCGGAAGGAAGACGGCTCCGCCTCCCATAGTTTTGTTCCGGGCTTACGGAGAACTTGCCGCTAAAAATCCAGAATATAGGACGAAGTATGAAGATCTGCTCGACCAGCTTGCTCCACAGCAACCGCACAATCCCATCATTCTTTCCTCGCTCGCCCGGAGAGATCTGGCCAAGGGATCCCCCGAAGGCATCACAGCAGCAAAGGAGAACCTGGGTCTCGCGATTGCGAATGGGTCAACGCTCAGTTCCGACTTTGAGCTCGAGGCGGAGCTGCTCGACCGCTGCGGCGAGACGGCGAGCGCTATCTCGATTCTGAAGCGGGGGATCGCATTAAATCCCTATTCTCCCCGCTTGTACAAGAGGCTGGCGCTACTCTACATTCGCACCCATCAATACGACGACGCGCTCAGTGTTATGAAGGAGGAGCTCAAAACTTATCCTGAGGACTCCTTTATGCGGATGTTGATCCAAAGGGTCACAGGACCAGGAACGACGCCCTAAGAACAGACGCGAGCAGCTTGCGATCGCTATCGGCACGGGTACCGGTTACCCGCGGCGCTGGCCCTCAGAGCACGACAGCTACTGTGGCGTGAACGATGTGGAAAAGGGTGGATGGGTAAACTCCTACCCAGACGAGCAGGATGGTGAGCACGGCAAGCACAACCCCGCCGCTGAGAGATAGTTTCGGGACGAGGGAGGAGCCGGCGGCGCCTTCCGCTTCTTCGCCGTGCCCGTGGGATAATCCGGAATACATGGCCACCAGCACGCGGAGGTAATAGTAAAGGCCGAAGACGCTCGAGATAATGAGAACAAAAACGAGCAGCCAGATCGCGGCGGACGTGCCGGCCGTGATGACGTAGAACTTGGCGACAAAGCCTGCCGTAAGCGGAATACCCGCGAGCGACAGCAGCATTGCGGTGAAGACCGCCGCCAGCACAGGGCGCCGCCAGAAGAGGCCGCGGTAATCGGAGATATCGTCTGCATCCCGCTTCCCGTCTGACATCACGCTGATAACGCCGAACGCCCCGATGGTGGTAATAAAGTAGGCCACCAGGTAGAACGCCACCGCCTGCGCCGCCAGCTTGCCCCCCGCCTGGAACGCGACCAACAGATAGCCCATGTGGGCGATCGAGGAATACGCAAGGATCCGCTTCACGTTATCCTGCATCATCGCCAGCACATTTCCGGCAACCATTGAGGCAATGGCAATGATGGTAAACACCAGGAACACCGCGCCCATATGGTGCGAACCCGACCATGAAAAATAGCGCAGGAGAAGCGCAAACATTGCGCCTTTGGAAACCGTGGCGACGAACGCGGTGACGGGCGCGGGCGCGCCCTCGTAAATGTCGGGCGTCCACAGGTGAAACGGAACCAGGGCCAGCTTAAAGCCGAATCCCGTGATGATTAGCGCCGTGCCGGCAAGCAGGATGGCATGGTTCGCGCCGGGTGAGCTTAAAATCAATTCCCGGATTCTAGCAAAGTCCATGGTGCCAAGCTGGCTATACACCAGCGCCATACCAAAGAGCAAAAACGAAGATGCCGCCGCGGCCAGGATCAGGTATTTAATTCCCGCCTCGAGCGGGAGCCGTCGCGTGCGCAGATAGGCGGTGAGCGCGTAGAGAGCGACGCTCAGCAGCTCAAGGCCAAGAAAGAAGGAGATGAAATCGCTGCTCGCCACCAGCACCGCGGACCCGAGCACCGCAATGAGCAGCAATACGTAGAGTTCCTCGGGGTTACCTTCGTGGCGCTCAAAATAGCCGTGACACAGCAGGGCAACCGCAAACGTGGCGGCAATCACGAGCCCCATGTAAAACAGGGCGTACTTATCAATAATCAGCAGAGAGGATACTTGCGCGGGCGCGTGCGGCGCCACCCAGAAGAGGGACGCGAAAGCGGCTGCCAAGCCAATGAGTGTGAGAGCGAGCGAAAGCGCGTGGCTGCGGCGTATGGCGATGACCACCATCACCACGATCGAAGCGCCACCCAGGATCAGGAGGGGCAGCAATGTGAATAAATCTGTAGCGCTCAAAAGTTATCTCCGGTTTAGCTCCGCGCGGTTTCAGCGCAACGATGCATGGCGCCATAAGTTAGCGGCGTTCGACTCTGCAGCGGCGGCCTCTGGCCGTCATTTTCGCGCTCAGCGAGTGCCGCTACAGCAAAATCCCATCGCCGACTTAGGACGCGCCGCATGGCAAGCCCGTCCACGTTTTCCGGCATAAAGCGATGAACCTGCGTCGGGACACCGTGGTGGAGCGCGGCCGCCGGCGACAGCGCCTGCGGCGTCGGGCTCAGGTACATCGTCACGGCCGTTGACTGGTTGAAAATGTTAAACACCGGCTGTGGATAAACGCCCAGCCAGATCAGAATCACAACCATGGGGATGAGCATCACGACTTCGCGCGGGACCAGATCTTGCACCTTCCAGTTATTGGAATTGGGACCCTGAAACGCGCGCTGGATAAAGCGCAGCGCGTAAAGCGTCGAAAGCAAAATCCCAATCGTCGTGGCGATGGTCAGTCCGATGAGGTGGGCTTCATACGTACCGATCAAGACCAAAAACTCACCCACAAAATCACCCAAACCCGGCAGACCCATGGATCCCATGGCAAAGAACATACTGGCCCCGCTCAGCCGGGGAACGGTGGTCCACAAGCCGCTCAGGCGGCTCATTTCGCGCGTGTTCGTGCGCTCCTGCACCTGGCCGCAAATCATAAAGAGGGCGCCGGTTGAAATGCCGTGCGCGATCATCCCGAGCAACGCGCCGTCAAGCGCCCAAATGTTCCCCACAAAAATACCCAGCAGCACGAAACCCAAATGGCTGACGCTGGTGTAAGCCACGAGCCTCTTAATATCGGTCTGGCCAAATGCAAGGACGGCGCCATAGATAATTCCAATCACGGCCAGCACCATCGCAATCGGGGCGAACTGGTGCGCCGCGTGAGGAAACAGCGGCATCACAAAGCGGATCAACCCATAGGCTCCGGTTTTCAAAAGCAGCCCCGCGAGCACAATACTGCCCGCTGTCGGCGCCTCAGTATGCGCATCGGGTAGCCACGTGTGCAGCGGAAACATAGGCAGCTTCACGGCAAAGGCCACGAAGAAACCAAGCATGATCAGCAGCTCGACGTGCGGTGAAAGATGCGTACCCAGCAAGTCTTCGTACTCAAACGTATAGACGCCGGTCAAGTGGTGATGGATGAAGTAAAGCGATAAAATCGCGATCAGCATCAGCAGGCCGCTGAGCTGGGTAAAAATGAAAAACTTCATCGACGCGTAGTTGCGCTTTTCGTGCCCCCAGATGGCGATCAGGAGGAACATGGGAACCAGCATGAGCTCCCACGAGAAGTAGAACAGGAAGAGATCTGTGGCAAGGAAGACGCCCGAGATTCCGGCCAGAATCCACATCAAATTCAGGTGGAAGAACCCAACCCCCTGCTGGATTTCCCGCCAGGAAGCGAGCACGGAGATGATGCCCAGTAAAAACGTCAGCATCAGCATCAAAAGGCTAAGCCCGTCGAGCGCAAGATGGAAGCGAATGCCAAGCTGCGGCACCCAGGACCAATTCACCTGCTCGACCCAGGCGTGGTGCGGATAGAGGTGTACCTCGCCCGCGTAACGGCTCCAGAGAACCAAGCCTAGAACGAAGTCAATCGACACCGCGATAAGCGATATCCAGCGCGGCAGGGCCTTCGACCAGCGGCCGGCAAGCCAAGCTAGTGCACCAGCAACGAGAAGAATTCCGATGAGCCAGACAAGAATCATGGTTGCATCTCAAAACAACGGACTAATTGAACCCGCGGCGCGCACCCGGCGCGTCAAAAGCGAGTAGCGCAGAATTTCGTTGTCCAGAAACTCTGCGGCTTTTCACCGCGTCGTTGGGCACAAGCCGCGGAGTTACAAAACAACTCCGCGCTACACTGCCGGGCGCGCCAAAAGCCGCAGACTTCACCAGCGGAAGTCTGCGCCACGAGAACGCTCACACCAGAAGTACAATCGCCACGAAGACCACCGAGCCAAACACGATCCCGGCGGCGTACCACCGGACGCGCCCGGTCTCGGTCGTTCTGAGACCGCGATAAAACCCGCGGCTCAGCGCGGCGCAGCCGTTGTAGAAGCCGTCGACAAAATCACCTTTATCCACGCGCGCAAACCAGATGATGGGCCGCACGAACAGGTGATCGTAAAGCCAGTCCATGCCCCAATCGGAAAACCAGAATTGGTGCAGGGCTTTGGAAATGGCGGGCGCGGTGAGCGATTCCACGACACTCGGCCGCACCAGATAGAGGTAATACGTCACGAGGAGGCCCACGACGAACGCCAGCGTCACCCACAACTCGGAGGCAAGGTCCGACATGGCTCCCGCGCGCACGGCCGTCGCCACCGGCAACGCGCTGTGAAGAAAGTCTGTCAAAAGGTGCACGCCGCCCAGGTAGCGGGGCGTTTCGAACCAGCCGCCGCCAATCGACAGCACAGCGAGAACGATGCAGGGTATCTTCATCGAGAAGCGCGGCCGGTGCTCGACCTGGCCGTGCGCCTCGCCAAAGAACGTGACGAAGATCATGCGGAACGTGTACAACGAGGTCAGGAGCACGCCAATCACCGCTAGAACCCAAAGTGTCATCGCGCCGTGGCTGGCCGCCTGCGTCTGAAAAATAATGAGACCCTTGCTATAAAATCCGGCCGTCACCAGCGGCAAACCCGCGAGTGAGCATCCGGCGATCAAAAATGTCCAGAAGGCAACGGGAAGATGCTTGCGCAATCCGCCCATCTTGAAAATGCTGTGTTCGTGATGGCAGGCGTTGATCACGATGCCCGCGCCGAGAAAGAGAAGGGACTTGAAGAAGGCGTGGCTCATGAAGTGAAAAATGGCCGCCGACCAGGCGCCCACGCCGAGCGCGAGGAACATGTAACCAATCTGGCTGACCGTGGAGTAAGCGAGAATCTTCTTGATGTCCCACTGCGTGAGCGCGGCGAATCCCGCGAGAAGAAGCGTGGCGATGCCGACAATAGCTACGGCCATTTGCGCGGCGGGCGCGAGCGCGTACAGCACGTGCGTGCGCGCAATAAGGTAGACGCCCGCCGTCACCATGGTGGCCGCGTGGATCAAGGCGCTGGTGGGCGTAGGGCCGGCCATCGCGTCGGGCAGCCAGGTCTGCAGCGGAAGCTGCGCGGATTTGCCCACTGCGCCGCCAAGCAGCAGGAATCCCGCCCAGACGGCGAGCGACGAACCCACCGGCCACGCGAGCGCCGCTCGGTGCATCAGGTCTTGAATATTCAGCGTTCCGAGATGAGTAAAGAGAAGCAGAAGCCCAAGGGTCATCGCGGTGTCGCCCACGCGCGTGACGTAGAACGCCTTGCGCGCGGCGCGCCCGTTCGCCGCGTCGGTATACCAGAACCCGATCAGGAGGTAGCTGCAAAGCCCCACGCCTTCCCAACCGAGGAAGAGCAGAAGCAGGTTGTTGCCGAGCAGGAGGACGAGCATCGAGCCGACAAAGAGGTTCATGTAGGCGAAGAACCGGCTGTAACCTTCGTCGCCCTCCATAAATTCCGTGGAGTACCAGTGAATCAGAAAGCTGACGAACGTGACCACGAGCGACATCAGCAGGGACAGGGCGTCGAGATAGAGGCCGATGTGCGGGTGGAAGCCGCCCACATCAAACCACGTCCACAGATCCTGCGTGTACGCGTGGTTCGGGGGAGGGTTTCTGAGAAAGGCGATGGTGATTAAGATTGTAATGACGGCCGATGCGGCGATCACGCCCGGGCCGATGATGGCCACGGCGCGGCTTGCCATGCGCGGGCCGAAGACGATCAGCACGAACGCGCCGGCGAACGGAAGAGCCGGAACCAGCCATAACAAATGGAACACGTTAACCCCTCATCTCACTGAAGGTGTCTGCATCAAGCGACTGGTGCTCATGGTACAAGCGCAGGAGCAGCGCCAGACCCACGGCAACTTCAGCGGCGGCGCTGGCTAGAATAAAGATAAACATGACCTGGCCGTCGGCCTCCATCCATCGCGAGCCCGCCACCACGAAGGCGAGCCCCGAAGCATTCAGCATGACCTCGATCGACATCAACATCAGCATCAGGTTGCGCCGCACCAGCAGCCCCACCAACCCCAGCGCGAACAGAATGCCCGCCAGCATCAACCCTTGGTTCATCGGCATAGTGGCCATTACTTCTCCGCCCTCGCCAGCTTGTGCGCTCCCAGGTGGTAAGCGCCCACCAACGCGCCGAGAAGCAGGAAAGATGCCAATTCCACTCCGATCAAGTAAGGTCCGAAGAGATCGATGCCCACTTGTTTCGGGCTGATTTTGGCCGCGCCCATCACGGCGCCGGACGGGTGTGCGACCAGAAACGCAACTTCAACGATCAAGATAATTGCTAAAATGACCGGCCCCGCCCACATGTCGGGATGCAGCCAGGATTTCTCCTGCTCGATCTGCCGCCGGCCCATATTGAGAAGCATCACGACAAACACGAAAAGCACCATGATTGCGCCCGCATAAATAATGACCTCGAGCGCCGCCACAAATGGAGCGCCAATCGTGAAAAAAACCACCGCCACGGCGAGAAGCGAAACAATGAGATAGAGCAGCGCGTGCACCGCGTTCAAGCGCGTCAGCATCATCAGCGTGGCGAAGATCGCCACCGCTCCGGCAATGTAGAATAAGACGTGCATACGAAATCCCAGCCAACCCCGCCTAAGATCCTGCGTCGCCCGGTGCGCAGCCACACACGGATTGAGCCCGGCCGGCTCGCCGGGAAAAGCCTGAGGGCAACAACACCTTGGGAGGCGTCCCCGCCGTAACGACCACGACCGTGTCAGCTGCCGTATCGCGCACTACGGCAAGAGGCTGAGCAAATCCGTGGGCGGGTCCTCGCGCTCAGACTGTCCCTTGCTTTTTCCGCCAATTGCAACGCCCGCCACCCGCCAGAAATTGTAATCGGGATACTTGCCGGGTCCGCTGATCATCAGGTCTTCTTTCTCGTAGACCAGGTTTTGCCGGTCAAATTCGCAAATCTCAAAATCGGGAGTCAGCTGGATTGCGTACGTCGGGCACGCCTCCTCGCAGAAACCGCAAAAGATGCAGCGCGAAAAATTGATCCTGAAAAACTCCGGGTAACGCCGTCCCGTTTCGTCTTCGGTCGCCTGCAGGGCGATGCAATCCACCGGGCACACGGCGGCGCAAAGGTAGCAGGCCACGCAGCGCTCGCCACCGTCCGGGTCGCGCGAGAGAATAATCCGGTGGCGGGAGCGGGGCGCCATGTACGGTTTTTGCTCCGGATACTGGATCGTGACCCGCTTGCGGAAGGCGTGCAGGAAGACGTGCCACAAAGTTCGGATCACACTTAACATTGAGCTATCATCCTTCTTCTTTCGAACCCGCCTAGCGCACCGCCAGCACAATCGCGCCCGTCACCAGAAGATTCGCCAGCGCCAGCGGCAGCATAATCTTCCATCCCCAGGACATCAACTGATCAAACCTTGGCCTCGGCAGCGAAGCGCGGAGGAGAATAAATAAGCCGATGAAAAAAAACATTTTGATCAGAAACCACACCACCGGCGGCAGCCACGGCCCCAGCCATCCCCCGAAGAACAGAATGGCGATCAGCGCGGAAACCAGCGTCACGCCCACGTACTCACCGATAAAAAACATGCCGAACTTCATGCCGGAATATTCGGAGTGGAACCCGGCCACGAGCTCGCTCTCCGCTTCGGGGATATCAAACGGCAGGCGCCGCGTCTCCGCGACTCCGGCAATGAAGAAGAGCACGAAGCCAAGAAACTGCGGAATAATAAACCAGATCTTCTGCTGCGCCTCGACGATGGCTCGCAAGCTGAACGATCCGGTCATGAGCACGACGCCCATCAACGCGATGCCCATGAAGACTTCATAGCTGAGCATTTGCGAGGCAGCCCGCAATCCGCCGAGCAGCGAATACTTGTTGTCGGAAGACCAACCCGCCAGCACCACGCTATACACACCCAGGGACGACATCGCCAGCACAAACAGCAAACCGATGTTCAGGTCCGTAATCTGGATGTGCGGTGCGAAGGGAAGCACGGTGAACGACATCAGCGCGGTGAGCATCACGATGGCCGGCGCGAGGATGAACACCCATTTGTCGGCAAAGGGAGGAATCCAGTCCTCCTTAAAAAACAACTTAATCGTGTCCGCCGCAACCTGCATGATACCGAACGGCCCCACGCGGTTCGGCCCATAGCGGTCTTGCCATAGCGCCAGCAGGCGGCGCTCCACCCAGACCAATCCCGCCGCGAGGTTGAGTGCGACGAAAAGAACCAGAATCACGGTGATGATGTGGATGATGATTTCTCTCATACAATCCGCAGGTTTTCCCGTTGGCCGTGGCCGGTTGTCACCGGGGTTAAAGTCCCGCCACCCTCTCTACGGTCCGGCGAGCGGTGAATAATCCGGACTGCTGGAAGCTCACCCCCAAAACAGCCCTGGTCCAACCCTGGACCCGCTTAGGCTTTTGCGATCTTTCCCCACGCCGGCAGGTTCAGCCATTCACCGCCCGCCAGTCCCACCGGCAACCCGGCAACACCCGCAGGGATTTCCGGCCGGACGCGTACCGGAAGGCGCAGAGACGTTCCGTTTACACTCACCACCGCCTCATCTCCGTCCTTCAGTTGAAACTGCGCGGCGTCCGCCGCGTTTACCGCGGCGTAGCTCTTGGGCGCGAGCTCCGCAACCGCAGGCGCCTGGTGGCTCATTTCTTCCGAGCCGAAAATATGATAGAGCGGCACGAGCAAGCGCTCATCGGGTTTTGTGGCGAACGCATCCGGGATGGCGCCCGCCTCACTCGTTCCCTGCCCCGGCTCGATCAGCCTTACGCCCGCATCGCCTCCGCGCAACGGGCCAGCGATTTCTTCCTGAAACTTGTTCACCGCCTGGATCGAATTCCATCCCGGCGACCAGAAGAAAGGAATCAGCGGCGAGGGCGGCTGGTCCGGATAACCTTCCATCGTATACGAAAGCGGAGTATCAAAATCTTCGGGCGGCTTCGGCTCGCTGACGTTAATGCCGGCATGAATCGCCGTGCGCCCGCTGTAGCGATGCGGCTCGCGGGGGATCTTCGAGTCCGCCGCGCGAAATGCAGCGGAAGGCGCCGCTTGCGCTGCTCCCGCAAGCGCCGGCAGCGCTTGCGCCATCGCCGCCTCCACGTGATCGAGACGCTCCCAGGCCGCGGCTTCGCGCCGGCCGGCCGCGAGCATCGCATCGCGCAGCCACTGCCAGCTTGCCTGAATCTCTCCCGATGGAACGAAAACCTGGAAGAATCTCTGCGCGCGACCTTCGCTGCTGACGAGCGTCCCATCAGACTCGGCGAAGGTTCCGGCGGGTAAAACGGCTTCGGCCCTGGCCACGGTAGGGTTCATCAATGCATCGAGTACAATAACGTGCTTGGCCGTATCAAGCAGATCGTCGATCTGGCTTTGCGGAGCGCGCCGGTAGAGATCGTTTTCGAGGATGATCACCGTCTCCGCCTCACCTCGCTTGACGGTTTCGACGGCTTCGGCGAGCGGACGCGCGCCCATCAGCCCAAGCCCAAAACTGTTCGATTCTGGCGCGACGAAGCTCAACCCGGCGGGCTTGCCGGCCCGGCGCAACGCGCCCGCCACGCACGCGGCCGCGCGGATCACCGCTTCGTCATTCAAACTGGGACCCGAAACGATCAGGGGCCGCTTCGCGTCTTTGAGGGCCTGCGCGATGCGCGCCGCCAGTCCGCCTAACTCGTGCGAAAGTCCAGGCGCCTCCGGCGCGCTGCCCTCGAGCGCGTGGGCTACAGCGAATCCCAGCCGCGCCACGTCGCAGGGCGCGGCGCGATAAGTCTCTGTAGCCACGTCATCGAGTTTGGTGGCTTGCGGTGTGGCGATGAAGAGCGGTCCGTGCTGATCCTGCACGGCCTCGCGGACAGCGTGGTCAAGCCAAAGCGGAATCTTCAATTTTTGGACTTGCTCGAACGGCTTCTGCCGCACCGACTGGCGCAAAGCCAAAGCCATCATGGGCGCTACTTGAGTGACGTCCTCGCCGAGCACGAGCACGGCGTCGGAAAGCTCCATCTCATGCAGCGAAAGTGTGCGCGCGGGGCCGCGCTGCAAGATCGTAAGCATGGACGCCGTTAAGCGATGCTCTCCGTCCGCCACCCCGGCGAAGAAGCGCTCGGGGCCGACCACGGAGCGAAGAACGTAATTCCCCTCGAGCGATGCCCTGGGCGAGCCAATGCCTATCACCTTCCCCGCGGCAAGCAGTCCACGCAAATGATCGAGGGCGGCTGGTTTGGCGGCCGCCTGAAGTTTTCCGTCCTTTCGCAGGAGTGGCTCGCGCACACGCTTTTCGCTATTTACAAACTCGTAGCCGAAGCGCCCCCGGTCGCAGAGGAAGTATCCATTTACGTCACCGTTGTAGCGATTCACAATCCTGCGCAGCAGGCCGTAACGCTCGCCCGCCGTCGTGTTGCACCCCACCGCACAGTGGACGCAAACGGACGGCGCCATCCGCAGGTCCCACTTGCGGGTGTAATGCTTCTTGAGCGTTTTATCGGTGAACACACCCGTTGGGCAGATCTCAACGAGGTTGCCGGCAAATTCGCTTTCCAGCACTCCCTCTTCCTGCCTTCCAAAATAAACCAGATTGCGTATGGAGTATTGGTTGAAGTCACGGCCTCCCGCGTATTCCCGGTAATAGCGCACGCAGCGGTAGCATTGAATACAGCGGTTCATTTCATGGTTCACCAGCGGACCCAGGTATTGGTTATGAAAGGTTCGCTTATTGAAGCGGAACCGGCGGTAATCGTGGCCCGTCATCACCGTCATATCCTGCAAGTGGCACTCGCCGCCCTCGTCGCAGACGGGGCAATCATGAGGATGATTCAGCATTAGCCCTTCGACAATCGACGCGCGGAAAGCGTGGGCTTCCGGATCGGCGATTGAAACACGAATCCCCTCGGCAACCGGCGTCATGCAAGACATGACGATTTTTCCGTTCGCATCCTTTTCATCCCGGAACTGCTTGATGGCGCATTGCCGGCACGCGCCCACGGACCCCAGCGCCGGGTGCCAGCAAAAGTACGGCAGGTTGTAGCCGAGGGTCAGGCACGCCTGAAGCACGCTCTGGTCCGGATGCGCTTCCACCGCGCGATTGTCGACGTAAAACTTGGTCATTGCGATCTCCAGGGACATCGTTTCTCGGCGACGTGCCGGTCGAAGTCGGCCCGGAAAAACTTCAAAGCGCTCTGCAGGGGCTCGGCGGCTCCCGGCGCAAGCGCGCAAAACGTGTTCCCAGGCGCGCATAGCCGGGTGATAAACGCAAGATGCTCGAGATCCGCGCCCTGGCCCTGACCCTCCTCAAGCGCGTAAAGCGCCTTTTCCGCCCACGAGAGGCCGCTCCAGCAGGGCGTACACCAGCCGCAGGACTCCTGAGCAAAAAAGTGCGTGAGGTTGGCGACCATGCCCACTGGGCACGTCTGGTTGTCCAGAATAATCATCGTGCCGGTCCCCATGCGGCTGCCTGCCTTCGCCACATCGGTAAAATCCATCTTGAGATCAAGATGCTCTTCCACCAAGAAGTCGGTTGACGCCCCGCCGGGAAGCAAGCCGCGAAACTTGACCCCGTCCTGCATCCCGCCCGCGTGTACCTCCAGAAGCTCGCGGATCGTAGTGCCCATCGGCAGCTCCCATACTCCCGGCCGTTTTACCTTGCCGCTCACACCATAAATTTTTGTTCCGGCGTCCTGTGTGTAGCTCAGGCCCTTGAACCAGTCGGGACCGTTCACCACAATGTGCGGAACGTTGCACAACGTCTCAACATTCTGCACAATTGTGGGCTTGCCAAAGAGTCCGGAAACCTGGGGAAACGGCGGCTTGGTACGCGGGTTGGCGCGTTTGCCTTCGAGCGCGTTCAGCAAACCCGTCTCTTCTCCGCACATGTAGCGGCCGCCGCTCATGTGCACAATCATCTCCAGGTTGAATCCCGAGCCTAGAATGTTCTTGCCCAGATAATTTTTCTGATACGCCTCGGCGATGGCCCGTTTCAGCCTCTCTTCCGAGAGATAGTATTCACCGCGAATAAAAATGTAAGCCACGTCCGCCTGGATGGCGTAGCCCGCGATAATCATCCCCTCCACCAACTGGTGCGGATCGCCTTCCATCAACCACCGGTCCTTAAACGTTCCGGGCTCCATCTCGTCGGCGTTGGCTACGATGTACTTGGGATGCGGCACGTCGTCTTCCATCGGAACGAAGCTCCACTTCATACCCGTGGGAAAGCCAGCGCCGCCGCGGCCCCGTAAATTGGAGTTTTTCACCGCGCCGGCGACTTCGGCCGGCGTCATCGTCAGCGCCTTGCGCAATCCCTGGTAGCCTCCCGCCGCCTCATACGCATGGACGTCAACATATGAAAGGTCAGGCCGAATGCTTTTGGTGAGGACCTTTTCCATGGCTTAATCATTGAACCATTGCATCATTGACCGATTGAGTCATTGGGGCCAAGCCCGGCGGGCCCACGATTTGAAACGTGCCGGAGCCAGGTATTGATTCAATGACTCAATGGATCAATAAAGCAATCTTACTTATACTTCTCCAAAACACTATCAAGCTTCTGGGGGTCCACGTCGTGATGCAAGTCCTGATCCACCAGCAGCGTTGGCGCGTGGTCGCACGCACCCAGGCAGACAATGGGAATCAGCGTGAAACGTCCGTCCGCCGTGGTCTCGCCCATCTTCACGCCCAGCCGGCTCTTCAACGCGTCGCGTAAACGCTCATAGCCCATAATCCAGCAGCTTACGCTGTCGCAAACGGAGATCACATGCCGCCCCACAGGCTTGCGATAGATCAGGTTGTAGAACGTGGCCACGCCATCGAGATCATCGGGCGTCATTTCGAGCATCGCGGCGATATCCCTCAGGCTTTCATCCGAAACCCAGCCGCGGTGCTTCTGCACGATTTTCATCGCGTCGATACAGACCGCTTGCTTGGTGGGATAGTGCGCCAACTCGACTTCGATCTCCTGGCGCTCTTCGGGGCTCAACACGATATGCGACTCCACGCAAAAAAACAGGTTTCAGTAGTCAGCCTGCGCTCGGTCGATGTGAGGAGTTCTGGAACCTCACACCTGAGATCGGCTGTCATCTATCAATAGGGGTATTTACTTGACGCCACCAACCCCAACAGGTTGTGGTTTGATCAAAGTTGCGAATGGAGCCGGGTCTACTTGCACAGCCTGTTGAGCCAAACGATAGAACAGCTTCCCCCGGGACGCCG
>JBOGJT010000426.1:0-1528 GCA_050745065.1 Terriglobia bacterium
TCAAATAGAGATGGTAGGCGTTGGCGAGGATGAGTCCAGCGCCTAACTCTTCGAGGTGCGATTGCGTCACGGCTTTCACCGTGCCGCCGGTACCCACCGGCATAAAGGCGGGTGTTTCCACGATTCCGTGCGGCGTAGAAATGCGTCCCAGCCGCGCCCGCGTCCCCGCGTCGCGGGCGAGAATCTCAAATTTGAAATCGGCCAATTGATCCCTCAGGCGGGTAGCGCTATCCTGCGCTGTTTCGGGTTCGCCGTCAGCGGTTTATTGCGATAGACAACCGATCGTTGACAACGGGCGATGGACCCCTTGCCACTGCTTGTTTCTGCCTTTTGCCGGCCCTGGAAAGGCTTCCTTTGGTTGTCGTTCTGCGCTGAAAATAAAAGGGTTGTGGCGTGCATCGTAGGGGCGCTGCTTGAGGCGCCCGCCCATGCCGGGCGCCTCAAGCAGCGCCCCTACACCGTGTTTTCGTGCTATGCGGGTGGCGCAGAGCGACATGAGAACTCCTCAGAACGAAACCCTTTCGATGATTTTCTGCAAGCTGTCAGATCGCCGCGAGGCCGGTCTTGATGAGCACGTAGATCACCCACAATCCGAGGAAGCAGAAAAAGACGGTGCGCGGCTTGGTCTTGCCGCCGGCCGTAGATGCGAACGCAATACCCAGCAGCCCCATCAGCCAGAAGCTGAAGAAGTCGATCGACGTCGCAATACTCATCAGCGGCCGCGAAACCGAGTCCGGAGAGAGGAAGAAGCCGATGTTGGTGGGCGTCATATTCCGCGGGTTGATGCTCCCAGGGTCTCCCAGGATAATCACAATGATTGCAAGAATACCCGCCAAAAACATGGGCAGGTTCGCGTAAGCGGTGGCGGAATAGGCGGTCTTAAAACCCACGGGTTTGTCGAACATCAGCTTCATGATAAACATCCCCACCGCCGCCAGGATCAGGACGATGATCGGAACACTCACGAATCCGATGATCTGCGTGATGACCGCGCCAAACTTTGCGCCTTGGGTGACCGCCTGCTGAATCTGCTCGGATGTCATCGTACTTGCGCGCCCGCTCACCTCGAGAGACCGCCGGATGATCTGCGCCATCCCCACACGGTTCAACAGTATCTCCGTCGTGGCCACCGAGACGATCATCATCACAATGAGCGGCGTCCAGAAGTCCGGTTTGCGCGCAATCGACGCAAACGTTTTGACGGGCTCGGTGAACACGCCAAAACAGCGCTCCGCCGGGGTGGATTCCGCCGCCCCTTGTGGTATCACACTCCCTGGGCCTTGTGCTGTGCTCGACACGCTGATCCTCCTTCGGACTTGAACGCAGCGCCGGGACGCCAGCGCCACCGTATGAGATGCTGCTTAGTTTATTGATTTGCAAAAGGTTTGGCAATACCCGTTTCTCGATGTACTCGCCCTCCGTGAGATCCGCGCCCGCTGTGGTAAAAAACCACTATCATCGAGGCCATGGAGGACACGACATCGGATTGACGGGCCGCCAAAATTCGTCATTGAGCCGGCAATCCGGC
>JBOGJT010000427.1:0-4028 GCA_050745065.1 Terriglobia bacterium
GAGGAAATCGGCCACCAACGGCTTGCCTATAACGTTGGTGAGGCCAACCCCCACCACAACTGCGAACAGGATATCTATAAAACTGAGTGCAACGGACGGTCCCTTCTTTTTGCTCACTGGTTCCCCCTAACACCGGCTGGCGCAGACTCCTGTCTTTGGGAGTCTGCGATTCCGAAGGAATTTTCTTTTCGGGCCCGGGCTCCTAGGGAGTATACTCCTGCACGCCATGCCCTTGTATCATCGCTTTTACTGTCCGGGTGAACTGCAATTCCTGACTGCCAGCACCTACCGCCGCAATCCAGTTTTCCGCTCCGAGCGCTTTCGGTGCTGCTTTGTCCAAAGGCTTGAGGAGATGCACTTTCTGCTGGTCGGATGGGTGCTGATGCCGGAGTATTTCCATCTGCTGATCCGGCCCGAACCGGCGGAAACCACCCCGGCGATTATGAAGGCGCTGAAGGAAGCATCAGCCAAGCGCCCTGCCGCGGACACTACACGAGGGCGTCGTCTGTGGCGGAGGGCCAACGGCGATTGGAGCGGATGACTGGCGCGGGGGCTTTCAACATGGTTCAATCCGGCCGTGACTTATAGCGGCGCCTCCAGAGCTCCGCCTTATTTGTATCTCATTGTGAGATATCGAGCGCGAATGATTTTCAAATTCATGGACAACCAAGCCAAAGGTCATTATACTAGTAATCTTTTGATATGCGCCCAGGCCTCCGGCGTGGCATCTTACCCTGGATCAATGGGGAGTTGGCCCGCACTGGCAGGTTGCTGAAAAACTCCTTTGAGGTGTCATTCTGAGCGACGCGAAGAATCTGCCGTTGTTTTGAATCTATGAGTTTCGAGATTCTTTCTTCGCTTCGCTCAGAACCGCCTTCGGCTCCTCAGAATGACACGCCTTCGGGGTCTTTCAGCAACCTGCTAGAGCCTGTACGTTGTCGGCGGCGGCCGCCTGGGACCACAGCTTAGCGCCCCCCGAAAATTATCGGGTGGTCATGCTCCGGAACGCACGGCTGGCTGAACCCCCGCATTACGTTTTGTTGTTGCCGAGGAAAAATGAGCACGGCTGTCTGGCCCATTGGCCTCTATTTCATTCTCGTCGTGATTTTGATCGCCGCGATGCTGGGGTTGTCATCTCTGCTCGGCGAGCGTCACAATGAGCGGGCAACGGGAGTGCCCTATGAAAGCGGGGTTGCCTCCGCCGGCTCGGCGCGGGTCCGTTTTCCGGCGCGATTTTATATGATCGCCATGTTTTTCGTGGTCTTCGATTTGGAGGCGGCTTTCATTTTTGCCTGGGCGGTTTCCGCCAAGGAAGTAGGTTGGCCGGGTTATTGGGAGATCTTAGTTTTTGTGGGCATCCTTGTGGCGACGCTGATTTATTTATGGCGGTTGGGTGCTTTGGACTTCGGCACGACGCGCCGTGAAAAGAAGGGCGCGGCGTTGGCGCGGAAGTGAGCGGCGGATTCTCTGAGAGCGCTCAAGGGCACGTCAAATATGGAAGTGACCATCACCAAGCCGGGTACGCCGCAGGATGCGCGGAGACAGCCCTCCGCATTTGAAGAGCAGGTGCGGCGCAGCGTGATGCTTTCGCGCTTGCAGGATTTGCTCGGCTGGGGCAGAAAGAATTCCGTTTGGCCGTTCGGGTTTGGCCTCTCGTGCTGCTTCGTCGAGATGGCGACGAGTTTGACCAGCAAATACGACGTGGCGCGCTTTGGAGCCGAAGTTATTCGCGGAACGCCGCGCGAAGCGGACCTGATGGTGATTGCGGGAACGTGCTTTATTAAGATGGCCCCCGTGGTGCAGCGGCTTTACGAGCAGATGATGGAGCCCCGCTGGGTGATTTCGATGGGATCATGCGCCAATTCGGGCGGCATGTACGATATTTACAGCGTCGTTCAGGGTGTGGATAAGTTCCTTCCCGTGGACGTTTATGTTCCGGGTTGCCCACCGCGGCCCGACGCCTTCGAGCATGGATTGACGCTGCTGCAAAAGGCCGTGGCAACGGAGCGGCGGCCGCTGAGCTGGGTGGTGGGGCCGCAAGGGGTCCAACGGATTCCGCAGCAAGCCGACAAGGACTTGAAACGCGAAGAACGTGGCAAAACCACGTACCTCCGCACGCAGGATTCGGTGTAAAAAGCCGCGAGGCGTAACGAATGATATTGGATGGCCAACTTTCCGCCACCGCCGGAGCTAAGTGCCATTTAGCACCGGCTCTTTCCCGGCCCGCCGCGGAAAAAAGTAGTAGGGTTTGCCTAAAGCTGACGGCTGATAGCTGACGGCCTTTTTGTTTTTGCGACTTTTTCTGCATCACAAATGATTGCCAACGCGACAATTTTAAGCGAACTTCAGGAAAAGTTCGGCGCCGAGTCGATTGGCGTTCAATCGACTTGCGACGAAGTTCCCACCTTCTGGACGCCGCGTGATAACGTCCGCGCCGTACTTCAGCACCTCAAAACGCAGGTCGCGGAACCGTACAAGGTGCTTTATGATGTCACCGCGATTGACGAGCGCGTTCGCACCCATCGCGAAGGACAACCGGCAAGCGATTTTACGATTGTCTACCACCTGCTCTCCTACGGCCGGAATGAGTACATCCGAATCAAGGTTGCGCTGAAATCAGACGACCTGCACATCCCTACGATCACGGATATCTGGCCCTGCGCGAACTGGTATGAGCGGGAAGTGTGGGACATGTTCGGGATCACCGTGGATGGCCATCCTCACCTAACTCGCATTCTGATGCCGCTGACGTGGGTGGGGCATCCACTGCGGAAAGATCACCCGGCGCGCGCCACCGAAATGGGCCAGTTCCAATTGTCGCCCGAGAAGGAAGACCGCGAGCAGGAAGCCATGCAGTTCAAGCCGGAAGAGTGGGGGATGAAGCGGGGGAGCGAAAATAGCGACTTCATCTTCTTGAACGTGGGTCCGCAGCATCCAGGCACGCACGGCGTGATCCGCATCGCGCTGCAGCTTGACGGTGAGGAGATTCTCGATTGCGTGCCGGAAATCGGCTTCCACCACCGCGGCGCTGAGAAAATGGGGGAGCGGCAAAGCTGGCATACCTATATTCCCTACACCGACCGCATCGATTATCTCGGCGGGGTGATGAACAACCTCGCGTATCTGGTCGCGGTGGAGAAGCTGGGAAACATCAAGGTGCCCGCGCGCGCTCAGGCCATCCGCGTGATGCTGGCGGAGTTGTTTCGCATTATTAGCCACCTGGTCTGGTTCGGGACCTTTGCGCAGGACCTGGGGCAGCTTTCGCCCGTATTCTTCACCTTTAACGACCGCGAACTCGCCTTCGGCATCATCGAGGCCATTTGCGGCGCGCGCATGCATCCGAACTGGTTCCGCATCGGCGGTGTGGCCGCGGACCTTCCCAAGGGCTGGGACGGAATGTTCCGCGACTTTATCAAGTATTTTCCGCCTCGCCTCGCGGAATATGACAAAGAAGTGATGCGCAACCGCATCTTCAAGTCCCGCACCGTGGGCGTGGGAGCGTACCGCGTTGACGAGGCGATTGAGTGGGGTGTGACAGGCCCGAACCTTCGTGCCTGCGGGTTTGAATGGGATTTCCGCAAAAAACAACCGTACAGCGGCTACGAGCAATATCAGTTTGATATTCCCACGGCCACGCGCGGCGATTGCTATGACCGCGCCGTCGTGCGCGTCGAGGAAATGCGGCAAAGCCTTCGCATCATCGAGCAGTGCGTTAACAATATGCCAGAAGGTTCCTATAAATCATTTGATCCGCTCACCGCGCCTCCGCTAAAGCCCGACAACACGATGCACGATATTGAGACGCTCATCACCCATTTTCTGGGAGTGAGCTGGGGGCCGGTGATGCCGCCTGGCGAAGCGCTGGGGGCCATTGAGGCAACAAAGGGCAACAACGGCTATTATCTTGTGAGCGACGGTAACACGGTTTCGTATCGCACGCGCATCAGAACGCCTTCGTTCAATCACATGCAGACTTTACCGAATCTGTGCCGCGGATTAACCGTTGCGGATCTACTGGCCATTCTGGG